>CAZJJY010000012.1:0-15034 GCA_964546445.1 uncultured Gammaproteobacteria bacterium
GGGCCCGTAGCTCAGTGGTAGAGCACCTGCCTTTTAAGCAGGGTGTCGAAGGTTCGATCCCTTCCGGGCTCACAATTTCCAATTTTAAGGCCCCGTCGTCTAGCGGTCTAGGACATCAGGTTTTCATCCTGAAGATCGCGGGTTCGAATCCCGCTGGGGTCACAATTTCCATCAAAAAAGCCCTTTAATTAGGGCTATTATTATATAAAAGAAAAAGCCACAGACCTAATTTACTCTAAGAGTAAAAAAGAAAATCTGTGGCTTAAATAGCACAATAATTCATCTAATCTCTGTCGCCTGGACTTTGGTAACCGCTGTATTTATTTCTACTGTCTTTGACTTCATGCAAGACTTCATTAATAAAATCCCGAAAGGCTTTTCTTATCTTTTTAAAAAAATTCATCTGCTTTTCCTTTCTTTTTATTGATTCTCAAGCTATAACTTTTAATTCCTTTAATTTAGCAAGAATGAATTGTATTCTCTTTTCATTACTTGTTTCTAAGTTATATGAAACTAAAGGAACATCTATAACTTTATAGCCTCTTTTTATATATTCATTCCTCATTTTTTCATAGATCATTATTCTTTCTTTTATATTGAAAACCTTCCCTTGTGGTCCTCCCTTTTTTACTTCTTTCAAAGTAATAATAGGTTTAAATATAAAAACATGTGAATAATATCTATACTTTTTACTAGCTTCTTTAAATTTTGGAAGCCACTTTGGGTTAAGATCTTCTACTATGAAATCATACCCAGGTAAACCTCTATCAAAAAAATAGATATTTTCTACCGTTGATTGTTCGTGATGCTCTTTTTCATGCTTTAAAATCTTTTTCATAAATTCATCGGTTTCAAGAAAGTTATCTATTTTTTTAACCATCATTTCTTCAACTGCTTTTGAAGTGCTTTCTTTCCATATAAAATAACCTCTACTTTCCAAGCTATTAGAATATTCATTATTATTACCACTCAATAGAGTAGTTTTCCCTGACCCTGGAGGACCATCAATAGCTATTTTTACATTCCTCATTTCTTCCTCCTTAAATATATTGATGTTAAAGAACAAAATCCGAAAATATATGTCAAAGCAAATTACTAATATCTTCTGCTATAGAAAACTAGAATTTACTGAATGTGGTGGAAATATATCATAAATAGGAATGATAATCAATTTTATAGGTTAATTAGTTCCATACTCTAAAGGTAGATAATCATAGTCAAATTTAGCCTTAGTTGAGAAGTTACTATAGAGATACTTAAATTCCTTCCATATTTGGTTCCAATTCCAAACTCGGTGGGTCACAATTTACATCAAAAAAGCCCTTTATTCAGGGCTATTTTAGTTATGTAAAACTTCGTTTATTTAATCTCTTGTGCTTCAGCTTCAATTACTCTTTTTCCAGGGGTATCTTCTTTTTCTTTAGAACCATAAGGGGCTAATCTTTCTTTAATAAAAGAAATGAATTTATCTTTAGGTCTAATAAAGTGTTTCCCTTCCTCATCATCAATTACCTCTAGTAACTCTACTTCTACTAATTTTCTTAGTCCTGTTTTTACTGCTTCTGGATTTTTTTCTTTAAGAGGAATATCAACCCAATGCCCCTCCTTTACTGCTGCTGCAGTTATTTTACCCATCAATATTTCAGCCTCTGCATTTTTAACTGGAGAGTTTCTAAGAATTGAAGTCCAATTCATATTAGGCATTGTCTGTATACTTTGAGCATTTTCAGGAGTAAGCAATTCATCAATCGGGCACAGCTTATCAAGAGGTGCTAAAGGATTTTCTTTATTTTTGCCTTGTATTGCTAAAGATTCTTCTGGTTTTATTTCAGACATATATCCCTTTATTATTAAAGTATAACTGTAGCGTAACTTTTTTTTCTATTCCTGTCAATTAATCTATATTTTTTAAGCTATGATTCAATAACCAATGGGGATATTAGATTCTTCTTAGGAAACACCTCTGAAGCGAACTTATTAAACAAATCTAGTAGATTAGCTATAACCTGGTTCGGATTCCAATGGTCTGGGGTCACAATTTCCATCAAAAAAGCCCTTTATTTAGGGCTATTACTTATAACCTGAATACTCTCTTCAATTAAAAAAATAATTTTTTTATATCAATACCCTCTTATACATTTGCACTATCAATGATATTATAAATACAATATGAATCTAAAAGGAAAAATTGCAATAATAACTGGAGCATCAGTTGGCTATGGGGTTGGGATAGCAGAGGCTTTAAAAAAAGAAGGATGTATTGTTTGGATTACTGGTCGTAGAGAAAATAAATTGAAAAAAGCAGCAAAACGCCTGAATGTAAAATATTTTGTTGGAGATGTTACAAAACCTAAAGATTGGGATGAGCTAGTAAAATCTGTTATTAGCAGTGATAAAAAAATTGATATTCTTATAAATAATGCTGGCGCAGGAATAGCCGTGAAACCTCTTGAAAACCAAACTGATGAAGAAATTAAACAATCCATAGATACGAATCTTACTGGTTGTATCTATGGTACAAAAAGAGTGATTCCATTGATGAAAAAGCAAGGTGGCGGTAATATTATCTTTATTAGCAGTGTTTGTGCGCAACATGCATGGCCAACATTTTCCGTGTATTCAGCAGCAAAGGCTGGTACGGAGTCACTGGCAAAATGCCTTCATAATGAATTAAGAGAAGATAATATTCATATTACTACGTTGATGCCTTCATGGGGTGATACTGAATTTGCAAAAGCTGCCGATTTAAAAGGTTTTTCCGCAGATATTAAAAAGAAAGTTGCAAAACCAGCAGAAATAGGACAACTGGTGGTTTCTATATGTAAATTCCCCGAGCATCTTGCCATGCCCTTTGTTAGGATTCAACCCATGATTCAAGAAATTAACCCGATGTAATCATACTCAAACTTAGTCTTAGGTGGTAAAATTAAGTCTAATGAGATTTTTCTTTTTATCTCTATTATTTATTTTTACCCTTCTTTTTCCTAAAGAAATAAGAGCAAGTTTTAATAGAATTGATGATGTCAACAATAAATTTGGCATTCATTTAGCTCTACCAACCCAAGAAGATTTAGAATCTGCCGCTAAGCTGGTTAATTCCAGCGGTGGTGACTGGGGCTATGTCACTTTAGTTATGGAAGAAAAAGAGATGAATAAAGATAAATGGCAAGATGTTTTTGATCAAGCTAGACGACTTCACCTTATTCCTATTATTAGACTCTCTAGTAGTTTTGAAAATGAATGCTGGCTGGTTTGTCAACCTGATGAAGCCCAAAAGTGGGCTGATTTTCTTGACTCTTTAAACTGGGTAGTCAAAAACCGCTATATAGTCCTTTTTAATGAGCCCAATCATGGTAGTGAGTGGGGTAATAAAGTCGATCCTGCAGGCTATGGTCAAACCGCTTTGTCTTTTGCCAAAACCTTAAAAAACAAAAATCCTGATTTTTTTGTAATGTTAGCT
Source organism: uncultured Gammaproteobacteria bacterium (assembly GCA_964546445.1). GTDB lineage: Bacteria > Patescibacteriota > Microgenomatia > PFEM01 > JAPLYW01 > CAZJJY01. Next base: position 3,461 of record CAZJJY010000012.1, read on the forward strand.
GGGTTTGATAGCGCCGCTCCTTCATCACCACCGGCATATGAAGATGAAGTAACTTTTTTAAACCAGATGATTACCTCTATCCCTGGTGGGGCCGATGAACTGTTTACCTATCTTGATGGTTGGGCTTCACATTCCTATCCTAACCATGGCTATATTAGTCCGCCAACAGCCACTGGCCGCAACTCAGTCAGAAATTACCAATGGGAATTATCCTTATTGAAAGTTTTAGGGGTTAAAAAAGACCTACCGATTTTTATCACTGAGACAGGTTGGCCCCATCAAGAAGGTATAAGTATCAATAAAAATTTTTATTCAGCCCTACAAGCAGCCAGTTATTTTCAAACTTATTTTGATTTAACAACCAAAGATCCTAATGTGATAGCTGTCACTCCTTTTATCCTTAACTATCAAGGAGAGCCTTTTGACCACTTCTCTTGGCAGAAATTAGATAGTAAGGAGTTTTACCTACAATATGCCCAAGTCCAGCAAATATCTAAAGTTAAAGGCCAGCCCACCCAAGAGAATAAGATTGGTTTGCTTGAACCTTTACCAAAAAAGTTAATCAAGAATTCAGCTTACCAGCTTGCTTTAAAAATCATAAATCAGGGTCAAAGTATTTGGGATACCAATGAGGGTTATAAACTAAAACTTGATGGTTTATCTGATGATTTTCAATATTTCTTCTCTGATTTTTCTTCAATTGAACCTCTTGAGGAAAAGACCATTTATCTTTATTTTAAAACCGGTGATCATTTAGGTAACTTCAAGGTCAATATTGGTATTAGTAAAGATAATCATAAAATAATTACTCAAGAGACCATATGGAATTTAGAAATTGTACCCCAAGTGAACCTTAAATTAACAACCAAGCTTTTTCCCAAAAGAACCAACCGGGGTGATGATTTTAGATTATTAATTTATAATTCCAAACAGGAAATTGTTTTTGAAAAAAGTAATATTAAAGTTAACAGAAGCCAAGGAGAAGTTAAACAAATCAATAACTTGATAATCGGTGAACAGTATAGGCTAGTTCTACTTAAGCCTTATTATTTACCTAGACAAACCTTTTTAACCATTACCCAAGAGAAAAATGAAGTCTTTTTTAAATTTATGTTGCCTTTTGATTTAAATAAAGACGGGGCCTTTTCCTTAACTGACCTTTTACAAGTTTTCAAAAAACCAAGTTTGTTTAAACTTTGGTGGATACATTAAATAAAACCAGAAGATGATTCTACTAATCTTGCTTCACTCTGTTTTTTAATTTAATCAAAACCTGATAAAAGCAAGGTAATTAGGTTCAACCTGAGGAATTTGAATAAACTTCTTTAGTATTCCATATTGATAGGTTAGGTTCTCTATAATGGTGTTCCATCCTAGGGACACTTGGTTCACAATTAACATCAAAAAAGCCCTTTATTTAGGGCTATTTTAATGGCTCCCAAGTCCACGTGATCTTAATTTTATTTTATGTGTGATAGAAACATTTTTAAATGCATTTACGGCAAGTAGTAAAAAGATTGACCCTATAATTAAAAGTACTCCAATAGAAATAATAGGAGTTACTTTGAAATCACCATAAGTTAGAATAAGTCCCATTCGTTCTAAGATTTCGTTGGATATTCCGCTTGTATCTACAGATATGTTCCTAAATGCACTGACTGCATAGGTAACAGGATTTATATATACAACTGGTCGTAACCAGTTTGGTAAATTATCAATTGGGACATATGCCCCAGATAAAAACATCATAGGCATCATCAACATTTGAACAAACATTTGGAACCCCATTGCCGATTTAACTTTTGTCGCAATAAATAACCCTATTGCCGCAACCGCTAAAGCTATGGCAATCATTCCTGCATATAAACCTAATAGCATACCAATAGAGTATCTCATTCCAAATAAAGGAGAAATTAACAGGATAATAGTTCCTTGTATTAATGCAGTTGTTGCTGTTCCTAAAATTTTACCAATGGCAATACTTGATCTTTTTGTGGGTGAAACTAAAAATTCTTTCATAAAACCTTCCGTTTTGTCAGTTACAACACTTAATGCTCCATTTATTGAAGTCATAAATATACTGGTAGCGATGATTCCTGGCAACATGTATTGAATTTTTTCAATACCAAGTATGGATGTATCAAAATTACCTAAGGCAAAGGTAAAAACAAGCATCAACATGATACTCATCAAAAATGAACTTAGTATTCTTGATCTATCCCTTATATAATTTAAAAATTCACGATACCAAATGGTTATAATCGCTGTCATATTATATTTTTCCTATTCTCTTATATCTTTTCCAGTAATATTTATAAAAACATCATTTAATGTTGGTTTGATTATCTCTAAATAACTCATATTCCCTTTGTATCTTTTAGAAAATCCAACTATAAATTCTGTTGGCTTACCTTCTACCTCTATTTCTAAAAAACCTTCATTAGTTTCAATCAATTTATATCCAAATTCCTTATTAATTAATTGAATTGCATTTTTCTTATCATCTACTTTAAACCTTACTATCTTTGTTGCTAAATCACCTTTTAGTTTTTGTGGCGTGTCGCATACGACAATTTTTCCTTGATCTATTATGGCAATCCTGTCACATATCTCTGCCTCATCCATATAATGAGTGGTTAGGAAAATAGTTGTTTTATATTTTTTTCTTAGCTTTAATAAATATTCCCATACATGAATTCTAGTTTGAGGATCAAGTCCTGTGGTAGGTTCATCTAAAAACAATACTTTAGGGTAATGCATAAGACCTCTAGCTATTTCCAACCTTCTTTTCATTCCTCCTGAAAAAGAGCTTACCAAATCATTTTCCCTAGCTGATAATTCTACTACTTTTAAAACCTTCTCTATTCTTTCATTTATCTTACTTTTTGGAATGTTATATAGCCTCCCATGGATATAAAGATTTTCTTTTGCAGTGAGTTTTTCATCTAATGTCCTTTCTTGAAAAACAATTCCTATTTTCTTCCTCACTTCCTCCTGTTTTTTAAAGACATCGTCTCCATCTATGAGTAATTCACCCTTACTTTTTCCTATTATGGTACAAAGCATGTTTATAGTTGTAGATTTACCTGCTCCATTAGGTCCTAGAAACCCAAATATTTCTCCTTTCTTTACATCAAAATCTATCCCATCTACAGCTAATGTTTTTCCATAATATTTTGTTAGATTTCTAACCTCTATAATGTTTTTCATAAAATAATCTCTTTTACCATTCTACCAATATAAAGTTACGGTTCAATAACCAATGGAAATATTAGTTTATTCCCAGGAAATAATTTAGAAGCAAACTTATTAAACAAATCCAGTAGATTAGCTATAACCTGGTTCGGATTCCAATGATCTGGGATCACAATTTACATCAAAAAAAACCTTTAGTTAGGACTATCTTTATACTTTTTATGGAAGATAATAAGTTCTTGTTTACTAGAAATAGCAATTTCTAAAACTCGTAATAATATATCTTTTAAAAAATACTTTATAACAAAATCTTATTAGGTCTTATTTCAATAGAATTTTGTAAGGTTTTTATATCTTTAGAATCTAGTTTTTGCATGCTTTGCTTAACAGCCGCAATAGTCTTAGGTAAATATAGATAACCAGAACCTTTAAAACCAACTTCTAAAACCTTACCTTCAGCCACTTTAATACTATTCTTATCTACTCTATAACGTACTGCCCCTCTTTTTTCCATTGCCTCCATTGACCCCATCCCTCTGTATTTCTTAACTAAATAGCCCTTTTCTTCATTATAGATAACATCACCTGGTGATTCTTCTAATCCAGCTAAAAGTCCTCCTATCATGACTGTTTGAGCCCCTAAGGCTAGGGCCTTAGTTATATCTGAACTATTTTTAATACCACCATCAGCTACTAAAGGCATTCTAAAACCTGTTTTTTTAGCCATTTGATCGGCTGTCTGAGCACAATCTAAGAGGGCGGAACCTTGAGCTCTACCAATCCCTAATTGCTGTTGGGTAATACAAGCGGCTCCAGGGCCAATACCTACCTTGACAGCATCGACATATTTACCGCCTGCCTTAATAATTTCTTTTAACATCTCGCCTGAATCAATATTCCCTAGAATAACTTCTAGATGAGGGTAATTCTTTTTTACATATCTAGCTATTTCTATCTGCTCTTTAAAAACAACCGAAGAGTCTATAACAATACCATCTATTCCAGCTTCTATTCCTTTTTTAATTCTCTCTTTAGCCAAAGATATCCTTGATTCAACAGCAATTAAAACTTTTAATTGTTTATTTTTGTCTTTAGTGGCTAAAGGGTATATTTTATTTTTTCTTAAATCACTATCGGTGACTAAAGCTGCCAAACGAGAATTCTTATTAACAATAGGAAGAGTATCTAGATTATATTTTCTAATAATCTTATTGGCTCCTTTAATATTGTTTTTATCTAAAGTATCTTCTTTTTTAGCTGTGATAAGATCCTCTGCCTTAGTCATAATCTTTTCTAAGGGGATCTTCATATCTTTTTTTGTTTCTAAAAAACGAACATCTCTATGTGTCACCATCCCAACTAATTTTGATTTTAGTGTCCCATCTTCAGTTACAGGCACACTATAAAATCCATATTCTTCCGCAATATCATAAATATCTGAAATATTATTCTTAGGGCTTAAAACAATAGGTTCTAAAACAAAGGCTGCTTCAAATCTCTTTACCTTCTTTACTTCCTTCATCTGTTCCTCAATCGTTTCGTAATTGAAGTGAATAACCCCAATTCCACCCATTAAGGCCATCAGGATAGCCATTTTAGACCCCGTGACAGTATCCATAGGAGAACTAACAAGGGGTGATTTTAATTTTATATTACGAGAAAATTGAGTGGAAAGATTAACGTCGTTGCGTTCAAAATCAGGTAGTTTATTACAAGTAAGAAGAATATCCTTATACCAAAATTCTTTATCTTTAAGTTGTGCGGTTTTAGCTGACATTATTTATTTTATCATACCTTTCAAGATTTTTATCTCTTTTTCAATAATAGTAACCTCTCCATGTCCCGGATAGACTATCGTCTCTTTCGGAAGTTTAAATATTTTTTTAAGAGATTCCAAGAGATCTTTAGAGGAACCGTAGGAATAATCAGTTCTACCTATAGCTTGTTTAAAGAGGGTATCGCCTGAAAAACATACTCCCTCGTTTAAAAAAAATACCCCGCCAGGGGAGTGACCTGGAGTTTCTACTACCTTTAATTCCCCTTCTTTACCAAAAACAATTTCATCGCCTTCTTTAATATATTTATCGATCTTTGGAGTTAAATTAGATTCCCCTTTTACAAAATAATCAGCTGTCCTCCCAGCCCTTTTAACAATAAATTCATCTTTCTTATGAACTAAGAAAGGTATTTTGAAGGCTAATTTGAGCTCTAAAGCACCCAAGATGTGGTCAAAGTGACCGTGAGTGGCTAAAATAAATTGGGGTTTTAAATCTAAGTCTTTAATCTTTTGAATAATAAACTCAGCGTCATCACCAGGATCAATAATAACAGCTTCTCTGGTTTTTTTATCGAAAACTAGGTAACAATTAGTTTGAAGTTGTCCTACGACTAGGGTTTCAATTCCTAAAGAAGTTTTATTTTTTCTTTTTGGCTTTTTTAACTTTGTCTTGCTTTTCACTAGCAAATTTAATTTTTTTAGGATAGTCCCTTAAATGGTAAAGCTTTGCTCTTCTGACTTTTGCCTTTCTCAAAACATCGATCTTCTCAATCCAGGGAGAATTTAAAGGCCAAATCCTTTCTACTCCTATCCCACCAGCTCCTATCTTTCTAACAACAAATGTTTTATTTTCACCACAACCTTTAATACCAAGAATAATACCCTCAAAAGGTTGATTTCTAGTTTTGTCTCCTTCTTGAATTTTTTGAAGAACTTTTACCTTATCACCAACATGAAAGGTCGTTCCATTTAATTGAGCTTCTTTTGCCATAAAAGATATTTTACCAAAAAAGAGGTTATTCTTCAATAATCTTATTTATTTGCTCTTTTAGTTCCTTAGAATATTTTATTCCAAAGGGAAGAGCCATTCTTTTTCTTCTCCCTTGACTATCAGCAAAAATGAGGCCGACTTTATCTTGACCTTGGCTTTGTTTAAGAATCTTGTTTATTTCAACCAACTTTCTAGGATTAACTCGAGAAGGAATTTCTATTTCAAAGTCTAAATCGCTCTTTGGAACTTTTTTTTCCTTTTTGGCTAAATCCTCTTCTTCTATCAAAGTAGCCTTTTCAACAATAATGTTTCTATCCCCTTCTCTTGTTTGAACTTTACCTTCAATAAAGACAACCTTATCTTCTTTCCAACATGGTTTGGTTTGAAAATATATCTTGGGAAAAACAACCACTTCAATAGAACCACTATCATCTTCAATTTTGACGAAAGCCATCTCCTGTCCTTTATTTTTGGTCAAAACAACCTTTGTTTGAACTACTAAACCACCAATCTTAATCTGCCCACTAACATTTTTATCTTCTAATAACTCTCCAATCTTATGTGAGCTACGTGAGTCTAGAGATTTTATAAGAGGAGTTAATGGATTTTCGGTCAGATAAAATCCTAAAAGGCTTTTTTCTAGAGAAAGTAATTCTTGACGATCAAATTCTTCCATATCTGGAAGGTCATCAACAGCTTGTGCCCCTTCATCATTTTCATCTCCATCAAAAAGACTATCTTGCCCATTAGCTTTTTGTTTTTGAAAATCGTTACCTTTGCTTCTAATCTTTTCCAATGAGGAAATCATAGCGGCTCTTTTTCCAAATTTATCCATTGCCCCTACCTTAATCAAGCTTTCAACAACTTTTTTATTAGCTTTTTGTTGATCAACTCTTTGGCAAAGTTCAGCCAAAGAGTTAAAATTACCGCCCATTTCTCTGGCTTCTAAAATAGCCTTAATAGCCGCTTCGCCAATATTCTTAATGGCTGAGAGCCCAAAACGAATAGCTTTTCCTTCCAAAGAATCTTTATCTTCTTCTATAGTAAAAACAACCTTTGATTTGTTAATATCTGGAGGTAGAATTTTAATTCTTGTTCTTCGACATTCTTCCACAGCCAAAGCTACTTTTGTATCTTTATTTGGATTTGAACCACCACCAGCTTCTGCAGTAAGCAAGGCGGCCATAAATTCAACCGGATAATGAGCTTTAAGATAAGCAGTCTGATAAGCAATCATGGCATAGGAAGTGGAATGTGCTTTATTAAAACCATACTCTGCAAATTTCTCAATGAAATTAAAAACTTTTTCGGCAATTTCTTTTTTATATTTTAAATCCTGGGCTCTTTTAACAAACTTATTTCTTTCCCGAGTCATAATGGACCTTTTCTTCTTTCCAATGGCCCTTCTTAAAATATCAGCTTCACCCAAACTATAACCACCCATAACATTAGCAATTTGTAAACATTGTTCTTGATAAACAGCAATTCCGTATGTCTCTTCCAAGATAGGTTTTAAATCAGGATGAAGATATTTTACTTTAGAAGGATTCTTTTTTCCTTTTATAAATTCATCAATAAGATGCATTGGTCCTGGACGATACAAAGCAACTATAGCGGAGATATCAGAAAATTTATTAGGTTTTAATTTCCTAGCTAAACCGCGCATCCCAGAACTTTCTAATTGGAATATCCCGGTTGTTTCCCCTCTGGCAATAACCGCCAAAGCTTCTTTATCATCTAGTCTTATTTCTGAAAGATCTATTTCCTTTCCACTTCCATGACGAACATAATCTAATGCTTTTTCTAAGATAGTTAAGTTTCTTAAACCTAAGAAATCCATTTTTAAAAGACCAATGGCGTTATCTGAAGAATTAAGATCCATGGAATACATATCATATTGGGTAATAATACGATCCCCTTTACTCTCTTTTTGTAACGGAACGTATTCTGTCAATTCTTTATCGGCAATAACCACTCCAGCCGCATGAGTGGAAGCATGGCGAGAAACTCCTTCCACTCTTTTACACAAATCTAGTAATTTCTTAAATTCTTTCTGTTTATAGTAGCCGGCTAATTCAGGAACTGCTTTTAAAGCCTCTTCGAGAGACATTCCGACTGGAATTAGTTTGGCGATTTTATCAGGATCAGAATAGGGCATTCCTAAAACTCTCCCAATATCTCTGACCGACTCTTTGGCCTTCATGACATTAAAGGTAATTATTTGAGCGACCTTATCTTCTCCATATTTTTTAGTTACGTATTCAATAACCTCATCACGACGATCATCGGCAAAGTCTAAATCAATATCAGGAGGACTTGGTCTTTGTGGATTCATAAATCTCTCAAAAGGAATATCATGGTATAAAGGATCAATAGAAGTAATTCTCAAAACATAAGATACTAAAGAACCAGCTACGGATCCTCTCCCCGGTCCTACTCTGATGCCTTCTTTTTTAGCCCAGTTAACAAAGTCTTGAACAATTAAAAAATAGGTCGCAAAACCTTTTTTACAAATAATATCTAATTCATAGTCAAGCCTTTCTAAAGCTTCTTTGTTTGTTTTGGAAAAGCGATCCTTTAATCTTTCATGAGAAAGTTCTTTTAAGTGTTCTTCTCCTGTTTTTCCTTCTGGTAAAGGATAATAAGGTAAAATCCATTTACCAATAGGAATCTCTACATTACAGGCTTTGGCGATTTTTTGTGTATTTTCAATTGCTTCAGGATATTGTTTAAAAGCATCGCTCATCTCTTCTTGAGAGCGGAGATAAAAATCAGGCGAACCAAGCATTGTTAATCTATTCTTGTCATCAACCATCTTTTGAGTTTGAACTGCCAACAGAGCATCTTGTGCCTCAGCATCATCTTTCTCAACATAATGAACATCATTGGTAGCAATTAAAGGAACGCCAAATTTTCTTGATAAAGCTATTATTTTTTTATTAGCCTTTTCTTGTTTAGAAATTTTAGGATGATCTTGAATTTCTAAATAAAAGTCTTTGCCAAAAATATCTAAAAATACTTTTAACTTTTCTTCTGCTTGTTTGTCTTTTCCTTGTAATAAAAGTTGGGGAATTTCTCCTTCAATACAGGCAGAGCTGGCAATTAATCCTTCCGAATATTGTTTGAGCATCTCCATATCTATTCGCGGTTTGTAATAAAAACCTTCTAAATGGGCTAGGGTTGTTAGTTTCATTAAGTTTTTATAACCAACGTTATTTTTAGCTAGTAAAATTAAATGAAAGCGGTCAGAATCAATATTAGCTTGTTTATCAAGGTGGGAACGGGCGGCAACATAAGCTTCTAAACCAATGATAGGTTTAATACCATATTCTTTAGCCGTAGTATAAAATTTGACTGCTCCATACATTACTCCATGATCTGTCAAAGCCAAAGAATCCATGCCAAGCTCTAAAGCTTTAGCACAAAGCTTTTCTATTTTAGCTAGACCATCAAGCAGTGAATAGTCAGAATGAACGTGAAGATGAGTAAATTTAGCCATTTTCTTTCTTTGATTTCTTTTTCATTATAAGTTCATCATCGACTCTTTTCATAACAGTTTGGATATCTTCTTCCTGTTGCCATTCTCCTAAAGCAAAAGTGAAACCAAGCTTGTCGACAAATCCTGAATTTCCAAATGAGTTTTTAACTGCTTCATCAAATCCTTCCTCTACTCTTTTTATCAATTTATTTGCTTCTTCCAAGTCTCCAAGTATTCCTATATCAAATTCATCTCCATCTTCCCAACGAGCAGCAATATCATAAGGTCTTTTCCCACTTTTAATAACCCCAGCGAGAAGTTTTAAAAGTTCATCTCCTGCTCCATGCCCAAGGGAGGGTATCGTTTGTTATTTTAAGACCATCTACATCGAGACGACACACAGATACTTTTTTACCTTCTTTTTTAAAACGTTCTAAACTTTTAATATTCTCCTCAAAGCCTCTCTTATTATAAAGTTTTGTTAAAGAATCGATAGTAGATTGTTCTTCTTTATCACCAGTCGTTTCCCCAGTTATCTTTGAAGTCTCTTTTAACCTTTCAAGAAGGTCATCTTTATTTTTACTATTTTCCACATCAGATTTTAAGAATTCGAAAAAAGCTCGAGGATAATACTCTTGAGGTGTTTCGCCTTCTTTTCTAGGAGGAAATTGTTTTTTAGAAACATCCTCTTGATTATTGGAAGTTTCTTTATTACTCTCTGCCATCAGTTTTAAATATAACTAAACTTACTTATCTTTTCAAGCAGACTTTATCTTTTCACGAAGTATCTCACGAGCCTGATTAGGGCTAACTTGTCCTTTTGTTTCTTTCATTACCTGACCGACTAAAAATTCTATAGCTGTTTCTTTTCCTTTTTTAATTTCTTCTACTACTTCTTGGTTATTTTGCAAGACAATTTTAGCTATCTTATCTAAACCATCACCTGTAAATTGAGGTTTCTTATTTTCATTTGAAATATCTTTAATGAATTCTTTAGGAGATATCTTGCTTATATTAACTTTTCTATTAATTAAAATATTGGCTATTTTTTTAGCTTCTATTTTTTCTTTACTTCCTAAGTCAGCTACTTGTTCAAAGAAATCTGCTTTTTTAATATTTTCAGTTAAAAGTAAGGCATTATATTCTGAAAGACCATAATACTCCATAAAACGATCTTTCTTCTGTTCAGGAAGTTCGGGGATAGAATTCTTAATCTTTTCTATCTCTTTTTTATCCAAACGAATCGGAGGAATATCTGGTTCAGGAAAGTAACGATAGTCTTGAGCTTCTTCTTTTGTTCTCTGAGAGAAACTTCTTTGTTTTTTCTCATCCCAACCTCTCGTTTCCTGAATTGGTTTTTTACCATCCTTAAAAATTTCTAAATGTCTTTTTGTTTCATATTCAATTGACTTTTCGACAAAACGGAAAGAATTGAGATTTTTAAGTTCAACCTTATAATCAGGTAATTTATCTCCACCTAAAGAAATATTAACTTCTAACCTCATTGATCCTTTTTCCATATCGCAATCAGAAACACCCAAATAACGAATTGTCTGGGTTAATTTCTTTAAAAACTCTTTAGCTTGTTTTGAAGTTTTGATATCAGGTTCAGTTACAATTTCTAAAAGAGGGACACCAGAACGATTAAAATCGATTAAGCTAACTTCTTTATCTTCTAAGTTTGTATGAGTTAACTTGGCTGTATCTTCTTCTAAATGAGCTCTGGTGATACCAATATCCATAAACTCTCCGTTTTCACAAAAAGGTATATCATATTGACTAATTTGATAACCTTTAGGTAAATCAGGATAAAAATAATTTTTTCTATCAAATTTACTAAAAGAATTGACCTGACAATTCAAAGCTTGCCCAACCATAATTGTTAATTCAATAGCTTTTTTATTTGGAACTGGCAAAGCTCCTGGTAAACCCAAACAAACTGGACAAACATGAGTATTTGGTTTACTACCAAAGTAGTCTGCCGAACAGCGACAAAACATTTTTGAATTTGTTTCAAGTTCGATATGTATTTCTAAACCAATGTATGTTTTTAATTTCATAATTTAATTAATTAAACAGCTTTCTTTTTATAAAATTCTGTTTTTTGTTCATAATGATAAGCTAATCTAAAAA
>CAZJJY010000013.1:0-14968 GCA_964546445.1 uncultured Gammaproteobacteria bacterium
AGGACGCTTGATTCTGAATCAAGTAATCTTGGTTCGAGTCCAAGTCCCGCAGCTAGGGCAGGAAATGTTACAATAAAATATAATTATAAAGAACAGGAAGGAGGTGAAAATTAAATGAAAATGAATTTAAAGAATTATGGGATTTGTGATATAGGCCTAATTAAATTAGCGGTTTTCTTTGGAGCTTTATTTTTGGTCTCTGTTTGGAGCGGATTCGCAAATTGGGTAATAAGTGTTCATTGGGCCTGGTTTTTAGTAACTGGTTTAATCTTGTCAATTAAACCCTTAAAAACTACTTTTAAAAAGTAACTTTGTTAGCTCTCAGTGAACTTCCTTTGGATGAAGAATAATTTCATCCCATTTTAAGATCCAAAAATCGTTCTGGACTCCTAGCTAGAAATAGAACCATAATTATAAGATCTAAGAGGTCTAGACCCACCTGCTCAGCAGGATTGGTCTATGCCAACATAGACCGTATTCTCTCAAGATAATAAACTTTCATCATTATAGACATCTTCGTATGTTTTATAATCTTTTCAACATAATAGTAATTTTCATTTTAAATTCTTTTTCCTCCACCACCTCTACCACGACCCCTCCCATTACGAGAACCCTTTCCCAAACCTCTACTCATTCCTCTGCCTGATCCTCTTCCACTAAACGACGGAGATTGATAAGAAGACGAATTTGGAAAAGCTGGTTGAGATGGACTTTCTATTTCTGCTTTTTCTTCCTTGGCTATTTTTTCTATTGCTCCCATAGGACAAACAGTTTCTCCCCCACATTGTTCAAGTTTTTCCTGATTAATAATCTCCGCTTTACTATCTCTGCCTATCTTAGTTGCCCCAGGGCAAACCTGGACGCAAATCTGGCAACCAGTACATTTTTGTTTATTTATTTTAAATTTTTCCATAACATTAAAAACCCTAATCTTTTTCTGAATGAAATCACTAAGGGGCTATTTCTGATTCCAATTCCCGTTTAAAAATCTCTTTTGATCTTAAACCAACAAATTCCTTAATTACTTTACCTTTCTTGAAAAGTTTCATATTGGGAATAGCTTGAACTTGATATTGAACAGCCAATGACTGATGCTCAGAAAGTTCCATATTTAATTTACCTATTTTTAACCTGCCGTCAAATTCTTCTGAAAGCTCATCCAAAACAGGGGCCATCATCAAGCAGGGCTGACACCATGGCGCCCAGAAATCTACTAAAACAAGAATTTCTGATTGGAGAACCTCTTTCTCAAAATTTTGTTTTGTAAGTTCAATTGCTTTTGATTTCATTTTTTTTAATTATTTATTTTTAATTATTTCTTTCAATAAAAATTCAATTGTTCTTTTATCCTTACGGTTGACGGATTTTAAACAAGTAGTTAAATTTTCTTTAAAATACATCTCGATTGCCTTTTTTAGAGCAGCGTCGACAGCGCGAAATTGCTCCGCTACCTTGGAACAATTTTCTTTTTCTTCTATTAAGTTAACCAACCCATCAATTTGACCTCTTACAATATTTAAGCGCTGGACAACTGTATTTTTTCTCATATGTTTATTGATACCTAACAATAATAGACCCCCCAGGGGTATCTGTCAAGTACTATTGATTTACTCTTATCTATAGTGTTATTTATCTGGCCAATGGTAATAAACTAGTTTTCCTTTTTTATACTGTCTCATTTGTCTCACTTAGTCTCGGGATAATGTATTGAAAAAGCTGAGTTATAATAATAGAAAGGTCCTAAACCACGCTGCTCAACAGATAAGGATTACTTTAAAGTTCGCTTGCGCTTAATACCAACATTTTTAACCCACTCTTTTAATACATTTTTAACCAAGCTATAATGTAGCTTAAGTGATTATTACGAAATCCGAACCATTTACTAAAAATGAGATAGATAAGTTAAAAGAGTTTTTCGATGTATATATTAAAATAGTAATCGATATTAAAAATGAAGTTTGTTCGGCTGGGGCAGATAGGCATTTTGAATCAGAGAAAATCTTATTGGATAAAGACTCAAGTCAATCGGATTTATGGGGTGGAGGGGTTGACATTGCAACAAAGATTATTGATTGCAATTCATTTATCAATATTAGACCAAGAGATAATAATGCGAGTAATGAAATTCAAAACCAGATAATAAGAAAAAAGTTTGAAGATCTAGCCAAATATTTCTTTAAAAATATTTTATGAAAAATAAACAAATATTAGGAGCATTAGCAATGGATTTAAAAAGAGTAGCCTTGGGGTACTTTAGGGGTTCTCTCCCTATGGCAGAAAAATTCTATGAAGAAGCTCTAAAAACAAAAGGAGAAATAGATATAAAAAATGTTAGTCCCTACATAATAAAATTGTTGAGCAAAATAGATGATATAAAAAAAGAAGACAAAGCAAGAGCAGCAGAAGATGCACTTTTGTACAGTACACTCTTTCAAAATGCATCGTCAGTAATTCTTTAATCTATTTTATAAGATTCATTTGTCTTACTTCGATTTTCTCAGTGTAAATAGACATTTAGCCTTGAGTTATAAGCGGAACTTGAAACCTTCGGTTATAATGACAGAAAGGACCCAGACCGGCCTGCTCAGCCAAAACAATCACCTCTTATTAACCGTAGTGTCTAAGAAGACTAATGAATAAAAAATCTTTATCTATTATTTTTTCTTATTAGAAACTAAAGCAGCTATAAGAGTGGTAATTGGGACTGCAAGAATAAGCCCGATACTGCCAACTAAAGTCCTCACTATTTCATCAGCAATAATTTCATAGTTAATAACTTCAAAAAAAGGTTGAGGGTTATCAATAAAAAGAAGAAGAAGTGGCAAAGATGCGCCGGCATAAACCAAAACCAAAGTATTAACCATTGAAGAGATGTGATCTTGACCAACATTCATGGCTCTTTTGTAAAGTTCGTTAAATTTAAGTTTTTTATTGGCCTCTTTAAGCTGAAATACAATGGCTGATTGGGAAATTGTGATATCATCCAATATCCCTAAAACACCAATAATAATCCCTGCCAAAAGTAAACCCTTTATATTGATCATCTGTCTGGCAACCCGTAAAAATCCCGCCTCCTCTGAAGCAAATCCTGTTAGTCTGGCTGCTTCAACAAAGACACTTGAAAGGATACCTGTTATTATCAAAGCAATAAGCGTTCCCACTATGGCTACCATTGTTTTTTTATTGAACCCATGGGAAAGGAAAAATGAAACTGGAATGATAATCAATGAACCTAAAATTGCAATTTCAACAGGATTGGAGCCTGATAAAATCTTGGGAAGAATAAAGAAGAAAATAACCAGAAAAGAAATACCCAACCCTATCAACGACAATATTCCACGCCATCTGGCAATAGCTGCTGCCACAACCACAAAAATAATAAATAACCAAATCAAAGAATCACGTCTTATATAGTCAGTGATATAAAAGTAATCGTTCCCCTCAAAATTTTTACCGAAAGTTACTATCACTTTATCTCTTACCTTGTATTCCAAATTATTGGCAAGAGGAATATCTCCGTTTTCAACCACAATCTTTTTATCTTTCAAAGAACCTTTAGTTACCAGAAGTTCCAGTTTCTGATAAAGTTGTAAATCTTCTGAACCCATCGGTTTTATCTGCTTTTCCTCCAATATTGTTTCTACTATCGCTTCAAGGGTTTCTTCTTTGAACGATTCTCCTACTATTTCTGTCTGGGCAGAAACTGAAACACTCAAAAAGGAAAAAAAAACCAACAATAATAAGATGATAAAAAATATCTTTTTCATGTTATATTCCTACTTTTAGATTTAATCGTGTTCTTCAAATTTTTTGTCAAAAATCTTATCTTCTTTCCTCAAATACTCAATCAACATAACCGCATGTTCCTTTTCTTCATCACGATTATGAGTCAGTATTCTTTTAAGATCTTTATCATTACTGGCTTGAACTCTTTCTTCATACCAGTTAATAGCTTCTAATTCCTCAATTAAAGATTGTCTTGCTCTGGCTAAATTTTTAGCTTTTTTATCTTGCTTTTCAGCGTCAGACATTAAATTATAACTCACTTTTGTCACCTCCCCTCAATTATAATAGCCTTTCCTTTAATAATTGCCTCAGCAACCTTTTTATTAGCACTGCCCAATAGTCTAGCAAATGTTGGTTGTGATATTTTCATTTTCTTTGAAGCTTCAATCTGCTCTAATCCATCAACTTCATGTAATTTTAACGCTTCCAGTTCATCAGGCAATAAAACCACTTCTTCAAGTTCCCTTAACGGAATTCCTTGAGGTTTAAAGTAATGGACATTTGGCTTAAATCGTAAACAACGTGGTATTCTTGGTCTTGGCATATTATTTATAATAAATTTTCAAGCTATTTTCTTTCCAAGCTAATTTTACACTTAGGACATTGGATTGAAGCACACGGATCTCCCTTTTGATGTTTAACTTTATAACCACATTTAGAACAGATACACCAACCACCAGGGCCTTGGCCTTCTGCCTTTTTAAAGTCTTTTGTAAATTTCCCCCGCCTTTGCCAACCAAAACCTCTTCCTAATGTTGGTTTATAAAAACCAGTGGAAACTTCATGACTAGCAATCTGAATTTCCACATATTTTAGATTCTCAATGGCTTCCATAAGCTTTCCTCTCAAAATATTAGAAATTTTAGTGGCTTCCTCAACACTTAAAGTGTTAGTTAATTTTATTTCCAGATTAGCAGTAATTACTGAACCTTTTTTCTGTGTTTTTAATAAACCTAATTCAATATTTTGTTCTTTAACGATTAATTTTATCTTTTCTTCTGCTAACTCACCAGCAGAAACATCCAATAAGGAATCAACCGCTTCTTTCCCCAAAGAAAAAGATTCTTTAATAATATAAAGACCAATCAACAAAGCCAAAGATGAATCGGCATAAATCCAATATTTAGTTAAAAACAGCCCCACTAAAATCGCCAATGAAGCATAAACATCAACCTTGGAATGAACACCATCTGAAAGCAAGCTGATTGAATTTTCTTTTTTACCAAAATAAATTTTTAATCTAGCCATTACTTCATTAATAATCGCAGAAATTGCCATTACTCCAAAAGCTAAATAGTTAATCAAAATTTCTTCTGGATGGAAAAAACCCTTATAAGCTTCATAAACAATTCCCACTCCTGTCCCCAAAAGAATTAAAGTAATAATTACACCGCTCAAAACTTCAAATTTATAATGACCATAGGGATGTTTTTGATCACTAGGTTTTTTAGATATTTTAATACCAATATAACTAATAGCCGAAGATAAAATATCCATAAAAGAATGAATTCCTTCGGCTAAAATAGCGCTTGATTTTGAAATAATCCCAACAAAAATTTTGCCTATCGCCAAAAAAACATTAGCTAATATTGAAATCGCGGCAATTTTTTCTTTCATTTTATTTTTCTATTAACCTATAAATTTTGTATTTTAAACTAATAT
Source organism: uncultured Gammaproteobacteria bacterium (assembly GCA_964546445.1). Classification (GTDB taxonomy): domain Bacteria; phylum Patescibacteriota; class Microgenomatia; order PFEM01; family JAPLYW01; genus CAZJJY01. The sequence goes on from CAZJJY010000013.1 coordinate 5,449, forward strand.
TTTTTATAAACATATTTTCTTTGCAATTTCTTGAAAAATATTTTGATATTTATGATTTACTTTTATTACCGGTTTCATCTTTACCATTGCCTCTATAAAATCTTTACTGTAAGGAATTCTGCCGATAGCAGAAGCTCCTTTTTCTTTTATATATTTTTCTATCTTTATTGTAAATGGCTTATTTATATCCCACTTGTTGACAACAACACCATAAGAAATTTTAAAATGTTCGACTACCTGCAAAACTCTTTTTAAAGCACTAAACGCAACTGGCGTAGGTTCGGTCACGGCAATAATATAATCGCTTCCTCTGATAGAAGCGATTACTGGGCAACCAATTCCCGGCGCTGAATCAACTACTAAAAAATCAGCATTTATTTTTTTTGCCATTTTTTCAGCTCTCTCTTTTACTATATTAACCACATTTCCGCTTCCTGACTCGCCCATTTTTAGTTGGCCAGAAACAATGGGAAAGCCATAATCTGTCTCAGCTTCCCCGATGATAGCATTTTTAACTTTTTTTATAGTTATCCCTTCGGGACATAAAAGCTTACAAACACCACACCCTTCACATAAAAATTCATTTATTTTAGGTATTTGTCTTTTTTCATCCCAAGAAATTGCAGAAAAAACACAATTATTTATAATATTTTTGCATCGTTCAGCTTTTTTATTAACAAAGGCCTTATAATTTGTTGATATATTTTCTTTTTTACTTAAATTTTTAACACCAAGGAGCAAAGCAAGATTAGCCGCATCAACATCACAATCAACAGCCATAATTTTGTTTTTTTCAGCTAGAAGAACAGATAAAGAAGCAGCTAAACTACTTTTCCCAACTCCTCCTTTTCCTGATAAAATTGTTATTGTTTTCATTTTTTTATCACCTCAATTATTTTTTGAATTGCTTCATGTTCAATAGGCTTACCTTCAAAATATAATTTTTCTATTTCCTTGCTATAAGGTATCCTAGCAATAATTTCTGATTGATGTTCTTTGGCTACTTTTCCAACTATATTTTCTGAAGCAATATCCGCTCTATTTAAAATAATTTTTGTTTTTATTTTTAGTTTTTCCGTTAAGGTAAGAATAAGATTAAGATCATGAGCCCCCAAAGGAGTAGGCTCAGTAACTGCAAAAGCACAATCACTATTAAGTAAAGCAGCAATTACAGGACAGTGAGTACCAGCAGCTGTATCAACTATTACAAAATCATACTCTTTTTCTTTCTCTGTTATAAATTTTTTTACCGCATTAACAACCAAACTAGATTCTTCTATTCCTGGTTTCATCCTACCTGATACTAAAGTAAGATTTTTTTTATTGCCAATAAAAATTTCTCCTATTTTTTGCTTTGTTTCAGAAATTGCACCAACAGGACAAACTATTTTACAAGCCTTACATCCAGTACATTGATCATAAATAAAGATGGGATTTTTGTTTTTAACGAAAGCAATTGCATGTTCCCTACAAACTTGAGCACATTGACCACATTTTATACATTTATCTGAATCAAGCTTGGGAATCATATTTTCCACATCCCTTACTTTTTTTATTTTTAGACCAAGGAGCAAGTCGTCACCAGGACAATCCACATCCATATCAACTAACAAAACTTTTTTGTTTTTTGTAAGATTGTGGGCAAGAGCCACTGCAATCATGGATTTTCCTGTTCCACCTTTTCCTCCGGTAATAGCAATCTTCATCTCTTATGTTCTCCGCAAATATCTTCCAAACCTGCTTTTTTAATTTTTTTATTTTTCCACATCTCAAAAATATCCCTTACTGTTTTTGCCTGCCAAACATAAACACCAATTCCTAACTGTTGGCAAAGATCAAGAGCTCTTGGGCCAAGCTCTTTACACAATAAAATATCAGCTCCATGTTTTTTCATAAGCTCTGGTGGCAAACCAACGCCACCCATATGTTCACTGATATTATCTATTATCTTTAAAAGATTACCTTTTTCATCAAGAAGCGTGTAAGTTTGACAACGTCCAAAATGTTCGGCTACCATATCCTGCATTCCCTTTTTACCGTTCGTTGGAATAATTATCTTCATTCTCAAAATTATAATTTCTTCAACTTACCTTCGATAAATTTTTGTATATTTTCTTCTGCAGAACCACTACCATTAAAAATATCAACCTTAAACTGTTCTAAAACATCTAAAGCTCTTGGACCAACATTTTTTGTAATTAAAACATCAACGCCTTTTTCGACAATCATCTGAGCTACTGAAACACCAACTCCACCTGTTTGATTTCTAATTATATTTTCCACTACCTCCATTTTTTTTATTTCTTTATTCTCAATTTCAACAATAAGAAAATAAGGACAACGCCCAAATGTTTCGCTAAGGTTACTATTAATACTTTTTCCTGAAGAACTTAAAGCTATTTTCATCTTATTATTTTTTCAACAACTTTCACTATCCAAATTATAAACAGTGAAATGTTTCCAATCTTAATATAACTTATTATAATATCTATTAAACTCCTAACTCATCATTGAACGCAAATCTCGACAAGTCAGGAGTTTGTTTTTACTTCTACTTCTGTAAATCCGTAAGTTCCTTTTCTGCTCCCTCCATCTCTTCCTGTAGTGCTTTACGATATCCTTTAATATCCTCAATTTTTTCTTCTTTCGTTTGAGGATCATTCCATCCGAAATATCTTCCCAAACCTCTACCGTATCCACGACCTCTACCAAATCCTACTCCCATTCCTCGACCTGTTCCACACTGACCTAATCCTCTTCCGGTCATTGGACCTTGTCCTTGCGGACCTGTTCTATCAAATGCTGGCATGTTCTTTGTCACCTCCCTTCGTAAATATTATAATGAATATGTATTCATAATAACACTCTAGTTTTAAATTGTCAAGTTAAAAGAAGACTCCAAACTAACCCGCCTAACTAGAAACTTAAAATTCAGATTATATGCAATGTGTTATAATGAATTCATCGATAATAAAAAAGATACCACAGATAACTTAATAGTCAACTTCTTGAAAAAGGGCGGTCATATTGATAAGTTCTATCTCCAAAACAGAAAAAAGAATCCTTCACTTGTTTTCTTAAATGGTTGGTTTCGTGGCCATAATATCCGCGAAGCAATATTAAGAGCACTTGAAGGTTAGTAGTTAATTTATTCCACACAAAGAACACCTAATTTTTAAATACTTTTAAATTAAGTTCTATCCTTTCTTTTTTCTACAAGAAACTAAATCAGGGGTTAACGATAACCTCCGCCTCTTGGGCCTCGGTTATCTCCTCTAGGACCTCCACCTCGATTGTCAAATCTTGGTCTTTCTTCTCTTGGTTTTGCAACATTAACAACAATCTTTCTTCCTTCCAATTCAGTGTCATTTAATTTTTCAATAGCTTCATCTGCTTCTTTATCATTCTCCATTTCAATAAAACCAAATCCTTTGCCTTGACCACTATCTCTATCAATGATCACATCACAGGAAACAACTTTACCAATTTTGGAAAATATTTCTTCTAATTGAGAACTAGTTACGGCATAAGGGAGCCTTCCAACGAATAATCTTTTAGACATTTATTTTTTCACCACCTTTCTACTTTAAAATACTGTCTCTATCTGGCGAACAGAAAAAATCTTTGGAAGACATCTTCTTAGCTAACGAGAGGAAACAGGTGTTAATAAAATCCCTCCTTAAGGGATATATTTATATTATAACATATTTTTGACTATATTATTTTCTCTTCGATCTTTTTCTATCTAGTTCTGTCAAAAACTTTTTTCTCAAGCGAAGCGATTTTGGAGTAATTTCCAAAAGTTCATCTTTCTCAATAAAATCTAAGCATTGTTCTAAGCTAAATACTGTTGGTGGGGTAAGTTGGATTACTCCATCTGAAGATTTTGAACGCATATTACTTAATTGCTTTCCCTTGCAAACATTAATAACAAGATCGTCGTCCTTGGCGTTCTTACCAATTATCATTCCTTCATATACTTTTTCCCCCGGACCAATAAAAGTGATCCCTCTTTCTTGAGCAGCATTAAGACCATAAGACAAAGATTCCCCTGATTGTGAAGCTATTAAAACTCCACCTCTCATTCTTGGTATTGCTTTTCCAACAGGCTGATAATCAACAACCTGAGAACTAAAAATTACTGTTCCTTTAGTTGCTGTTAATAAAATACTTCTTAGTCCAATTATCGCTCGGGTAGGAACCCTGTAAATAAATTCAATTTCTTTTTCATTAATAGGCTCTGTTTTGACTAGAACTGCAAATCTTTTCCCCATCTCTTGATTAATTATTCCTTGGTATTCTTTAAGAACAATAATATTTAATTCTTCAACTGGCTCGTTCACTACTCCATCAATTTTCTTGAAAATTACTTCCGGCTTTTCTACTTCCATCTCATATCCCTCTCTTCTTAAGTTTTCTAAAAATACGGCCAAATGAAGTTCTCCTCTTCCAGAAATTTGAAACTTTCCATCAGTTCTTTTAACTACCTTCAGGCTTAAGTTCTTCTCAAGTTCTTTGTTTAAACGTTCTTCAAGTTGTCTAATAGTTACAAACTTTCCTTCTTTTCCAGAAAAGGGAGAAACATTAGTTCCTAAAGTCAAATGAAGAGTTGGTTCTCCAATTTCAACCGCCGAAAGTATTTGAGTATCACCTGGCTCAGAAATGGTATCACCAATTTTTGATTCAGAAACACCAGCAATAGTAACAATATCACCAGAACACACTTTCTCAGCAACTATTTTATTAAGACCCTGAAAAACAAATATTTTCTCAGCTTTAAAAGCTTTGTTCGGATTACTAGATAAAGTTAATTTTTTTCCTATATTGATTATTCCCTGATGAATTCTACCGACAGACATTCTGCCAAGATGTGGATCATAATCAAGAGCAGAAACTAACATTTTAAAAGGTTTTTTATCATCTACATTTGGGGCAGGAACATGATCAATAATCTTTTCCAATAAAGGAGTAACTGTTGCTTGTTCATTAAAGTCTTTTGGCAAAGAATCATAAACTCTTCCTTCTCTACCTACGGTATAGACTACAGGAAATTCAAGATGATCTTCACTAGTTGCCAATTCTAAAAATAAATTTTCTGTTTTTTCTACAACATGAGCAACACGAGCATATGGTTTATCAATTTTATTAATAACCACAATTACTTTCAAATCTAATTCTAAAGCTTTTTTCAAAACAAACCTTGTTTGTGGCATCGGACCTTCTTGAGCATCGATAATAAGCAAAGCTCCATTAGCCATTCCTAAAGTTCGTTCAATCTCACCGGAAAAATCAGCATGACCAGGAGTATCAATAATATTGATTTTTACTCCCTTATAAAGGATTGCACAATTTTTTGCCGTAATAGTAATTCCTCGTTCTCTTTCTTGATCATTACTATCCAATATCCTTTCTTCTCCCATTTGCTGCTGATTATCACGAAAAACATGCGTTTGTTTAAGCAAGGCATCAATTAGAGTTGTCTTACCATGATCAACGTGAGCAATGACGACTACATTTCTGATAGATTTATTTGTTTTTTCCATAATAAAACCCCGCTTCAAGGGTAAAGTAACATTGTACCAGTAGATAGGCAAAAACACCAGCTATTGAGTCCTCAATTTAAAATATTAGTCAAGACATGATAAAATCATATTGCTAAAATATAATCACATGCCAAGTAACCTAATCTATACCAATCGTGCCATTAAAAAGATATCTTTTTATGGTTTAGAAAAATGGCAGATAGAAAAAGTTCTTTCAGACCCGCAAAGAATCGCGTGGGCCAATGTTTCTGGACTTAAAAATGTTATTAGAGTTACTAATCATATTGAAATTGGGGTTACCGTTAAAGAAGAAAAAGATGGAATGATAAAAATAATCTCTGTTTGGAGAAGAAAACTATTTGCCTAAAGATTAATAAAATAACCAAGAAAAAATGGTCAGGAGAAATAACTAAAAAAAGCATCGCTCTTGATTTGGAAGAAGGAGTATTTACTTGGAAAAACCCAAAAAGAATTGCTCTTTCTTTAAAAAAATCAGCCGAAAACAGTGTTCGAAGAAAATCCCCTCCCTTTCAATCGGCTATGAGTATGCTTAATTTTTATATAAACCGAGCTGGGGGGAACTTGAAAAAAGAACAAAAAGAAATTTTAGAGCAATCTAAAATCGAACTTCGTAAACTTTTTGAAAAATAAATTTAAATCTTTTTCAATCTCTTAATTGTTTTCTCTTTTCCTAGAACTTCCATTGTTTCAAAAAGAGGTGGAGTAGCAAATTTTCCGGTAATGGCAATTCTTGTCGCCATAAAGAATTTTCCTAAATGATAATCATTATCCTGAACTATTTTTCTAAAAAGATCTTCTAATGTTTTTGTTTCCCAATCCTTAACTTTTTCTAACCTTTCTACTGCTTTTTTAAACTGCTCTTTTATTAATTTCCCATCTTTGCCACTCTTTTTAAGCAAAAGCTTTTTATCAACCTTTGGTTCCTCAACAAAAAAATCAACTAACGATTTATAATCTGATAGATTTATCAATCTCTCCTTAACTAAAGGAATAGTTTGTTTAATTAAATCATTTTTCATTCCTTTGGGAGTAAATGGTTTTAATAGTTTTATTAGCTCTTCATCTTTCTTTTCTCTAATATAATGACCATTTAACCAATCTAATTTCTTGAAATCGAAGATTGGAGCTGAGGTAGATACTCTTTTAAAAGAAAAGTTTTTAATAAACTCATCTATAAAAAATATTTCTTTTCCCTTAGGATGAGACCATCCTAACAGACATAAAAAGTTAACTAAAGCTTCAGGAAGATAACCATTTTCTTTATACCAAGAAACGGCCACTGGGTTTCTTCTTTTAGAAATCTTTGATTGATCAGGATTTCTTAAAAGCGGTAAATGAGCAAATTCAGGAACTTCTGCTTTTAAAGCTTTATAAAGTATTATCTGTCGTGGGGTATTGGAAATATGTTCTTCAGCTCTAATAACAGTACTCATCTTCATTGAATAATCATCAATAACCACGGCAAAATTATAAGCAGGAAAACCATTTGATCTTAAAATTACAAAGTCTTTAATCTGAGAATTATCAAATTCTATTTTTCCTCTAACCAAATCATTCCAAGAAGTTTTTCCTTGAGGAATTTTAAACCAAACAGCTCCTTCTTTTTTATAAGCCAAATCTTGATCCTGTAATTGTTTGGCATATTTTTTATAAAGATCAATTCTTTCTGATTGTCTATATGGTCCATATTTCCCTCCGACATCAGGACCTTCATCATATTTTAAACCCAACCAATTCAAAGAGTCGATAACAACTTTTTCAGCTCCAACAACAAAACGTTCCGTATCGGTATTTTCAATACGTAAAACAAACTTTCCTTTGTTTTTTTTAGCGTAAGCATAATTAAATAGAGCAGTATAAATATTGCCGATATGAGCTAAACCTGTTGGTGATGGAGCTGTACGAACACGAACTTCTTTCATCCTACCTTGATTTTAACATACCGAACTTTTATACTCAAAGATAGCTGCCTATGACGAATTTAACACAAACAACCTATTGGACAAGAAGAATCTTAAAATTAGGAGGAATTTTTTTAGTTGCTATTTTAGTCTTAAGGATTGGATTTAACCTTGTTTCTGGTGTTTGGCGTAAGCTAAAACCACCGCCACCGCCACCACCAACAGTTAGTTTTGGTAAATTACCTAAGTTAGAATTTCCTGAAAATAAAGACCTCCCCGAACTCACCTTCAAACTAGAAACTATTCAAGGAGGTTTACCTAAATTTCCAACAACAGGCAAAGTTTACTTTACTCCAAAACCAGGATCTAACTTGTTGGCTTTGGATAGAATTACACAACAAGCTTTACAATTCGGTTTTAAAGGACAGCCACAACAAATTGATGAAAAAACCTATCGTTGGCAAACAGGGGCACCCCCTTATACTACTTTAGAGATAAATACCAATACAGGAAACTTCCATCTTTATTATGATTACTTTAATGATCAAGAGGTTATTAATAGTAAGAATTTACCTACTAACCAACAAGCAGCTCAAGAAGCAAAAAACTTCTTAGCCAGTAATGGTCTTTTACCTGATGAAATTTCCACCGGTAGCGCTGAGTTCCAATATCTTAAGTTTTATCCAGAAGGTTTAAAAACAGCCTTATCTTTATCAGATGCAGATTTTGTCAGGGTTAATCTTTTTAAGGCCAATTTAGACAACCTGAAAATTCTTCCCCCTAATCCTAAAGATTCTTTGATATCATTTCTTTTTTCAGGGATTAAAGCCCTAGATAGAAGAATCATTGAAGTTAAATACACTTACTATCCCATTAGAGCCGAAGCTTCGGCTACTTATCCTTTAAAGATAGCTCAAAAAGCTTGGAGCGAACTCCAGGGCGATAGTGGCTATATTGCTAATCTTGGTGAAAATACGGGAGGAAATATTATTGTTCGCCAAGTTTACCTAGCTTACTTTGAATCAAACATTCCACAACATTATCTTCAACCAATCTATGTCTTTGAAGGAGATAATAATTTCTTTGGTTATGTTTCGGCCGTTAGTTCCGAATGGATGGAGTAATGTCTTCCCAAATATAATTTTCGAAAGTCCAATCAACTAATTTTTTAGTTTCTAAAAAACGATTTTCGCTTTTTAAGATAACCGTAATAATTCCCCTCTCTTCCCTTTCTGTATAACCAATCAAGCATTCACCTGCTTCTTCTGTCCAACCAGTCTTTAAACCCTTCATTCCAGGAACTTTTTCTAAAAGTTCATTAATATTATAAAGATGATGGACTGTTTCTCCTGTTACATCTGTAACCTTAATATAAAAAGTAGAAACCATCTCTAAAATATTTTCATTTTTTAAAGCTACCGCAGCTAATCTAGCTAAATCTAAAGCGGTGCTATAAGAATAGGAATTTAACAAGTCTCCATTTTTATCACTATCTAATCCGGTTGGATTGGCAAAGAAAGTATCATTTAAATTTAATTCTTTAGCTTTTTCATTCATTCTTTTAACGAAAGTTTCTGCCCCACCAGGATAATTTTGAGCCAAAACTAAAGCAGCATCATTAGCTGAAGAAACTAGAACCCCATAAAGTAAGTTTTTAACTGTTATTTTTTCATCTTCTAAAAGTTCCATATCCTGACCTTCATCATCAGGACTTTTAACAACGATAACATCATCAAAACTATAATATTCTAAAACCACTAAAGCTGTCATTACCTTGACAGTCGAAGCTGGAAAAAGTTGGACCTTTTCATTTTTACCAAAAACCAAAACAGCCGAATCTTGATCTACTACAACTGCTGATTCAGCTGTCAACAAAGGGGCAGGAATATCATTTTTGTTCAAAGGATAAAAAGTAACCAAAGGAATAGGAAAATCAATTTCTTCTACCAAAGATTTTGTAAAAAAAGATTGAATAGTAGCATATATATTTTGAGAAGGAATAAAAAAGAAACTAAAACAAAGAAAGAGCAATAAAGCTCTTTTTGTTTTTAAGGA
>CAZJJY010000014.1:0-13557 GCA_964546445.1 uncultured Gammaproteobacteria bacterium
TTTGGGATGATTCTTAAATGGTTAGGCGGGCTACCTGTAGTTGGGCACTTCTTTGCGCAGATAATCGAAGTCACTAACAAAGCTTTGGAAATTAGAATCGCAAACTTAAATTAAGATGAAAGAAAATAACCAATTAGAAATAATGAGGCATAGCTGTAGCCATCTTCTGGCCATGGCCGTTCTTAAACTTTTTCCTAAAACTAAACTTGGGATTGGACCAGCGATTGAGAACGGTTTTTACTATGATTTTGAATTTGAAAAACCAATTGTTGAAAAAAATCTTGAAAAGATAGAAAAGGAAATGGAAAAAATTAAAAAAGAAGTTATTACCTTTGAAAAAAAAGAAATTACTTATGAAGAAGCAAAAAAGATATTTAAAAACCAACCCTATAAATTAGAATTAATTGAAGATATTAAAAAAGAAAAAGGCAATAGCATCTCTATTTATAAAAATACTAGTTTCACAGACCTTTGTAAAGGTCCTCACATAAATAATACTTCAAAAATAGGACCATTCAAGCTTCTTTCTTTAGCTGGTGCTTATTGGAAGGGAAGTGAAAAAAATAAAATGCTTACCCGTATCTACGGTACTTGTTTTGAAGATAAAAAAGAATTAAATAACTATTTAAAAGTAATTAAAGAAGCCAAAAAACGAGACCATAGAAAAATCGGTAAAGAATTAGACCTTTTTTGCTTTTCTGATTTAGTTGGTGCAGGGTTACCTCTTTATACTCCGAAGGGTACTATCCTTAAAGACGAATTACAGAAATATGTTGAAGAAATTTGCCAACACTATGGTTTTGAAAAGGTGATGACTCCTCATTTAGCAAAAATAGAACTCTTTAAATTATCTGGCCATGCAGACAAATTTAGGGAAGAATTATTTTGTGTTTCTTCTCCAAGAGGTCATGATTTTGTAATGAGGCCAGTCCTATGCCCTCATCAAACTCAAATTTATGCTTCAAAACCAAGATCTTATCGTGATCTACCTATAAGATACATGGAATCGGAAAAACAATACCGAGCTGAAAAGACTCGAGAAATCGGAGGATTAAATCGAGTTTATGCAATCACTATTGAAGATGGCCATTCCTTTTGTCGAATCGATCAAGTAAAAGATGAAATAATCAATATTGTTAATATTATTAAAGATTTCTACGGTGGTCTTGGTCTTTGGGGGAAACACTGGGTTTCTTTTTCTGTTAGAGACTACGGTCATTTAGAAAAATATATAGGCGAAGCCAAGGACTGGGACGAATGCGAAAGAATACTGGAAGAAGTAGCCAATGAAATGAAGTTGGACGCTAAAAAACGTGAAGGAGAAGCAGCCTTATATGGCCCTAAACTAGACTTTATGTTTAAAGATGCCTTGGGAAATGAAATCCAAATCCCTACTGTTCAACTAGATTTTGCCACTCCTAAAAGATTTGGTTTAAACTATATCGATCAAAATGGAAAAAAGATCTCACCAGTAATAGTCCATAGAGCAATTCTGGGATCTTATGAACGCTTAATTGCTCTTTTGATTGAATACTTTGTAGGTGCCTTTCCTCCTTGGCTTTCCCCCATACAAGCTATTATTATCCCTATTACTGATAAACAAAAAGATTATGCACAAAAAATACAAAAACAACTTAAAGAAGAAAAAATAAGAGTTAATCTAGATGATCGTAGTGAAACGGTCGGAGCAAAGATAAGAGATGCTGAAATGCAAAAAATTCCTTATATGATTATTGTTGGGGAAAAAGAAATTAAGAGTAAAAACATTAGTATTAGAACCAGAGGTGGTAGGATCATTGGAAATATGAAATTAGATAAATTTATTAGCCTTCTCAAGGAAGATATTGATAAAAAGAGACAAATTTGATAAACTAATTAAAACTTTGTATAAGAAACCCAGAAAATTCTATCGTATAAATCAATATATAAGTGCCGAAAAGATCCGGGTTATTGACGCAGAAGGAAAGCAAATCGGAGTTCTAAGTCTTAGCCAGGCTTTAACTAAAGCCCGAGAAGCCAAACTAGATTTAGTTGAGGTTGCCACAAAAGCAAACCCACCAGTTTGTAAAATTATTGACTTTAAAAAATTTAAATATCTAGAGGCTAAGAAACAACAAGAAGAAAAGAAGAGGACTAAGAAATCTGAGCTAAAAGAAATAAGATTGACATTGTTTATTGCTGAAAATGATCTTAACTTTAGAATTAAGAAAATTGAAAAGTTCTTGAAAGAAGGGCATAGAGTAAAAATAAACTTAATGTTAAGAGGTAGGCAAATAACAAAAAAAGATCTTGCTTATACTCTTTTCAGAAAAGTTATTGATAAAGTAGGTGCTTTCTCTAAAGTCGAAACTGAGCCAAGAATTACTGGTAAAAGATTAGAGATGACTTTAGTACCAGAGAAAGTTAAAAAAGATGAAAAAAAAGAAATTAAAGATTAAAAAATCAATTAAAAGAAGATTTAGGGTTACTAAAACCGGAAAAGTTCTGTTTCGTGGTTCTCACGTTAGACACTTAAGAAGAAAAAAGAAAAAAAGCCAAGTTAGAAGCCAGAAAATTCCCAAAGAAATGAAAGGGAAGATGAAGGGGAAGATTAAAAAAATACTAGGTAAATAAAATGAGGGTAAAAACAGGAATAACCAGATCTAAAAAACATAAAAAAGTCCTCAAACGTACTAAGGGTTTTAGGATGACAAAAGGAAGGCTTTATAAAGTTTCTAAAGAAGCTGATCTTCATGCTGGTCAATATGCTTTTATTGGACGCAAGCTCAAAAAAAGAGACTTCAGAAAACTTTGGATTATGAAAATAAATGCTGCTTTATCCGATAAAAATCTTTCCTATTCTCGATTTATTAATGCCCTAAAAGAAAATAAAATTGAAATTAATCGCAAAATGCTTTGTGAAATAATTAGCTCTGATCCTAAGGCCTTCGACAGCATCTACAAAAAAGTTGAAAAAACCTCTTGACAACAAATCACATTTTCCTTTATAATTGCACCTAATGCAAGTTCCAACCACTACCTGGACAGCAAATGAAGGTTTATTATTTTTTGCCTAAGCTGTTTTTTAAGGGAGGTTGGATTTTGCTTTTTATAGACCTAAAAACAATAACCTCCGCAAGGAGGATTTTTTTAAGGAAATATTGTTTATTAGCTACTTTTATGCCAACATTAAAATATGGATTTAAATAAAATTCAAAATCTCAAGAATCAAGCTTTATCTAGCATTATTGAAGCAGATACAAAAGACGAATTAGAACAAATAAGAATTAGTTACCTGGGACGTAAGGGTGGAATAACAAATTTATTAAAAGAAGTTCCTAAATTAAAACCAGAAGAAAGAAAAGAAATTGGGAAACTTATCAACGAAGCAAAAAAAGTTGTTGAAGATGGTATTAAACAACAAATAAAAATTATTTTAAAGCAAAAAGAAAATAAGGATGATAAATGGTTTGATGTTACCATGCCTGGGGAAAAAACCAACCTTGGACATCTTCATCTGATTACTTTAGCTTCTCAAGAAATAAGTGATATCTTCAAAAGAATAGGTTTTAAACAAGTTTCTTATCCAGAAATTGAGTGGGATTGGTACGCCTTTGAAAAACTCAACATGCCAAAAAACCACCCAGCTAGAGATGAATGGGAAACTTTCTTTATTAAAGGATTAAAAAACAAAAAATACGGAGGGGCAGTTTTAACTCCTCATACATCATCAGGACAGATAAGGGAGATGGAAAAACACCAACCACCTATAAGAATGTTAAATATTGCCAAATGTTACCGTCGACAAATTGATACCTCACACGCACCAATGTTTTATCAATTTGAAACTCTGGTAATCAATAAAGGAATTAATATTACTCACCTTAAAGGAACTTTAGATTATTTTGTTAAAGAATATTTCGGTAAAGATAGAAAAACAAGGATTCGTCCGTTTCACTTTCAATTTACTGAACCATCATTTGAAGTTGACATTACTTGCTCAGTTTGTGGAGGCAAAGGATGTAAGGTATGCAAGGAAGGATGGGTGGAAATTGGAGGGGCCGGAATGGTTCACCCTCAAGTCCTAAAAAATGGGGGAATTGATCCTAATAAATACACTGGTTTTGCCTCAGGTTTTGGATTAGAAAGAGTTTTGATGATGAAATATGGTATTGATGATATCAGATTATTATTTAATAGCGATTTTCGCTTCCTAAACCAATTTTAAAATGAATATATTAATTCCCGATTCTTGGCTTAGAGATTTTATAAAAACAAAAGCAAGTGTGAAGCAAATTGCTGAATATCTTTCTTTGTGTAGCCAATCAGTCGAAAAAATAATTCCTTCAAAGAATGATTCCATTTACGAAATAGAAATAACTAGTAACCGACCTGATTGTTTATCTATTTATGGTATAGCCAGAGAATTGAATGCTATTTTGCCTAGATTCAATATCAAAGCAGAACTGATAGAACCCAAAGAAGATAAAAGTAAACTTTCTGAAATTAAAAAGCCTCTTCAGTTAAGAGTAGAGATTAATAAAGATAGTCTCTGCCCCCGTTTTACTGCTTTAATCTTTGATAACGTCGAAATAAAGCCATCTTCTAAGATAACCCAAGAAAGGCTAGAAAAAGCAGGTATCAGGGCCTTGAATAATGTTATTGATATCTCTAACTACCTCATGACCGAACTTGGACAACCAATGCACACTTTTGATTACGATAAAATTAAAAAGAACAAAATGACGTTAAGAGAATCAAAAGAAGAGGAGACTGTTGTAACTATTGATAATAAAGAAAGAAAACTCCCCAAAGGAACCATTGTTATTGAAGATGGAGAAAAAAGACTCATTGACCTCTGTGGAATCATGGGCGGAGCTAACTCAGAGGTAGATGAAAATACTAAGAGAGTTCTTTTGTTTATTCAAACATACGATCCTATTAAGATTCGTCAAACTTGTCAAAAATTATCATTCAGAACAGAAGCCGCTTCTCGTTTTGAAAAAGGAGTTGATCCCGAAGGAGTAATTCCAGCCATGAAAAGAGCGATTAAAATGTTTAAGGATAATTGCGATGCTTCCATAGCTAGCAATCTTATTGACATCTACCCAAATCCCCAAAAACCCCAAAAAGTATCCCTTACAAAAGATAAGTTAAAAAAGGTCACTGGTATTGAAATTAATCTTGAAGAAGCTGGAAAGATTCTTAATAATTTAAGCTTTGAAACTAAAATAAAACAGGATGAGATAGAAGCTTTAGTTCCTCACTGGAGATGGGAAGATATAAATATCCCTGAAGATCTTATTGAAGAAATAGCTCGCATCTACGGCTATTATAATATCCCTAATAATCTTTTTGTTGGCAATATCCCTCAAGATGGAGGAAATCAGAACCTTAATTGGCAAAGCAAAATAAAAAATGTACTTAAATCTTTAAATTTTAATGAAACTTATAATTACTCAATGGTAAGTCCTCAAATTCTCGAAAAAGTTAAAATAGAAAAAAGTGATTGCATCCAAATTGATAATCCACTAACTGAAGAAAATATTATGAGACCCTCTCTCATCCCCTCATTACTTACGGTAATTTCAAATAATCAAAAATATCAAGATAAAATAAGAATTTTTGAGATAGCTAATATTTACCTATTTATCAAAGAAGATAAATTACCTGAAGAAAATCTGACATTAACTCTAGCGATTACGAAAGACAGTTTTTATTCAGTTAAGGGAATATTAGAAACACTTTTAAATGAACTTAATATTAAAGATTACAAATTTAATCCTTATGAACTTGAAAAAACCACTTACGGTAAAATATTTAAACATAATAATCTAGCTGAAATTATCGTGGATAAAGAACCTGTCGGGGTGATAGGGGAGCTAGATCATAAAATAAGAGATGATTTTAATATTAAAGAAAGGACTATTATTGTAGATATTGAACTTGACCAAATTTTAAAATCAGCTAGTTCTATTAAAGAATATAAGCCTATTCCTAAATATCCAGCCATTATCGAAGACTTAACGTTAGTTATTGATAAAAATGTTCCTATCGAAGATATAATTGAATTGATTAAATCAACTAGTTTAATTATTGAAACCGTAGATTTAGTTGATTCTTTTAAGGAAAATTTTACTCTAAGAATCAGTTATCAAGATGAAAAAAAGACGTTAACCGATAAAGAAGTAAAAAAAGTAAGAGAAAAAATAATAAAAAATCTTAGAGATAAGCTTAAAATAAAAATAAAAAGTTAATAATTCTTACCTTTCCCTCTAAATACTCCTTTTTAAAAAGTATCCTTTTTTGGAAAAAGATTGTTTATAAACTTAAGCTTTGTTTCCTTTTCTTCATTTAATTCAAGAAGGTTCCCAAATTTATTATTATTGGTAACTAAAAGAAAATAAAGATAAACATACATCATCTCAGTTTTTTCTTTCTTAAAACAATAAAAACAAACCTTTTCTTCTTTATTAAATTCTTTACCTTCATCTTCTTTTAAATTATTAAAGGCCTTTTCTTCTATCCAAGTTATGCCCTTTTCAGCTATTTTTGTCTTAGTATCCTTATTTGCTTTTACAAAATCACCAGGAAGTTTAACTAAACTTTTTAAATCGCCAATAAACTTATTCCTTCTTTCTTCTTTTTCTGTAATTGTTTCACCAAAAGAAGATTCTTTTTTAGAAGAATATTTTAGGGCAGTTTCTTTACTTTTTAATAAAGACTCAACCACAGCCATATTATAACACTTAAAGAGAAGAGATTTCTGAATCTAAGGTGTTAGAGTTGGTGTTGGGGTCATAATAGGAGAAGGAGTGGGTTCATAATCCCAAGGAACGTTTACCCCAATTCTTGCTCCTCTTTCCCCCTTATTATCTTTTTCATCATAAGCTTTAACTTCAATATAGTAAGTCCCATTAGAAAGATGGAAGATCTTATCGAATTTACTGTTGTTTTCAATCGTTTCTTTTACATCCCCATCAATTAATATTTCTATTTTCTTAATATTATTTTCAGCAATAATTTTTCCTAAAACTTGAACATCGTTATTATTTACCTGAGATTCATGACCAGGATTATCGATTCTAACTTCAATTTCACTTGTGGCCCCACAATAATCTGTAGGTGGGTGATAACGAGAATCAGACTGAGTACCTAACCATCCATCAATCCCTTCTTGCCAACGATTTTTTCCATCAATAGAAAAAGGATCATCTTCTTTGAAAACAAAATATTCTTTCTCATCATAATCTCCTCTGGCTATCTGGGCTATGGTAGCTAATTTATCTTGCCCTTTACAAATTTTAAGTTTAGCGTGAACTGGATCTTCTCCCTGAGGCTCTGTCCCTTTAATAAAATATTCTACGCGAGAGGAGAATCCATCATGAACTCGATAACCCGAAGTTTGATCTACTTCCGCAGTTACAATTCCTGAAGGAACACTAAAACCAATGTTAGCTTTACCTTCTAAAGCAGTATTAATTATTTTACGCCAAATTGGAGCAGCCCCAGAAATTCCAGAGGAAACTTCTTTCATCTCAGTATTATCATTATTACCAACCCAAACTCCAACAATAACTTGAGGAGTCCAGCCAATTGTCCAGTTATCTCTTTTATCATTGGTCGTTCCTGTCTTAACAGCAACACTCCTACTGCCAATTATCAAAGCATTTCTTTCTCCAAATGTAATTAATCTAGCATTATTATCAGAAAGAATATGAGAAATTAGAAAAGATTGTTCTTCAGTTAAAACTCTCTTACCAGAAATTTCCTTATGCTCAAATAAAACCTTATCGTCTTTGTCAGTAACTTTTAGAATTGAAACTGGTTCAACTTTTAAACCACTATTAGCAAAAGCAGAATAAGCTGTAGCTAATTCTAAGAGCCTTACCTCGCCACCTCCTAAGGTAACTGATAAACCTAAGCGCTTTAGGTTTTCATTAGTTGGCTCCAGAGTACTCAGGCCCATCTGATAGGCAGTATTAAGCATCTCTTTAATCCCTATCTTAGCTAGTATTTTTACGGCAGGAATATTTATGGAATTTCCTAAAGCATATCTAACTTGAAGTGGACCATGGAACTCACCATCATAATTAACTGGTTTATAATCTGGAAAACCCACCCCACCGGGGAAAACGGTTGACGTATCCATTAATAAGGAAGAAGCTGTATATCCCTTTTTGAAGGCTGAAACATAGGTAACTGGTTTAATAGCTGAACCTGGCTGACGTAAAGAGAGAGTTACATTAACTTTTCCATCATAGTCAGGGTCATTGTAATCTTTAGAACCGACCATCGCTAATATCTCTCCATTCTTAGGGTCAATGACTAAAGCAGCTCCATTGGTAATATGAAGATATTCTACTTTTTTAATTTCCTCTGAGACTGTTTTTTGTGCTTCTTCTTGTAGCTCCAAATCCAAGGTCGTGTAGACCCTTAAGCCGCCCCCCTCAAGTAAACTTTCACCGTAACGATCCTCTAATTGCTGCTTCACATACATCACAAAATGAGGGGCTTTAAAACTCACTCCCTCTGAGGCAAATTCTACTTCCTCCAACTGTTTTAAAGCTTCTTGTTCTTGTTCTTTAGTAATATAACCATCTTCTCTCATTCTTCTTAAAACCTGAGTTGTCCTCCCAATGTAAGCATTATCATCATTAAAAGGGGAATAAGCCGTCGGCCTTTGAGGTAAACCAGCCAAAACAGCCGATTCTATTAAGTTTAATTCAGAAACTTCCTTATCAAAATAAATTTCTGAAGCAGCTTGTGCTCCCCAAGCCGTTCCTCCATAAGGAATTTCATTGAGATACATCTGTAAAATTTCATCCTTAGAATAACGATTTTCAATCTGAACAGCTAAAATAAATTCCTTTAACTTCCTGGTAACTGATCTTTGAGAAGTAAGTAAAACATTTTTAACTAATTGTTGCGTTAAAGTAGAACCACCCTGAGCCCGACCTTTAAAAATAACTTTACTTAAACCTCTAAAAATACCTAAGACGTCAAATCCACTATGTTGATAAAAGTTTTTGTCTTCAATAGCAACAGTCGCGTTTCTTAAATGCTCAGGAACTTCTTCAAGCTCAACCGGAGTACGTCTTTCATTGGAGAAAATATCATATAGAAGCTCACCATTACGATCATAAATTTTAGTTGAAAAACCTTCCCGACGAACAACTTTATCAGGATGAGGTAAATCTTTAGCGTAAAAAGCAAACAAACCAGCGCTAAAAACAATAAAACCAATCAGGGCGACAAAAGCAAAGACTGCTCCTTTAGCAAAAAATTTACTCTTCGTTTTACGAACACGACGAGAATAATATCTTTTGTGAGAATTACGCTGATGCCAAATTTTCTGCCAGCGGCTCATTCTTGCATTATAGCATAGAAAAATTTATAATTTAGAGTTAACCCATGGATAAAATTGACGAAGTTTTAACTAGAAGAGTCGAAAAAATTTATCCCTCCAAAGAGGCTTTGGAAAAAATTTTACGTTCTGGTAAAAAAATCCGTCTTTATCAAGGTTTTGATCCCTCTATGCCCAATCTCCATTTGGGTAACATGGTTGGAGTTTTAAAATTAAAACAATTCCAAGAACTTGGTCATGAAGTCATTTTTTTGGTAGGTGATTTTACAGGAATGATTGGTGACCCAACCGATAAAAAATCTCTACGACCGCAGTTGACTAAAAAGCAAGTTTTAGAAAATTGTAAAAACTGGAAAGAACAAGCAGGCAAGGTCTTGAATTTTAGCGGTAAGAATCCGGCTAAATTTCTTTACAACAGCCAGTGGCTTTCTAGTCTTTCTTTTGCTGAATTACTCAACTTAGCTCATCATCTAACTTACCAACAGACAATTAAGCGAGACATGTTTCGAAAAAGGCTAAAGCAAGATAAAAATATTTATCTTCATGAGTTTTTATACCCTTTAATGCAAGGTTACGACTCAGTCCACATGGATGTTGATTTAGAAATTGGTGGTTCTGACCAGATGTTTAACATGCTAGTGGGTCGTGATTTAATGAAAAAACTAAAAAACAAAGAGAAATTCGTTTTAACCACAAAACTTTTGGTTGATTCGAAGGGGGAAAAGGTAGGGAAAACTACTGGAAATGCACTTTTCCTAAACTCTTCGGCAAAAGAGATGTATGGCGGAATTATGTCTTTCCCAGATAATGTGACCCCACTTGCTTTTGAATTGTTAACTACAGTTTCACTCCAATTAATTAAATCAATAGAGAAAGAGTTAGAGCCTATGACATTAAAAAAGAAACTTGCCTTTGAAATTACCAAAACCTATCACGGAGGAGAAGAAGCCAAAGCAGCCGAAGAAGAATTTAAAAATGTGTTTCAGCAGAAAAAAGCACCTACCAAAACAAAAACTATTAAATGTGAAGAAAAAGAGTATAAATTAATAGATATTTTAGTGAAAAATAATTTGGTTTCTTCAAAAGGTAATGCTAAAAGAATAATCAAACAAGGTGGAATAGATTTAGATGGAAAACCAATTACTGATATTCAATTTTCATTTAAAACTAAAGAAGGCAATATTATTAAAATTGGTAAAACCAAATTTATAAAAATAAGTCTTAAAAAATGATCTTAACTAAAAAACAAAAGAAATTTTGGATCGTTCTGGTCGTGATCGCCGGTGGAGCACTTATTTTAACTTCGATGCTCCCGTTTATTTACTCTTTTTTTTAAAGAATAATGAAACTAGAAACACCGATCAAAAGCCTTTTTATGGTTGGCCATTATTATGCTCAAAGGTTATCTAAGCTTGGAATTAATACCATAGAAGACCTCTTATATCACTTTCCTTTCCGTTATACAGATTATTCTTTAATTTCTCCTATTAATAAATTACAGGAAGGAGAAATAGTCACCATCGAAGGAAAGGTTCTTTCTATTAAAAATCAATATTTGAGGGGAGGAAGAAAAATACAAAGAGCTCAAATAGATGATGGTAGTGGAAGAATACAAATTACTTGGTTTAATCAACCTTTTCTGATAAGAACAATCAGGGTAGGGGAGGGGTACCGTTTTTCTGGCAAAGTTAACAAATTTGCCAGAAAGTTAGTGATGACCTCACCAGAGTATGAAAAAAGTCTTGAACAAAAAGATAATATTCATACCGGCAGGTTAATTCCTGTTTATCATGAAACAGCCAAATTAAGTTCTAAATGGTTACGTTCTAGAATTTCTTGGATGATGGAAAAATTTCCAGATCAACTTAAAGAATTTCTTCCTAAGAAGATATTGGAAGAGAATAATCTTCTAGAGTTTAAAAAGGCTTTAAAAAAAATTCACTTTCCTGAAAATATAAAAGATTTTAAAGAAGCTAGAAAAAGATTTGCTTTTGAAGAATTATTTCTTTTACATCTACAGACTTTAAAACGTAAAGAATCTTGGAAAAAAGAGAAATTAGCTTTTAAATTTTTAGTTGATGATAAAAAAACAAAAGAATTTATAAAAGGTCTTCCTTTTGAACTTACCAACGCCCAAAAAAGAACTATCAAAGAAATTCTTGGCGATCTTAAAAGAAATATTCCTATGAATAGGCTTTTGGAAGGAGACGTTGGTAGCGGGAAAACAGTCGTTGCTGCGTTGGCTATTTACATTGCCTTCTTGAATAAAACCCAATCAATCATTATGGCCCCAACGGGAATATTAGCCAAACAACATTATCAAACCTTAAATGATCTCCTTAAGTCTTTTAAAATAAAAATAAAACTTATCACCGGAGATCCTAAAACTAAACAAAAAGATAAAGAAAAAATAGATATTTTTGTTGGTACTCATGCTCTCTTATATAAAAAAGCACAATTTGAAAAATTAGGATTAATTGTTATTGATGAACAACATCGTTTTGGGGTAGAACAAAGAGCTAAGCTTATTCAAAAAAATGTTAGAAAAGGCTATTCTCCTCATATCTTAACCATGACCGCCACTCCTATCCCCAGAACAATCGCCTTAACTCTATATGGAGATCTTAGCCTCTCTGTTATCGATGAACTTCCTCCTGGAAGGAAAAAAGTTAAGACTTTTGTTGTTCCTCCTCAAAAAAGAAAGGACGCTTACAAATGGATCAAAAAAAGAGTAAAAGATACCAAAGAACAATGTTTTATTGTTTGTCCACTAATTGAAATCTCGGAAAGTCTACAAACAGTTAAGGCAGCTAGCGCAGAATACGAAAAGCTTAAGAAAGATATTTTCCCTGATCTTAGATTAGGGCTACTTCATGGAAGAATGAAAAATAAAGAGAAAGATGGGATGATTAAAAAATTTAAAGATGGAAAATTAGATATTCTAATTTCCACTCCGGTGGTAGAAGTAGGTATCGATATCCCCCAAGCAACAATCATGGTTATTGAAGGGTCAGAAAGGTTTGGACTATCACAATTACATCAATTAAGAGGAAGAGTCGGCAGGTCAGACAAAGAATCTTATTGTCTCCTATTCACAGAGATACTCAAAGGAAGATCATTTTTAAGAATAAAATCATTAGAAAAAATGAATATTGGTGTTGAACTGGCTGAATTTGATCTGAAATTAAGGGGACCAGGAGAAATTTATGGGACATCACAACATGGATTCTTTGATCTTAAAGTTGCTTCCTTCTCCGATCTCAGTCTTATCAAATTATCTAAAAAAGTTGCTGAGGATATATTCCCTCAAATAAACAAATATTCTCTCTTGAAAGCTAGGCTCAAAAAAGATACAATTAGAGACATTAAACCTAATTAAATTTATATGGCAGCACAACCAAAAAGAAGACATTCCACTTATAGAAAAGGAAAAAGGAGAGCAGCTATTAAACTCAAATTTCTTTCTATGGTTAATAAAAAGAAAGCCTCATTTTTGAGCAAATGAAAACAGCTCTTGATCCTAGACATAAAAAAAGAGAAAGATCAGTCAAACAGCTTTTTGCTTTTTCCTTTCGAAAGGGCAAAGAACCTGAAAGTAAATTAGCCAAAAAAGTCATTAAAAACATAAAAAAAATCGACAAAATAATTACTGACTCAGCCCCTGAATGGCCAATTGAACAAATAAATAAAGTTGACTTGGCTATTTTAAGACTCGCTATTTGGGAATTAACCATTAACGTTCAAGAACCACCTAAGGTTGTTATTGACGAAGCAGTTGAACTTTCCAAAAGCTATGGTAGTGAAAAAAGCTCTTCTTTCGTCAATGGAGTACTAGGAACAGTTTTTAAAGGAATTAAAAAGAAAAAATGAATCTAACAGATCTTGAAAAAGAACTAAAAGTTAAATTTACGAATCCAAGTTTTTTAGAAAGAGCCTTAACCCACCGTTCTTTTTTAAATGAGGTTAAAAACAAAGAAATGGTTTCTAATGAAAGATTGGAATTCTTAGGTGATGCTATTTTATCATTCGTTGTTTCAAGCTGGATTTTTAGTGAATTTCCCAAATACCCAGAAGGAAAAATGACCAATCTTCGCTCTAATCTAGTTAAAACAGGAACATTAGCTAAAATATCTAAAAAACTTAAAATAGGGGATTATCTTTTATTAAGTAAGGGAGAAAAAGAGTCAGCGGGATATCAAAAACCAACTCTT
>CAZJJY010000015.1:0-13253 GCA_964546445.1 uncultured Gammaproteobacteria bacterium
TAAAAGCCTAAAGGAAATTTTTTTCCTTACTGCTAAAGATGTAAATCCACCTTTTTATTATTTTTTACTTCACTTTTGGATTAAATTATTTGGTGATGCAGAGTTTATTACTCGTAGTTTTTCTTTACTGTTTCTTTTTTTATTGGCTTTATCATCATTTTTCCTATTGAGACAACTAATAAAAGATTGGCGGATTTCTTTGCTGGGTTCATTGGCTATTTTGTTAAATCCATTTTTATTCGAATATGGGTTTGAAGCAAGAAGTTATGTTCTTTTTGGATTTTTAACAGTTACGGCAATACTTTTTTATCTTAAAAGAAAATATTTACTTTCTTCGTTATTCCTTGGTTTGATGGTTTTTACTCATAATTTTGGTGTTTTCTTTTTAATTGCTTTATTAGCTTTTTGGTTTTTCGAAAACAGAGAGAATCTAAAGAAAAGGATTCTCCATTTTTCTTCTTTATTTATCTTTCCTATTTTAGTTTTTTTAGGTTGGCTTCAGATGTTTTGGAATCAATGGACAAAGGTGGCAGAAGGTTTTTGGATTGGTCCGGTAACTTCGGCTGTTTTTGTTGATACATTTAGATTTTTTTTTAGAGGGACTAAAGATTATCCAAGTGTAGCGATGTTTTATAATATTACTCTTCTCTTAGTTTTTTTAGCATGCGCCTACTGGATAGTAAAGTTAGCTAATAAAGAGGATGAAAACGATTCTTTTAACAAAGATGCTTCTTTAATTTTAGTCTTTTTGTTTTCTATTCCTTTTTTAATTGCTTATTTTATTTCTGCTTTTTGGATACCCATTCTTCACGAGAGATATTTAATTCCAATTTTACCGTTCTTTATTATTTGGGTGACCTTTTCTTTATACCAGCTATTTAGCTTTAAGAAAATTTTTTCTAATATTGTTTTGGTATTAGTTGTAGGCTATCTATTTTTTGCTGTTCAAAGTGCCGAAGAAATAGTTAGAAAAACAAGTAAACCAGCTATTAATTATGCCGCAGGACAAATAACGGCAATAGCAGGGAAGAATGATGTAGTAATCCCTGAAAGTAACCTTAATTTCTTAGAAACGAAATATTATATCCAGAAAAAAAGAAGTGATGTTCCTATTTATGCCTATTCCGCTGATGGTAAAATCCCTTTTTATATAGGTGACGTTTTATTTGAAGAAAATGAAATCATAAAGGAATATCCAAAAGATAAGCAAATTTGGATAGTAACACCTGATGGTGGTTATTATCTAAAAGAAGTAGTAAAAACAGACTAATGCAGTTTCTATCTCTAAAAGCAAAAAAAATAAAAAATTCGAGCCCTATTAAGGGAGCCAGTTGGAACTTAATATACCCAAGTAAGTTTTGCCTAAGACTTTGGTTTTGAAATTTTGGGCACCTTTTACAAGATAAAAATATGCATATCGACGAAGAACAATTGGCTCGCTGGGCTAAACCACCGGGTCAAACTGAGCAAGACAAATGTGACAATGCCGTAACTGCGGTCAGGAAAGCGATTGATAATAGTGACATATTATCTGACATCGTGGATGTTTTTCCCCAAGGGTCATATAAAGCCAGGACAAACACCAGGCAAAATAGTGATGTAGATATTTGTGTTTGTCACAAGACCTCGTTTTTCCCTGACTATCCAGCAGGTAAAACTAGTGACGATTATGGTAACGTTGGCGCTGCTATTTCTTTTGATGAATTTAAAAAATTGGTAAAGAAAGCGCTTGTTGATTATTTCGGTCAAGAAGCTGTCACCCCAGGTAATAAAGCATTTGATATCCACGAAAACACATATCGAGTCGATGCTGATGTAGTAGCTGCTTTTAAGCATAGGAGGTATGACTCTGATGGCTCAAATAATTGGATTGAACCAGAGGGGATAGCTTTCAAACCAGGTGATGGTGGTTTAATAAAGAATTGGCCAGAACAGACTTACTCAAATGGAGTAGATAAAAATTCAAGTGAAAGGACTAACAGAAGGTATAAGGCTGTAATTAGAATACTAAAGAGATTACGTGATGATATGCAGGATAACAACGGAGAGGCCGCTGAAGATATTGCCTCTTTCTTGATTGAAAGTTTAGTATGGAACGCTCCAGATAGTTGTTTTAATCATACGTATTACCGGAATGACATAAAAAGTGTTATAACTCACACTTATAATCACACGGCTGATTATGAAAAGTGCAAAGAATGGGGTGAAGTAAACGAACTTAAATATCTTTTCCGCACATCTCAACCGTGGACAAGGAAACAGGCTAATGATTTTTTATTAGCCGCATGGAATTACGTAGGATTTGATTAATTTAATTATGAAAAACATAAAACAAGAAATATCTGTATGTCTCCAGCTACTTTTGTCTATAGGTATTTGGATAGCAATCCTTATCATTACAAAGACGGAATTGAGAATTAATATTGATGCTTTAAAAAAATTACCTGACGTTATTACGATATATATAGCTTTGTATTTTGTTTTCACTAAATGGTTGTGGAGGTGGTCGATACTGCAGGGGTGGTTAGTTCCGTTTCCAGATTTACAGGGAACATGGCGTGGTGAATGGCAAACAACATGGGTTGACCCAAAGACCAAAAAAGTTCCCACTCCAACTCCACTTGTTTTGGTAATTAAACAATCTTTTTATACCCTCAGTTGTGTGATGTATACCGAGGAATCCACAAGTATCAGCAATGCGGCACTAATTGCCGGTGATGAAGAAAGCGGAATAAAGAAACTGTCGTATAACTACACAAATAAACCAGACGCGACTATTCGAGATAGGAGTATTGTTCATGATGGTGCTGCCATACTTAGTATAATTGTTAAACCAAAACGGGAATTAGAAGGCGAATACTGGACTAGTAGAAAAAGCTCAGGGACCATTAAAGTTAAATTCGAAAGTAAGGAATTAGTGGAAAAATTCACTAAAAGTAAATAGTGAAAGCGACGGGTAAAAGGTTCTGCAACGATAAATAAAATTCTAAAAGCAAAAGCAAAAATGAATGAAGCCAAAAGAGTAATAAAATAAATTTACAATCAAGGACGTTCTTACTTCGAATAATGATTATTCTAATTAATTAGTACTTAATTCGAGTTTATCCATCTCTTTCCTTAATTGGTCAGTAAACTTAAAATCTTCAAAAACCTTGATAATATGGGAAAAGTGCTTGGTTATATTAAGGTTTCGCTCTTCGACCCAAAAAAAGTATATCTAACAAATAAACAGTTATTATTAACTAACTTCTATAAAACCTATAATTAGCTTCAAATTAAGCTGGGGGAATGACAAAAGGATTTAGATTCAATTAGGTATAGTTTGAACCTGTTTATTCGGGTTTTATTGGGGGACAGGTATTTTTTAAATTTAAGCCAAAAATGGAGAATAAATAAGGATAATAAAGGACAAAGGAAGATACTAAAGACTTAAAAAATCCTTTATTTTTTTGTTTATTAATATCCATGTTAAGCACTCTTCTCAGAAGAACAGATTCAGAACATGTCGTAAAAGCTACATTGTGCGACCTTATCGAAGTAGCTTTTCTTTGTCCTCTTTTGCGACTCTTCCACTACTTTTAAGGGGATAAGATAAAAACGACTATTTATCTTTTAATGATCATCGTCTTCTCTTTTATTATCTTTCATCTCTCTTTTTTTTCTCTTTAAAAGTCTCCTCTAGAGTTATCCACAGCTTCTCCGATAACTATATCAAAAGGTATCAACTTAGCAATTAATTATTTTCCTGCTATTTCGTGAAAACTACCCTATAACTTTCGTGAAAAGGATATAGCTATTATAGGACATTTTACTTAAAAAGGGGCTTTTAGTGTCCCTACTCCCCTTTTTGTTTATCTCTTAATTTTTTTTGAAAATTTATTTTTTAAAGAAGAATATCAATTAACCACCCCAACGTGTCGTTAACAAAATAACGATTAAAACAGCTACGCCTACAGCTATATACTCATTTATCGTCTTCTTGAATAAACGCTCATTTAGGTACTGCTGTGTCAAACCTAAAGTAATATAGAGAGTTGTTGTTAATGATAATGATCCCACAGCCACACTAACTGGCCAAAATGAAAAGACTAAAGCCATTTCTCCCATTACTAAGGATAACGCAACCGTTTTAAGCCATAAATTCTTTTCTATCCTAGGTTCAAGATTAATACACCAAAGACCTTGTAGAATTAAAGGAAAACTAAACAATAAGACAGCTATAAAATTAACCCAAACCGGTTGCCTAAAGGAAAAGATAACATTATAGATAAAGAAAGAAGTCGCTAAGGTCAGTAGAAAGCTTACCGCATGAGCAGAACGCACTAACTGGATGGTTCTCATAGCCGCAACGGAAAAGATATTTTCTGTTAGAAGTAAACCATAAATCCCCCCTCCATAGAGAATAATTATTGGTACTCTAGCCCACCAAGATGTTGGCGTTAAAAAGTAAAATAATCCAACACTAATAGTAAAAAGAACGGGCAATGTCAAAACGGTGAGCCATTCAACTCCATTTAAACCCTCTTTTAAAGACCAGGCAGAAAGGAAATAGGTTAAAACAGCTAAAATAACAAGGGCTGGATAACGCCATGTTATCCCGGTTAGGTGAATAGCTAAAAGCCCTAAGGTAAGAACAATAGCGGTAATAATAAATTTCTTCCTTTTATTTAATTTAAACACTGATTTTTTTTAAGATTTCCTCTGGGATATCGAAATTTGAATAAACTTTCTGAACATCATCATGATCCTCTAAGTTACCCATAAATTTTAAGATTTGTTGGGCTTTGTTTTCTTCTTCTATTTTAACTTCATTTAATGGTTTCATTATTAATTCTTCATTTAAAACTATAAAGCCTTCTTTTTCTATTTTATCCCTTATTTCTCTTAAGCTTTCTGGTACAACATATACCTCAATAACATCTGTTGCCTCCTCTACATCATCTACCCCCACATCCATTAAATTTAAAATTTGTTTTTCAGGATCATCTGTCTTTTTAATGGTGATCAAACCGACTTGTTTGAATTGAAAAGAAACTGCCCCTGGGGAAGTCACACTCCCCCCTCCTCTTTCAAAAATATTTTTAACTTCTGCCGTTGTCCTATTCTTGTTATCAGTTGCCGTTTCTACTATAACAGCAATTCCTAAAGGACCATATCCTTCAAAAATAGACTCTGTCCAATCAGCTCCCCCTTTTTGCCCTGAGGCCCTTTTAATTGCCCTTTCTATATTGCTTTTCGGCATATTTAAAGCTCGAGCTTTTTCAATCGCCAAACGTAACTTAAAGTTTTTTTCAGGATCATCAGCTCCACCACCAGACTTAACAGCAGTGGTAATTAGATTACCTATTTTAGTAAAAGCTTGACCTCTACGAGAATCATTTATTCCTTTCTGACGTTTAATTGTTGACCATTTGGAGTGTCCTGACATCTTTAACATTTTACCTGTTAATCTTCTTATTGACAAGGAAAGATAAAAACTATATCTTTATCAGAATGAACAAAAATTTGGAAAATCAAGCTGTAAAAGCAGCACTAGCACAAAACTGGGAAAAAGCAGTCGAAATTAACAAAAAGATTATCAAAGAAAATTCACAAAATATCTCTGCCTTAAACAGATTAGCCCACTGTCATTGGGAGCTGGGAGATATTGAACAAGCTCTTAAAACCTACAAAAAAGTTCTCAAAATAGACAATTTTAACCCTATTGCTAATAGAAATTTTACTAGGCTTTCTAAGGGTGGAAAAATCAAAAAAAGTTTAAATAAGAAAAGAAGTCCTTTTTTTTCCAAAATCTTTTTAGAAGAACCTGGAAAAACAAAAGTTGTTTCTTTAATGCGTTTGGCTGAGCCTGATGTTCTTGGAAAATTAAATAATGGAGATAGAGTTATCATGGTAGCTAAAAAAAGACTCGTGAGCATCCAAAATGAGGAAAATAATTACCTAGGAACTATACCTGAAGATCTTTCTCTAAAATTGATTAATTTTATGAACGGCGGCAATCAATATGATGTCTTTATTAAAAACATCGACCATCAAACACTCCAAATCTTTATAAGAGAAACCTCTAAAGGGAAGAAGTATAATAACGTCGCTTCTTTTAACTAGGGTAAATTAAGTAATTTCCAATAATTTTCTTTTACAATAATCACCAATGAAGACCTTTCACTTAATAAATCATCCCCTGTCCAACGACAATTAAAAATTTTACTTATCTTTCTAACTGTATAAGAGTTTTTATGCTCTTTCAAAGATCTTATTTCACAATTATAATCATCATCTCTCAAAACCATTGTTACCTCCCCTATTTTTATAATCTGTCCACCAATATTCTTAATTAAATTAGCCATTTGAGAAGCTAAACCAACGTTCTCTGTACTATTTAGAACAGAAATACTTAAATCTTCTTCTTTTATCTTGTTATCTGAAAAAAACTGTGTAATAAGAAGCTCCAAACGATTAGGATCTATTTTAATTGCCTTATTCCCATCAGCTAAAGTTATTTCTTCTGATGCCAGAGTATCCGAAAGATCAACAACATTAAATTTATTAAGATTAGTTTTTTTGAGATACCACCAAAGACGTAATAAATCCCAATTATTTAAACTCGCTTCCTCCCTTGCCTTAGAAAAGAAAGAAAAATTAGCTAATAAATAAGATTTTAAAGACGTCGGGTTATTCTCAAAGACAAGATTAGAAGAGCTCAGAATATAACTATCTAAAGGCAAGCCTAGATAATTTTGCAAGCTTTCTGAAAGAAATTCCCCTCCTCGATTATTAATTTTTCCCAATCTACTTATTGATTCAGCCCGACAAGAACCATAACCATGGGTTGTTTCAATGAAGGTTCCTTCAGGAATCAATAAAAAATTAACTTCATGATTAGAATTACCAAAAGAAGCAATTAATACTGGTAAAGAATCAAAAACTATGTTGAAACGACTATCATCTTGCCAGGAAGACCTTCGGATTGACTGATAAATCTTAAAAGAGCTAAACAAAACAACAACCAAAACAATAATTAAAAAAACTTTCTTAACCAAAACAAATTTCTTTTCTTTTTTGGCCTTTAATCTCTGCTTTCTTTTATAAATATTATCTTTTAATCTAGCCATTCTTTTTTAAGATCCTTAAACTTATCTTTTTTAATAGCTTCTCTTATTTTAACAAAAAGATCCTCCATAAAAAATAAATTATGATAACTAGCCAATCTATAAGCTAAAAGTTCTTTTGTTCTAAATAGATGATTAAGATAAGCTCTTGAATAGTTTTTACAAACAAAACAATGACATTCTCTATCTAAGGGACTAAAGTCAGAAGCAAATTTAGCCTTAGTAATATCATATTTAAAACCTTCGGCCTCTTTTGATAAAACATGGCCCATCCTTCCTAAACGGGTTGGCATCACACAATCCATCATGTCCACTCCTCTTTCAACCGCTTCAAAAATATCATCTACGCCTCCAACTCCTAAAAGATGGATTAATCTCTTATCATTTTTTAGAACAGGCATTACCCAATTTAAAACAGAAATCATTTCTTTCTTTGTTTCTCCAACAGCTACCCCTCCGATACATAAACCATCAAAAGGTAAAGAAGAAATGAATTTTGTAGAAGAAAGCCTTAAGTCCTTAAAAATACCTCCTTGAATAACACCGAATAGAAGTTGGTTGTTTCTTTCCTTGGCCGTTTCTAAGCTCTCTTTCGCCCAACGATGTGTCCTTTCCATAGCCAGCTCAGCGTAATCATGTTTAATCGGGTAAGGAGCACATTCATCAAAAGCAATCATAATATCAGCCCCTAATTTCTTCTGAATTTCAATTGATTTTTTAGGGGTAAAATAATGTTTAGAACCGTCTATGTGAGAATAAAAAGTAACTCCGTTGTAATCTATTTTGACTTTATTTTCTAGTCTTCCTAAAGAAAAAACTTGGAAACCTCCGCTATCTGTCATAATTGGGCCTGACCAATTCATAAACTTATGTAAACCTCCAGCTTGCTCAACCAATTCCGCCGTTGGTCTCAAATACAAATGATAGGTATTAGCAAAAAATACTTGGACTCCTATTTCCTTCAAGTCTTGAGTTGTTAAACTCTTGACACTCCCCTGGCTACCAACTGGGACAAAAGAAGGAGTCAGAATATCCCCATGAAAGGTTTTTAATTTACCCAACCTTGCTTTAGTTTGGTTTTCTTTTTTTAAAACTCTGAAACAGTTTTTCATTCTAAAATAAAAAGCTTCCTTTACGGAAACTTAAGAATAATAAAGAGAATAATCTTTAATCTGCCTTGAACATACCATGCTCAATCTTAATTCTTTTAATCTTTCCGGCAATCTCATCCTGATCGACCCCTAAAAATTGCAGAACTCGATGAATAATTGATAGGGATGCTTCAAACTCTGGTTGAATAAAGCAGGTTACTCCTAAGGTTTTTAGTCTAGAAAAGGATTCTTTTTTATGAATTCTAGAAACAACCTTGATGTGAGGATTTAGAGTCTGACAGTTAGCAATAATAATTTCTTGAGTGGCTTGATCAGGAATGGCCATAACCAAAACCTTAGCTTTTTTAACCTGGGCATACTCTAAAACATCAATATCAGCTGGATCACCATATAAAGCCTTAATCCCCTTCTTTTTAAGATCAGCAATTTTTTGATGATTATAATCAATAACAACATAAGGAGTTTTTAAAAGTTGTAAAGCTCTAGCCAGCCAACTCCCTACTCTTCCATAACCGCAAACGATAACATGACCATCTAACTCCAAGCCTTCTTCCCTATGGAATTGGTCAACCTTAGTAAATAAACGATCATAAATCTTGGGGAAACGTTTGGCAGTCTTTTGTAAAAAGAAATACAAACGTGGTGAAACAGAGATGAACCAAGGGGTAATTAAAATTGTTAATAAAGCTACAGATAAAATAACTGAATAAACACTATCGCTTATTAAATTACTATTTAAACCAAGCCGAGCAAGAATAAAAGCAAATTCTCCCACTTGGACTAGTCCCATCCCAACTATGATTGAAGTTTTTGCATGGTAGCCTAAATATAGAACCAAACCGGTAATAATGGCGAACTTGAAAAAGACTATTAAAAGACTAATCGATAAAATCATTAAAATATTAGAAGCCAGAAAATAAGGATTCAAAAACATCCCTAAGGAAACAAAGAAGACAATTGAAAAGATATCACGTAATGGTCTAATCTCTGAAAAAATAGCGTGATTTTCTGAGGTTTTAGAAATTATTAATCCAGCCAAAAAAGCTCCTAAGGCTAGAGAAAGACCAAGGGCTGAAGTAAAAATCGCTGTTAAAAGACACAAAGAAAAAACAGCAATTAAAAGTAATTCTCTAGAGCTGAAATTAGCCACCCAATTTATAAACTTTGGCACTAATTTTCTGCCTAAAAGTATGACGGCAAACAAAATAGCAAAAACTTTTAAGATACTAAGTATTAATAGTCCAATACTGCCACTATTACTTCCAATGGCTGGGAGAATAACTACCATTGGTAAAACGGCCAAATCCTGAACCAAAAGCCAACCCAACATGATACTCCCAGGTAAAGTGTCTATCCCACTTTTTTCAGATAGAATTTTAACAACAATAGCTGTTGAAGATAGAGAAAAAGCTGCTCCCATAAACAAAGAAGAATAAAAGTCAAAACCGAACAAAGGTAAAATAAACAAGGAAAGAATAATAATAAGTAAAATTTGTATCAACCCTCCCCAAATGGCCACAACTTTTACTTTTTTCAAATAGTCTAAGGACAACTCAATACCTAAGGTAAACATTAACAAAGCTACCCCAATTTCTGCTAAAAAAGATAAAAGATCTTTAACAGGAAAGAATTTGGAAGTCACAAGGCTTATAAAAACACCAACCAAAAGATAACCAACTACTGGTGGTTGTTTAGCTTTCTTAGCCAAAAGACCACCCAAAAAGGCCATCGCCAAAACTAATCCTAACCAACCTATTAAAATAAAATCAGCACTCATATCTTTAAAAACTTCTAATTGAAGCCTAGTTTAATCATAGCAATTTGAAGATCAGAAGGCAATTTGGATTTAAACTCTAATTTCTTTTGACTATAAGGATGGGTGAAAGAAATAAAAAATGCATGTAAGAAATGTCTTTTACATATAAGCCTATCTTTCCTTGATCTTTTTCTTCCCCCATATTTATCATCGGCAAAAATGGGATAATTTAAAAATTTAAGATGAACTCTTATCTGATGTGTTCGTCCAGTACGAGGGGTAAGTTCAAGTAAACTAAAAGTTTCTTCTTTTGTTTCAGAATATTCTAAAACTTCATAAGAGGTCTTGGCTTCTTTACCCTGTAAAAAAACACCAAACTTTTTGCGATCAAAAGGACTTCTCGCAATAGAGGCTTCTATTACTCCTTTTTTAGGGTCTACTTTTCCATGAACTAAGGCCAAATATTTTTTTTGAACTTCTCTTTCTTTAAATTGTCTTTGTAAATCACGAAATGACTTGTAATCTTTAGCTACTAAAAGCAAACCACTTGTCTCTTTATCTAAACGATGAACAATACCTAATCGATCATAAAAATCTTTGAATTCTTCTCCTTTTTCTCTTTCCCTATTTTTCCAGACAGAAATATTCTCCCCTATCCAATCCTGAATTGTTTGCATTCCTTTAGTTGTCTCTGCATTATTAACGACCATCCCAGCCGGCTTATCCAGAACTAAGAAATATTTATCTTCAAAAATGATTTTAGGTTTTGATTTCTCCATTTTAAAATAAAAAATTCCCTTCTTTGGGGAAAATTAAACTATAAATAGAACATTTAAATTATTTTTCTTTGTTTTTTTCGCACTTAACACAAATCGTTGCTTCTGGCATGATTGTTAATCTATCAGTATCGATCATTTTTTGACACTTCTCACATACTCCATAACGACCAATTTTTATCATTGATAAAGCTTTTTTTGTTTGAATTATTTTACGATTGATCTGTTTTTCTAGAGCTTTTATTCTTTCATGACCTACCTGCTCAGCCGCATCAGTATCAGAAGAAGCATTATCATTAACCCTTTCAGAATCATTAAAAGGATCACGACTAGCAATTTCTTTTTTCTTTCTTTCCAAACGAACTACTTCTTGAGAAAGAAAATTAGCTACTGGTTTTAAAATTTTTAGAGGAAAAACAATTATTTGTTTAACCTTACTATTTTTCTTCTCGTTTTTCTTTATTTCGTTCATCCTTTTTGGCAAATAATTTTTTAAAACTATGACCGACATAACCATAAAAAAAGATAGTACTCAAGATAAAAAACACTACCATCAATCCTATCTTTAACCAATAGAAGTATACCTTAGAATCATCTAAAAATGCAAGCAGAACGCTAACAAAAAACGTCATCATTAAAGCCATTAAACTAATAAAACCACTTTCCTTGTTTTTTAACCAATTCCATGTTCGCCAATGCCTCTCTACCTTAAGAAGTAATAACCAAATTAACAAAAGTAAGGTTGCTAAAAACAAAGAAACGGGATGTCTTCTTAAAAGGCTCCCAGGAACAAAAACACCCCAAGGCATACCAGTAAAATGTCCAAAGCCAGATCCATCCAAAAATTGTCCCGCTTGTATTAGGATTAGAAAAGGCAAAGCTCCAAAAGTAGTTTCATCAGCTACTCTAAAAAAATCCCATTTTTCTTTTTTGGCGAACCAACGTAAGGAAAGAAAAAATCCTAATATCCAACCCCAAAAAGAGAAACCAGGATAACGAACAAATAAAAGCCATCTTGAAAAAGAGAAACCAAATTTATCAAAATGTTCTACTAAAAAGAATAATCTCGCAAATAAGAAACCTAATAAAAGACTGATAATTATAAAATCTAAGACTTTCTCTTCTTTCAAGCCTAAATCTTTTAAACGACGCCAAATAATAAAACTCAATAAAAAAGCTCCTATGGCCATTAAAAAACCTAGACTATATAAAGTAACTGGTCCAAAAGAAAGTATTACAGATAACATTTCTTGACAATCATAATTATAGCACAGTATAATTCCTTACCTACCATGTTAGCGACAACACATTCGCTTGCGTCCGCTCTAATAGTAACAAAAATCCCCAATCCTTATATTAGCTTGCCTTTAGTGATCATTTTTCACTATTTATTAGATCTTACTCCCCACTGGGATACTGGAACTGGTTTAACAACAGGTAAAAAAACAAAGGAGAGGGCTTTGGCTCTTACCGCTATTGACATCATTATTGCCGCTGTATCAGTCTTTTACTTTTTCCAACTTAGCCAACCATTTTCACCGTTGTTATGGATCGGTGTTATTCTAGGAATTATGCCAGATATTTTAGAATTTCCAGCTCTCTTTTTTAACTTTAGACCTTTCCCAATAAATGTCTTGGAAAAATTTCATAGCCAAGTTATGCATACTAGTGGAAAACTGCCGTGGGGGTTTATCTGTCAAATACCTATAATTGTCGCCTCTATTTTATTTCGTTAACTTACTCTCTCCATATATAATAACTACTAGACAATTAAAAAATTATTCATTTACAACACTCATTAAAGTATCCCCAGTTATAGGAGGATATTCCTCTTCTAATTTAGGTAAATCTATCTCCTTGAAATCCTTCACTGCCGATCTAGTAACAGCTTTCATTTCCTCTACGGTAGGTTCCTTTCCTGAAGATTTTTTAGGTGGAGATTCATCCAATTTAATTGTAATTTCTCTTTCTTTACTAGAAATTGCTAAAGTCACCCCCTTTTAAGATCAATACTAATAAGACCCTATTATTATAACAAAATAAATATCTCGTTACTAATTTATTTTTTATCCTTTTTCTTGGTTAATATATTTTTGTCTATTCACTATCACTTTACTCTCTCCATATATTGACCCGTTCTTGTATCAACTTTTATCTTATCGCCAATATTAATAAACAAAGGGACATCTAAAGATAACTCATTATCTAATATTGCTTTCTTAAAAGAGTTAACGGCCGAATTACCCTTCACCCCAGGAGGAGTATCTTTAATCTTAAAAATCATCGAGATTGGTAATTCTAATGATAAAGCCTTGTCATTCCAAGATAAAATCTTAAACTCTTCACCTTCTTTTAAAAACTTTTCTTGGCCATCTAAAAGATTAATAGGCAAACTGAATTGATTAAAAGTTTTAGGGTCCATAAAACAAAAATCATCTCCATCTTGATAAAGATATTAAGCTGTTTTTAGTTGAGTTTCAACCGGAGCGACTTTAGCTCC
>CAZJJY010000016.1:0-13188 GCA_964546445.1 uncultured Gammaproteobacteria bacterium
TGCCCAACTATGGGTAATCCACCTAGCCAATTAAGAATCATTCCAAATAGAGTAAAGAAAAGAGCAAAACCAAGAGTTGCCCCAATGGCCCAGAATAACCCGGCAGAAAAATATTTGGCGAAATGTTTACTGTATCTTTTTGTTTTCATAAAAATTAGTGGGTGGTACAGGAGTCGAACCTGTGACCTCCACAATGTCAATGTGACGCTCTAACCAGCTGAGCTAACCACCCTTCCTATAAATATTGTACTAAAAAGAAAAAACTTAAGCAAGATTATCCAACCGAAGTAGCAGCATATCTTTCTCCAGACATCGACCATTGAGTTCCAGTTTTTTTGAAAGAAGACCAATAGTTTTTCTTGGATGTTCTTCCATTGAAAACTTCTAGCCAGCTGTTGGTTTCTTCAACTGTTTTCCTTAATAAGATAAGATTCTCTTTAATCTTTTCAAAGAAATTAATATGATAAGTACCTATAGCTACGGGAGCTTGTTCAATAGTTTTATCAATCTCTTTGTCTAAATTTTTAAGACCTTTTTTAAGAGTTTTGATTTCCTCTAATATCTCTTTTATTTTTGTTTTTTCTTCTTGGTCTTTTTGAGTGTAAATAAGCTTTTCTTGGCTTTTTACAAATTGAAGTTGTTCAAGCTTTTCTTGAACTTCTTTAGAATTCTCTTTCAAAGGATCCAAATGATTGTCGCCTTCATTGCGAATAATCTCTAGGATGCTTTGATTGAATGCTCCCCCACTCTTTTTTTGAGTTTTATCAGTCATGTTGAGAGGCAGGTCGTTGTTAATATATTACAATTTAGAGAAATTGTCAATGACCTGTCGTTTCCTCAAAATTTGCCTAATAT
The DNA here is from genome assembly GCA_964546445.1 of uncultured Gammaproteobacteria bacterium. Taxonomy (GTDB): domain Bacteria; phylum Patescibacteriota; class Microgenomatia; order PFEM01; family JAPLYW01; genus CAZJJY01. The sequence goes on from CAZJJY010000016.1 coordinate 856, forward strand.
AGGCCTTTTGAGCTTCATTTTTAAATGACTCTTGGGTTTCTTTTTCAGGGATAGATTTGATCATTTGCTCTACTTGATCATCAGTTACTTTTATTTTCTCTTCGTCAGCAATTTTGGATAAGATCAGTTCTAGTTTGATAGTTTGTGCAGCTTGATTTTGATATTCTTTTTTAATCTGGTCAGATGTTTTTCCAGAAGAAGCTAAATATTGTTCTAACGTTAGCCCTAATTGATTGGTCTGGTCAATTAACTTGGAAAGCATTTTATTGGCTTCTTCTTGGATTAAAATTTCAGGAACTTTAAATTTAATTGATTCAATTAATGTTTTAAAAATTTTATCAAGCTTTTTTGTTTCTGTTTCTTGTGTTTGTTTTTCTTTATCTTCACCAGGAACCCAGATTTTATCTGAGGCCAACACCTTTTTTATTTCCTCTTTGTATTTACCTAATTTTATCTCTGGAATTTCGCAAGTAGTTGCTTTAATTTGCCAGTCTTTGTTTTCTTCTAAAGAAACGACACTTATTTGAGGATTAACAATCGGTTTAAGTTTATGTTCTTTGACGGCTTCTAAATAAAGATCAGGAATGATTTCTTTTAATATTTCCTGGTAGACAGTTGTTTTATTAAGTTGTTTTTCAGCCATTTTTACAGGAGCCTTACCTTTTCTAAAGCCTTTAACGTCAATAACCTTGGCAAGTTGTTCTAATTTTTTCTGATAGGCCGTTAAAACCCTTTTCCAAGGGATATTAATGGTGATTTCGATTGTCCCATCGGGAAGTTTATTTAAAGCTGATATCATCTATGACCTCCAAGACTTCTTGTTCTTTGTGAGGTAGTCTGATTTTTAAAAGAAAAACTTTTCGGTTTTTTCTCAAAACTTTGAAAAATTTCCTTTTTAGACTTTGATGAATTAACAATTTTTTTATTCATAAGTTAAACCTATTATAACAGAAATAATTACTTGTGAAAAGTAAGAAATAGAGAGGCTTTCAATAAAAAGGCTATTTCTTTTTACTGGAAGTTTTTAGAAAAAGTTTTTTCCATAACTTTTCCTCTTTTTGAAAGAAAAGTAGATAAACAATTTCCAGAATACCAAGAAGGTTAATGATTAAGATGGCGATATACCAAATTTTTTGTTTGTTTTGGGCAGCTCGCCACAAAGCCCAACCCTTCCAAGCAAGACCCCAGAGTAAAATAAAAATGAAACGAGGATCGTTGATATTCAAGATTTGATTAATATTTTCCACTTTTTTTTATTCCTCCTCTATTGTTTTTTCAATCTCATCTAATTCTTTGTCAATATCAGTAAAATCAGTAGTTTGTAAATCATATTCTATATCTTCTATTTCATCGCTTTCTGATTGCTGATCTAGTTTTTGGGTAGCTTCATCTGTTTCTTCTTGTTGAATTTCTTTAGTTATTTCTTCTTGTGGAGGTGTTATCTGCACTTTTTGGTTTTGTTTGGCCTGGTTTAAATTTTGATTATTCATCCATAAAAAAGTAATTGTCCCCAAAGAGAAAACAGCAACGACAACAAAAATATACCAGAATCTTTCTAAAAAATTTTCTTTTTCTTCCATTTTAATCTCCTCTTAGTGATTTTAATTCTTTAATAATTTCGATTAAGTCTTGATGAATAGTAATGATATCATTTTTGATTTCTTTAACTAACTCTTTCAATTCTGGTAAAATTTCTCTAGGGTTTTCGCTGTTATTCATTTCTTCAAGCTTCTCTTGTGATTGAGGCATTAGCTCACTTGTGATTTTATCAAAATTAATTTTTAAATCCTCGATTTTTTCTTTTATATCACTTGAATTTATCTGTTCATTTTCTTCCTCGATTTTTTCCATTCTAGACTCAATTCTGCCTAGGATAATCCCTAGTCTTTCTGTAGCAGTAAAAAGTCTGTTCATCATCTTATAGTAGCGGTTTTTAATAATATTTCTTTTTTGTTCAGTTAAGCGGGCTGTGCGCGTAGCTGTTTGTTCTTGTATATTAGATTGGACAGTTTCTTGCGTCGTTTCGGTCTTTCTTACTTGAGTAGCTGTTGGATCATCATTTTGAGCCAAGACAGGAATAGCAAGGAAAAACATTAAAGGGAGGATGATGACAGTTGTAAAGATATTTTTCATAATCTAGTTATAATAGTAGGTCATTTTTTTAGGTACTGTCAATAGCTAGTCTTCCATTTCAAATTTAATGTCCATATCAAGTAAGGGAGGGTTTAAACTAGCCTCCTTTAAGTCAGTTTCTTGAAGTTGTTTGTCAATTTCTTTTAAATCTTTTTCTATTTTTAAAATAATTAAATCATCAGCGTATGGTGAAGGATTACTGATTTCTTGAATTGCTTCAGGGGTAGGAGTTACAAGCTCTTCAATATTTTTTTCTAAAAGATCAATTTTAGTTTGTTTAAAACCAAACAAAATAGCAATTATAAGTAGAGCTATTAACGTTGCTCCAAAAATACTACTGAAAATAATTAGAAATTTTTTACTTATTTTTATTCTCATTTTAATCAGCTGTTTTGATTTCTCTCATAACTTCTTGCAATTGGTTACTAGACTCTTTTAGATATTGATGTGATTGCTCAAAAAGATATTGAGCTTCATTATAATCTTTGTTTTTATATTTATCAGTTGTCTTTATTTGAGACAAAGTCTGTTGAGCTTCAAATTCTTTTTCTTGGCTTTTTAGAAGACGACTTTCAGCTTCAATCAACCAACGTTCTGCTTTTATTGTTTGTTTATCTCCTTTTTGTCTTATTTCCCCTAATTTTTCTTTTAAGAGAGTTACTTGTTTATTTATTTTATTTCTAAAATTGATTTCCTTACTAGCAAAAATACTCCCCAAGGTTTGATAACTTAAGGTTTCTGTTATTTTATAGCTTTCTTTGTTTTCTTGAGCTAATTTTATTAAATCTTCTAAATTATCAGCGGCATTAATGCTGTTTTGGTGAGTCGAATACAAAGCAATGTTTTCATCTAGCTTAAGATAGATGATACTTTTTTCATAATTAGAAATCCCCGTTGTTTCTGATAGTTTTAACCTTATAGCAGCAAGATAAGTATGAATTACTTCATCTTCATTAAGAAGCATTTTTGCAGTTTTTTCTTTAGCGGTATTTTTACTGGTGAGGGTTTTATAGCTCAGGTAAGCTTCTTTAGCGGTTACATATTCATCGTGTGATTCCCTATATTTATTGAAATTAAAAAGATAATCTTCATAAGCTTTTTTGAAATTAAATTCTTGTGCATAAGCGAAAGAAAAAGTGAAGAAAAAAAGAATGGTAACAAAAAAAATGAGCAGTTTCTTCATGATTTCATTTTATCTTTTAAAATTTTGTTTGTCTACTTATTCGTAACGTAAAGCTTGAATAGGATTAAGTTTAGCTGCTTTTCCGGCAGGAACCACTCCAAAGATAACTCCAATCATGACAGAGACAAAAAATGCTAGTAAGATTGACCAGAAAGTTATAACGGCTGGAAAGAATTGATTTATTAGAAGGGTGCCTAAAACTCCAATAGTAATTCCTGTCAGTCCCCCACCAACAGAGAGAACAATAGATTCAATTAGGAATTGGGTAAGAATTATTTTAGGAGTTGCTCCGAGAGCTTTTCTTAAACCAATTTCCTTTGTTCTTTCGGTGATAGAAACTAACATAATATTCATGATTCCAATTCCTCCAACAATCAAGGATATGGCAGCAATTCCAGACAGGGCAATGGTTAAAGCACCAAGAATTTGTGAGACAACAGATAAAAGACTCTCTGTATCAATAACGGAAAAATCGTCATCATCAAGAGTTCTTAACATTATTTTTTCGGCCTCTATTTTAGCTTGTTCAATTGAATCTTGATCATTGGCTTGGAGCCAAAATCCATGAATATTTTCCATATCAAAAGTACTTAAAGCGGTAGTCACAGGAATAAAAATTTGATTATCAGTATCAACACTACCGATAGATCCTTGAGGGCCCAAGACTCCTAAAACGGTAAATCTGTTTTCAGAAATAGTAACTTTTTTGCCGACAGGATCACTTTCATCGAAAAGTTTTTCAGCAACACTTTTTCCTAAAATGACAACTTTTTTAGCTGCTTCTTGCTGAGAAAGAGTAAAGAAGCTCCCAATTTCTGGGTATTCATCTCTAATATCTGGATATTCATAACTAACTCCAGCCGCTTGGGTGATTTTGCTCTTCCCTTTATAAGAAACGGTGGCACTATTTTCTGTATAAGCCATAACTCTTTTGATACTGGTACTTCTTTGTTTTAATTGCTTTCCTTGAGCAATGGTTAATCTAGAAGCGGCCATTCCTGCTCCTTGGATACCTCCGCCTTCTCCTCCAGGATCAAATTCACCAGGCATGATATATAAAATATTAGAACCAATACTTTCAAGTTGAGAAGTAATGTAAACTTTTAAACCTGAACCAATGGAGATAAGAAGAATAACAGAGGTTACTCCAATAATTACTCCAAGCATAGTTAATAAAGAACGCATCCTATTTGCTTTAAGAGTAATAAAAGCTAGTTTTAATGTTTCAAACAATTTCTCCATCATAAATTTTGATTATCTTTTTGGCGATTTGAGCTATTTTTTCATCGTGAGTGACCAAGACAATAGTGTTTCCATCCCTATTCAGTTTTTTAAAAACTTTAATTATTTCTTTTCCAGTTTTAGAGTCTAAGTTTCCTGTTGGCTCGTCGGCTAAGATAATGCTTGGTTTATTGACTAAAGCACGAGCGATGGCAGTTCTTTGTTGTTCTCCTCCTGAAAGTTGGTTAGGAAAATGAGTGATTCTTTCTTTAAGTCCTAGCAATTCGAGAGCTTTTTTAGACCTTTCTTGTCTCTCCTCTATATCAACTCCAGCATAAATTAATGGAAGTTGGACATTGTCTAAGGCTGTAGTTCTTGGGATAAGATTGAAACTCTGAAAAACGAAACCAATTTTTTTGTTTCTTATTTGAGCAAGTTCTCCTTCAGAGAGTTTGGAGACATCTTTGTTTTCGAAAATAACTTTTCCTGAAGTTGGGACATCTAAACAACCAGCAATGTGCATCAGGGTTGATTTACCGCTTCCAGAAGGACCCATGAGGGCGATAAAATCACCTTTTTTTATTTCTAAATTAATTTTTTTTAGAACAGTAACCGAGTGAGAATCAGTGCCATATGTTTTAGAAACATTACTTAACTGAAGAATTTTCATTTTTATTTTTTAGCCTTCTTGCGAAGAATGACTTTTTGGTTTTCTTCAATTCCTTTGACAATTTCAGTTCTAATGTCTGTTTCAATCCCTGTTTCCACTTCAATATCTTTTATTTCTTTGTTTTCAACAACCTGGACATAAGTTTTATTATTCTTTTCTTTGATAGCCTCGCTTGGAACAGCCAAAATATCTTTTTTGTCGTTGATAATTATTTCCACGTCGCCGTTCATACCAATTCTAAATTTAAGGTCTTTATTTTGAGAAAGGATTATATCAACTGGATAGGCTGTACCACCACCAGTAGTTCTAACAGAAGAGAAAGAGACTTTATCAATTTTCCCTTCAATTATATCTTCAGGATAGGCGTCCAGAATGATATTAACTTTTTGTCCTAGTCTAATTTTTCCAATATCTACTTCATCAATATTAGCGATACACTTCATATTATCTGGATCAGCAATGGTAAAAACAGCCGTGGCGGGAGTAATATTGATACCGGCTATTGGCGCATCAATGTTGGTAACAATACCTTCTATTGGAGAGACAATAGTTGCTAATTTAACAGAGAGGTCAGCGAGCTCGTAGTCTATGATAATAGAATCAAGATCAAACTGAGCTTTTTCTAATATTCTTTTTATTTCATCAGTCACAAGATATCTCTCTTTAGTTTCTTTATAATCATCTTGTGTTTGTTCAAAATCCCAACGCTCACTCATAAAATCTAGCATTTCTTTCTTTAAACTTTTTTGTAAAGATTTTTTATCTAAAGAAGCGATGGCTTGCCATTTTTTGACATGATCCCCTTCTTTAACTCCTACCCATGTTAGAAGACCAGAACCTTGAAATTTTAGATTAACCTGACTTTCAGATTTGATAACTCCAGAAGCATCAACCATTTCAGTAAGATCATATTTTTTAGCAGTGCCTATTTCATATAAGGCAGCAGGATTATAAAAAACGGTCTTTTTTAAAACAACAAAGAGAATAGTAATGACAATAATACCAAGGAAGATGAAACTTATCTTTTTATGTCTTTTAAAAAAAGAAAATATTTTACTCATAAGTCCAATTAATTGTATCAAAAAAAAATTAAATTGAGAAGACTATCCTTTCTTTTTTAAGAGATACCAAACAATACCGATAATAATGATTGAGAGAAAAAAGATGGCGACATACATTTTTAAATTCCTTTATAGTTTATAATAACAGAATTACTAAATCCAACCTAAGACCATAGCTAGCCCTAGTAAGAAAATAATTAAACCTGAAATTAAATGAAGGTATCTTATATTTTTATCTTTCCAACCGGAAACATTTTCAACGGTGGTAAAACTGATATAACAGATAAAAGTAATGGCAACCATAGGAAGAATAAAAATAATATTATAAAGTAGTAGCCAAGGGATAGTTTTCATCAAAGCCAATGAAGAAAGAATTCCCCCAGTAATAATATAGGGTCCAATAGTACAAGGAAGTAAAAACAAAGTGACTAAGGCACCGATAACGAAAGCCCCTTTTGGAGAAGTTATTTTAAAGAGAAAGTTTTGCATTTTGGGTCTTAACCAGAGAGGCATCTCGGTTAGAAAACCACCCGGTTTGTATTTTATAAAGTCCTTGATGTTTAAAATACCGATAATAACAGCTGTTCCTCCTAAGATTTTATAGAGTAAAATTCTAATGCTTGTTAATGCTTGGATAAGCTGAAAAGATTTAATGATTATCAAACCATAGAAAAGGTACATGATAAAAACAGCCAGGCTGAAAAGTAAACCCGCCAGAAGGACGTCTTTCTTCTTTTTAGGAGAATAAGTTAGAACAGCTAAGAGGATTAAAGTTAGAACAGCTAAGGCACAAGGATTGATAGCATCAACAGTTGCCAAAGAAATAATTTTGGCTAGAGTAAAAGAACGTGGCTCTTTAATTTCCTCTTGTGGCTGGATAACAACTTCAGTTTCTTTTTCATCACTTATTATTGGGCTTCCGTTCCATTGGAAAATCCAATTGTTTATTTTAATGGCGTTTTGAAAATTTAAGTTTTTTCCAGATAGAGGAACTTTTTCTGGTTTGATAATTTCATAGTCAATGCTTTCTAAAATCAAAGAAAGATCATCTTTAAGTAAGAGATTTTTTAAAATGTCATTTTCTATTTGTTGATTTTTAGTTTTGATTAACACTCTTTCTTTACTCCAGATAGTTGGCCTTCCTGGAATTGCAGAAAGATTAAGATCACCAAAATTTATTTTTCCCTGAAGAGATGGAAATTGATTAGATTTTGTTTTTATTTTTTCTTCAATATTTTTTAGAATTGGTGAATCACCAATAAGAAAATCATTCTCTCCAAAAATAGCTAAAGGAACACCAAGATCAGAATTATATTTTTGATTATATTGGTAAAGCAAAGGGGCGTTGTCTTGTTTTTGGTAGATTTCATATTCGAAGATAATAAGATTAGGATATTTTCGTGGTAGTTGTTCTAAAACAAAAGGATCTACTTCAGCACAGTGAGGACAGCCAATACCCGTAAAATAAACAAAGGAAAACGATTCTTTTTCTTGAGCTTTAATACTAGAAAAAGGATTTAGAAAAAAACAAGCTAGAAAAACAAAAAAAATAAGTAGTTTCTTCATTTTTTTAATAATAAAAGATTATAATTTTGTTTGCAACTATAAACAGAGTAAAAACAAATAAGTGCCGCAGGAGAGACTCGAACTCTCACGGGTTTAACCCCACAGGATCCTAAATCCTGCGCGTCTACCAATTTCGCCACCGCGGCATAGGTTTATTTTACCAGATTTTAGGATAAATTTGAATTTTTAATGAATTTCAGCCTTTTTCTCTTTTAGGAAGGAGCTCCAACTTTCAATAAAGTTGATGAAGGCCAAAAATGGCATATCAATTAAAGCGGTAACAAATACGCTAACAACATTATATTTTTTCCATTTAGATGATAACCATTGACCTAATTTAGCAACAGGAATAGATAAAACGTCTAAGACAAACTCCCAAACAGTTGATTTTTCATCAACGGTTATCTCTTTAGCTCTTTGCCTGATTACTAATCCTGAGAAGATGATAACGGCCACAATCATAGTGTTAATAAAGATGGAGGTTGGTGGTAGGCCAAAAAAACGAAGAGCCCAAATAATAGCTCCTAGGGAAATGACAATAGCCACAAGATAAAATAAAGTAATAAAGAAGTTGAAAATATAATTTATTCCCTTGGAGGCTTTAATTTCATAGATGTCATTTCTTTTTTTGGAATAAACAATTTTACCTATTTCTTCGGTAATAACGGCTAAATTATTTTTAGGTGGTTTTTTAGTAGTAATAGTTAGAAATAACATTAAGATAGTTGGAGCAATAATATCAGCCGCCATGGCTTTAGGATTAAAATGACCATATAACCATTTAGCTAATGGGACTTCAACTAAAAATAAGGAAACACTATTGGCAATAAGAATCGATAAGGTAGAAAAAATGGCCATTTTAATTAGTCGTCTTCTTAATGTTTTAAGCCTTTTATCATAGGCTTCTCTTAAAATATTTTTTAACGCTTTTTGATCATTCAACTTTTCCTTAATATCCCCCTCTTTTTTAATGAGACTATCCAAAATATCCTTTAAAAGAAGCCATAAAGTATCATACCTTTCACAAATTTTAAAGAATTTACCCGAAAGTGGATGATGTAAATCTTTATCAAGATCTTTACGTATTTCAGTGATATTATTGGCAATTTTCTCTATTGTTTCAGGAGAAGCATCATTCCAGTTTGAATGACGATATTTTAATAGTCGGTAACTAATAATAGGATCATCCAAATGGAATAGAGTGCGGTGAACAGCAATAAAGATTTGAATCCTTTTATCTTCATCATTGATAATATCTAAGGGATTCATTTGGATTCTATTTTCCATTAAGGTGGCCATAGAGGAAATGAGAGTATTTTCTCTAATTGGTGGAGCAAGGGTCTCCTCTATCTCACAGGCAGCAATTTCCAAGGTCCAGTTATAAAATTGGACTCTATTCTTGCGGTTTTTAGAAGAGAGGTCACGTTTAAGAATATAAATATATTTATCTAATATTTTTTGGACAACACCAATTTTATTTTGTGGAATTTGGTCGTTAGGTAAGTGCCCTCCCCTAATAGATTCTAAGACCAGAGCTTCGGCTGCTTTCTCTGAATTAATATTGTTGGCTAATTTCATACCAGAAATTTCCGTAATAAGCCTTCTCTTAAGTTTTCTTTCAATAGCTGTTCTTCTAACTAATTGTTCTTCTTTCCAGTTAATGACCCTAATAACCGTTTCGTAAGCAGAGGCTACTTTAGAGGCAATTTCGTCAACATGAATAACCGGAACCTTCTCTTGAGGTTCAAGACTTTCCTTATAATTTTTGTATCCCTTGATTAGTTCTTGGATATTTGAGGAAAGATTCCTTGAGGGATCTGGTTCATGATTTTCTGAAAAATGACTGGTCTCTTCAGAAAAGATAGTTTTTTCTTCCATAAGATTATTGTATTACAGATAGTATAAATAGAAAAACTTAGATAGTCAAAGACAAAGCTTTAATACAGCCTTCAGTTTCGAAGTTTTCAATTTTATTCATAAAGTAACGAACTTTATTGGCCCATGTTTTGGATGGAGGAGCATAAATAGGACCCATTTTTTCAGGAGTATCTAATCTACGATCAATATACTTCTCTTTTAAGGTTTTAGCTACCTTTTCAAAGGATTTTTCCCAAGAATTGAACCTATATGCTCCATTGGCCCAACCATAGGCATTGTAGGAGTTATAAGGTATTTGTTTCCCAAAGGTAGATTCAACACCTGAAATAGCCGGAATAAGTTTCCAGTCAATTCCGTATTTGTCGGCAACTTTTACCAAGTAAGCAGCTTTATTGGAAAATGGTGAGTTATAGGACTCTAAAAAATTTCTTAATTTTTCGATCCTGCAATCCTTTTTATTTATAAAAAACTCGTCTTTTAAGACAGCAGAAGTACCAGCCATAAGAATTTTATCGTTATTAGCATAGGCTGGTTTAGCTATGAATATTACTACAAAAAGAGCAGCAATAAAGGTTAAAGTTATTTTTTTCATAAGTTAAATTATTAATCCAACTAAAAAATCCTAAAGTACAGAAATTAACCTATACTTTAGGATCTGGGGATAATTCTATCAGACGAATTTAATTTTGTCAAGTTTTCCACAATTTGAATATTATAAGAGGATCAGAGGCTTAATAATAGAATAAAGTCTTTAAAAAGTAACGAAGTGGTTAATTTTGGCGTTTTCTTTGAGGTTGTCTATCCAAGATTGAAATTTATTACCCATCTTTTCTTGGAGGAGAACTTCCTTTACTTTTTCTTTATTATCTTCTAATGTCGTCCCTTCTTCGAAATAAGTTTTGTTTTCTTCAAAAAATGTTTCTATTTCTTGATCAGATACTTCAATACTTTCACTAACAAGTTTTTCTATAATAATTTGGTTTCTTAAGTCTTCTTCTAAGTCTTTTCTGGTTTGTTTTTGAGTAGCTAAAATATTATCTAAATTTTGTGATTGAGCGGCTAACTGGTCTTCGATCTCTTTAACTTTTTCTTGAATTTCCTCACTAGTTACTTTTACATTTTTTCTTTTAGCTTCTTGCTGAATTAAAACTTCAGTAATTTGATTGTCTAAAATTTGTTCTCCTAGTTGTTTCTCTAGTTCTCTATTTATGGTAAAACGAGTGATTGGTTGATAATTAACCGTAGCCACAATAAACCAGTTTTTTAGAAAGAGAAAGATACCTAGGAAAACGATAACAAAAATAAGGAGATAAAGATTTCCACCTTTGACGGCATTTTTACAGTATTTACAAAAACCAGCTTTGGTTAGTTTTTTACCTTTAAAAGAAAAGATGTTTTTTAAAGATTTTTTCTTTGTCATTTTGTTGATTCTATCATAAAAAAATACAGATGCAAATGGTAAGTTTATCGATAGTTCATGAGAGCTATTTCTTCTGAGCGAGAATAAATAAAGAAGGTCCCGTACAGCTATTAAATATTCCACTTAAAAATTGATTTATTTTTTCCATCAAAAGAAGGATTTTTAGAGGAATAATTTTCTTTATTAACGGATCACGGAGATTGGAAACAGAAAAACTTTTTATTATTTTAAAGTTATTACTAAGAAGGATTGTTTTGATTTGACTTGGGTGGTAGTTAAAAAAAAGTGTTTTTTGCCTTTTTCTGTGAATCTCTTTTGGTTTATGCTCAATAAAAAAGCCAAGATTCATTCTTAAAAAAGCTTTGACTCTATTTTTAAAATGAATTTTGTTGGCAAATTCTAAAATTAAAAAACCCTTAGGTTTAAGGATTCTATTTATCTCTTCAATAATCTTTTCTGGTTCTTCCAGGTGATGTAAGACTCTAACTAGTAAAGCGACATTAAAACTTTCGTTTTTTATTTTTAGATCTCTTAAAAAACCTCTTTTTATTTCGAGGTTTTTGTATTCTTTTTTTAGTTTTAGAGAATCTTCAAAGAGCTTTTCTGAAGGTTCTACGAGAAGACATCTTTCAAATAAAGGAGCGTATTTAGTTGCTAAGCGACCAAAACCTGAATCAACATCAATAATCTTTTTGTTTTTTTTATTAGGAATAAGTTTTAGAAGTTTGATTAGGGCAATCTTTTCTGATTGGTTCTCATATTCCCTTGTTGTCCAGTACTTATGATAATTAAACGAAAGACTATCATAGCAAGAGGTAGTTTTTTTAGACATAGTTTATTTTAGCAGAGAGAATTAAAAATCGCCGTATTCCAGATCTTCCATGAATTGGTTAACGCATTTTGCCCAGGGGCCACCTTTTTCTACTGAAGGAGGAGCATATTTTGGCATAATTTCCTCAGGGGTGGTTAAGCCTTGATCGATGTAGCCTTCTTTCAAAGTTTTAGCGACTTGATTAAAAGCTTGTTCCCAAGATAAGAATTTAGTCTTTCCGTTTTCAAATCCCCAACAGTTGTAAGAACCTGGGGGTGATTTTTTACAGAGATTAGATTCACATTGGGCAATGGCGACAATCAAACGATAATCGACACCGTATCTTTCAGCCGCTTCAAGTAATTTGCTTGCATAAGGATATAGGGGTGA
>CAZJJY010000017.1:0-13174 GCA_964546445.1 uncultured Gammaproteobacteria bacterium
GCAGGGGTGGTAGGAATCGAACCTACAGTCCGGGTTTTGGAAACCCGTGGTTTACCATTAACCGACACCCCTATGTTTTTATTTTAATTTACTTTTTTCTTTATGGTCTGTTTTCTTTTTACAGATTGAACAATATTTTTTCAATACCAATTTATCAGGGGTATTGGTTTTGTTTTTTTCTGTAATATAATTCTGAGTTTTACAAACAGAACATACAAAAGCTAGTATTTGTCTTGGTCCTTTTTTTGCCATATGACATCATTTTAACAAAATTTAGGGGAAATTACTATTCCTTTAAAGAAGAATACTTTTAAGTATTTATATATATTTTGATATATTTTTAAATTAATCTTCTTATTTTATTTCTGTTAATTTTAGTTTGAGCCCGTGGGCGGACTTGCACCGCCGTCCTCAGCTTTACCGAAGCTGCGCTCTACTACCTGAGCTTCACGGGCGTAATTTTTTAACATAGAAAGTAATTCTTTTCTTAATTTAGTATTACCAAATCTTACGGTAAGAACACCAAATCGGCATTTTTCTTTATAAGTACCAGGTCCTCGGGACGGATTGATAGTTGTTCTATAAAATTTTTCAGGTTTAACATTTAATTCTTGACACCAAAATTTTAGTGCTTTTTTAGGATTGGTGTCGTCAAAAATTTGTAGCCAAAATTTTAATTTATCAGTATTAATTTGACAAATTTTAATTAGAAAATCAAGAAATTTTTTGATTAATTTCGGATCAGAATTACTTAATCTGACATCATGAGTGCCTTTTTTACTTCCTTCACCCCAATAAAGACCCAATCCTAGTCCAAGAAGCTCAACTTCTTCCAGAGTTAAATTTTTTTTAATTTGAAAAGGATCGCCGTTTGGATTATATTTTAAATAAACAGCCTCACTTATTGATCGTTTAGGAATTTTAAATTGCTTTAGCCAATAATTAATTTTATTGATTGAGATACCTAATTTTTTGGCAATTTCTTTGGAAGAAAGTCCATGACGATAGAGTTCGGTTAATTGTTTTTTATCTAATTTTAAATTTCTTTTTCTTTGGGTGTTATTTACTTTTATGGCACAAGAACGGCTGCAGTATTTTTTAGGATCGGAGGGAACAGATAAAAAACTTATATCACATTCATCTCTGGCGCAAATTCTTTTTTCAATCTTTTTTAAATGACTGTAGGCGCCATTTTCCCAAGCTGATTTTATTAAGGTGCTTTGTTTTTTCTTATAATCTGGTGAGTCGTAAAAGGCAGATTTCATTTGATGGTGCTGGAGGTAGGATTTGCACCTACGTAGCCTTGCGGCGTCAGTTTTACAGACTGATGCATTTGTCTACTCTGCCACTCCAGCTTATGTGCTTGATTTTAACATAAATTCTGTAATTTAAGAAGTTTAGACTTAATTGATAAGTTCTCTTAAAGAAGGTGTAAAAAATTGCGAATATTAAAATTAACTTTCAGGTTAATAATTATTTTTATGATATTTTTGAGCCTGTTTTTAGAAATTCCTTTTTGGGATCCTAGTTTTTAAGACTAAAATTATCTTTTTAATTTAAGTTATTGCGATTTTCTTGTCAGTTTGATTATGGTATCATATCTTTTATGGTGCAGAAGAAAAACTGGTTGACTAGTCAGTCAGCTAAAAAACTTACTTTCTTAGTTTCTTTTGACTTATGAGAGTTGTTTTTACCACTTCTTTTAGAGAAGGTAAGGGAGGCGGTTGTGGTCGTGTTCCCCATGAAATTGCTCATGCTTTTGCCAAACAAAGTCATGAAACAGTTTTAATTTGCCCTGGTTCAAAAACAGAAATCAAAAGAGTAGCCCCTCATTTACGTTATTTACAGATTAAAAGTGTTGGAGAAGGGGATGTTTCTATTCCCTATTTGACCGTTAATAACCTCAAATTTATTTTCAATTTCTTAAAGGGATTTTCGCCTCAGGTGATTCACTCTCATGATTTTGGACCAATCACCCTTTCTTCGCAATTTTGGGCGATTAATAATCAAGTCACTTTTGTTTATACTAGCCATGTTTTACCAACTAAAGCTTTTGACTTTGCCATTAGTGAATCCTCAAAAAGTTTAAGCCGTTTTCTGGATACCGGTTTAATGAAGAAATATTTCTTCAACTTTTTTAAAAATTCCGATGCCTTGATTGCCCTGAATAAAGAAGTTAAGAAGGATATCTTAAAGTATGGTTTTAGAAATAAAATATTTATTATCCCTAATGGGCGTGATTTAAAAGCTTATTATGCTTGTCATTTGGCTAATCTTAAAGAAAAAGAAAAGCAGCTAACTTTCATAGGTTACTTATCAATACGCAAAAATCAGAAATATCTGTTAAGGATGATAAAATATCTGCCTTCTAATTTTACCCTTAACTTAGTCGGTTCGCCGATTAATTCAACTTATCTTAAAAGCTTAAAAGATTACGTCAAGAAAAATTATCTAAGAAAAGTTAATTTTTTAGGAGAAGTGCCATACGAACAAATCTCTCAGATTTTGGCCAAAACTCATCTTTTTGTTTCTGCCTCCAAAATGGAGGTTCAAAGTTTAGTGATTATTGAAGCCTTAGCTTCTGGGACACCAATTGTGGCTCTGAGTAATGAAACAACCAAGGAACTAGTTGATGACTCGGTTGGTTTTTGTTTGGATAAAAAGACTTCTCCTCAAACTTTTGCCCGACAGATAAAGAAAATTTGCGCTTTACCACCTAAAAAATATAATGATTTATGCCAAAGAGCGAGGAATAAGGTTTCTCATTTAGACTGGTCGGAGATTGTTAGACAGACAGAGATTGCCTATCAAGAATTATTGGTAGAAAAAAAGAAAATCGACGGTTCAAAACATGTCGAAAAAATGGAGGCTTTCAGAGAATTTCTCCTTCTTTTACCTTCATCTAAGATGAAAATATTTTTATTAAAACAATTGGAAAGATCTCGGCAGAAATTGCCTAAAAAGAATATTTTCCCCTTGGTTTTTACTGTTATGGGAACTTTTCTAGTTGGTTTTCTTTATCGGGTTGTTAAAAAAACAAAAAAACTTCATTATTAAAGCTATAAAAAATTAAAATAAAATGATAAAACGTCTTTTCTTTCTGATTTTAGCGGCTCTTTTATTTTTAGTTATTTTGAGAGTTATTTTTCTTCTGCCTATTTATCAAAATAACGCTTTAATTTCTCCTTTAAGTCAGAATTTTTTTAGGCAAGAAAAACCTTTGGATAAATATAATTTTGAAAATCTAAGGGGAAAAGAGTGCCAAGGGAGCGAGATAAAACTCGAAAAAGTAATTAAAGAAGAAGATGTTTATACTTCTTATCTTTTTTCTTATCAAACAGAGGGAAAGAAAGTAACCGGTATGGCTAATATGCCTAATACTAAAAATGGTCAGAGACCAGTTGTTATTATGTTGAGAGGTTATGTCGATGATGAGATATACTTTACTGGTTTAGGGACAAGGAAGGCAGCTGGGGTTTTTGCTGAGAATGGCTTTATAACTCTAGCCCCTGATTTTCTAAGTTTTGGCGGTTCTGATACTTCGAGTGCTGATATATTGGAGTCAAGGTTTGAGAGACCATTGACTGTTTTAAATCTTCTAGCTTCAGTTAAAAGTATTCCTGAGGCTAATCCAAATAAAATTTTTATATGGGGACATTCTAATGGGGGACAAATTGCTTTATCTATTTTAGAAATTACTCAAAAAGATATTCCGACTGTTTTATGGGCACCAGTAACTGAAGGATTTCCTGAATCGGTTCTACAATATATCGGTGAACTTGATGATAAAGGAATGAAGGTAAAGACGGCTATTGATAACTTCTTGCTTAAATATGAACCTGAAAAATATTCAATTGATAATTATTATTCAGATATCCAAGCTACAATTCAGCTTCATTTAGGCTTAGCAGACCCTTTAATAAATGAAGAAGAAATAGATGAATTTGCCAAAACGATGGCCGATTTAGGTAAAAATGTTAATTATTACAAATATCCAAGGAATGATCATAATTTAAGTAAAGATTGGGATTTGATTATTGCAAGAGATCTTCAATTCTTCAGAAAGCATTTCTAATACTTAATTTTCTGTAACTTTAGTTCTTCAAGAATTTCTCTGAAAATTTATCTAAAGTCAAGATTCTATCCTCGACTTTTCTTTAATTTCTTACTACCATTAGTTTACATGATTAAGTTTCTCACTCGGAGAGTTAAAATTTTAATTGTTTTTCTTTTAGGTGCTACTTTTTTTCTTTTTTCTTGGCAGTATTTTTCTTCTTATCAAGACTTTACTGTTATTGAAGTGATTGATGGCGATACTATTAAACTTGATGATGGTCGGAGAATTCGCTACATTGGTATTGATACCCCCGAGGAGAATAAGTGTTTTAGTCAGGAAGCAAAAAAAATTAATAGCGATTTGGTTTTAGGTAAGAAAGTTCGTTTGGAGATGGATATTAATGAAATGGATCGTTTTGGTCGTTATTTAGCCTATGTTTATCTTCAAGAAGGAAAAGAAGAGGTTTTTGTTAATGAGTTTTTATTAGCTGAAGGAGTAGGTGAGTTTTTTCTAGATACGGTTAATCTTCGTTATCAAGATCTTTTGGTCCAAGTGGCGGAAAAAGCTCACGAAGAAAACGAAGGTTTGTGGCAAGTTTGTGCTTATGATTCTAAAAGAGGTTGTCAAATTAAAGGTAATATTGACCGTTTAGATAAGCGCTGGTATCATCTGCCTAGTTTCCGTCATTATGAAGCAACTGAGGTTAATCTTGAACATGGTGATCGTTGGTTTTGCACCGAAAAAGATGCCCAAGTCGCTGGTTTCCAAAGAGCGAGAGAATAAAAGACAAACTTTTATTCAACACCTTTTTTTACTTATAAATGTTTTAAGTTTGTATCCTTTGATTATATTCAAACAAACTAGCTTTTTGTGATAGAATGGTTGTAGGAAAATAAGAAAGGAGGTGAATAAATGAAAAAGATAATTTCTATTATTGCTATTTTAGTGGTTGTTGCAGCAGCTGTTACGGCTTGGTTTTATTTTGCTGGTAGAACTACTTTAAATTCAGAAAAAGGAGAAAAACAACAAGGAGAAACAAAGGAGAGCGGGAACTTTGCTGGCCAGTTAAAAGATATGGTTATGCGTAATGTTCCTTTAAAGTGTACTTTTGCCGATGCTGAGGGAAATTCTGGCGTTGGTTATGTTAAAAGTAAAAAGTATTACGGTGAAGTAACTGGCGATGGTAAAACTAGCTATGTGATTATGGTTGATAATTGTATGTGGAGTTGGTCTTTAGAAGAGAAGCAAGGAGTTAAAATGTGTTTTGATGTTGAGGAGGGAGAAGATCTTTGGAAAGATTGGGAAGGAACAGATGAAGGAGCTAAGATGAATACTCCTCAAGGTAATTATAATTGCCGACCAGCAACAGTTTCAGATTCGCTCTTTAATCCTCCTCAGGATATTGAATTCATGGATATGGATGAATTAATGAACTTTGGGGAAGAGATGGAGGAGAAAGCAACAGAGATGATGGGTTCTGAAGAATAATTTTTAAGACTCTTGGAGCCACCTGTCAGATTCGAACTGACGACCTATCGCTTACAAAGCGATCGCTCTACCAACTGAGCTAAGGTGGCTTAATGAAGACAAATTTTTATTACTAAGCAAACTTGGTTCTAATAATTTGTCTGCGTAACTATCAATCCTCTTTAGAATCTGTTCTAATAATTTTTTATCACAGTACCTTAAAGAAATAGTGCCATATCTTGATTTTTTCTTATATGTGCCTGTTTTACCTTTATGTACACAACTAGTATTAAATTGTGTTAATGGGATTCCTGTGTTTTTAGACCAAAACTTCTTTAATTTTAATTCATTTTGATTTTTATATAAGTGCAATAATATTTTTAGTCGATTTTCGTATACGCCACAAACTTCACGCAAAAATTTTAAAAATAATTGTATCATTTTTGGATCACTATTAGAAAAAGCGATATGTCCGTTATTTTTTTTAGACCCTTCTGCCCAATATAACATAAGGCCAGTAATTAATAATTTTTCTTCCTTTGGCGAAAGCTTCTTCTTGATATTACATGATAGCTTGTTAAATCTTTGTTCGTGATTTAGATACCCGGCCTCACTTCTATTTCTTCTAGAAATATTATTTTTTTCCAGCCAATATACCACTTTACTTGGTGATATATCCAACTTTTTAGCTATCACTATCATCGAATGTTGTTCTTCTAAATATAAAGAACAGATCTTTTTTATTAAATTTTTATCAGTCATTATTATGTTTCTATTTTATCAAAAAAGTGGAATAATTTCTAATTCTAGGAGAAAAAATACCCTGCCATCTAGGTTTTCTATAGGCATTTTCCCAAAAAATAAATACTTAGGTATGCTGTTCTGTCAACCACGGTTGCCAGAAACTCTGCATTCCTTACCTATAAGGGTGTAGAGGAAAAATCCTCCTACAGAAAAAACCCATCTGGCAGGACATTTTCACAGTATCAAGATTGAGTTTTTTAGTCAAGATGACGCATTGTATCGTAATGGATCAATTTTTATATTGAGGGGGCTCCAGGCAGAAGAAGGGCTAAAATTCCATTAATAATGGGGGAGATAATCGCAAATAAAGGAGAAAAACCAAAGATAGGAAAAATGAGAATCAAAATGATGAAAAAGCCAAACTTTTGTAAGATTGCATCCCATTTGTAAGCTATTTGACGAGGAAGTAGACTAATTAGAATTTTACCTCCATCTAAAGGATGAATAGGGACTAAGTTAAAAATACCTAAAACGACAGCTAAAAAAACAAAAGGAGTGATAATTTTTTCGGCTAAATAAGCTTCAGGACCAATAATAAGATAGAGAAGATGAATGATTAAAGATAAAGTAGCAGCTAAGATTAAATTAGCAGCTGGTCCAGCAAAAGAAATTAAGGCAGTATCTCTTCGAGGATTTCTTAGGTTAAATGGATCAAAAGGAACTGGTTTACCCCAACCAAAGCGAAAAAGAAGAATCATTAATGTTCCGATTGGATCTAAATGAGCGAGTGGGTTAAGAGTAACCCTACCTAATAATCTAGCCGTTGGATCTCCTAAACGATCAGCAGCCCAAGCGTGAGCGAATTCATGAACAGTGATAGCAACGAGTAATGCGGCTATCCAGATAAAAAAAAATGAAGGATCTGAAAAAAGATATCTAATCATAGTCTTGTTGTTTTCAACCTAATCTTCTGGTATTATAACACAATAATCTTATGGCTTATAAATGTGATAGTTGTGGGAAAGGAATCCAAGTTGGCAGAAATGTTTCTCACGCTAAAAATAGAACCAGAAAAGTAAGTTTACCAAACCTCCATCCTTTTAAGGGTAAATTAAAAGGTCAGGTAGGTAAGTGGTCGCTTTGTACTAAATGTTTAAGAAAAGCTAAGAAAGTTCAGAAAGAATTAGCTGAAAAAACAAAAAAAGTAGCGGAGAAAGAAGAAGAAAAGAAAACTAAGAAATAATTTCTGCTTTTGGGTAACCTTCTTTAAATTGCTTAAAAGAAACACTATTTTTTCCTTCTAATTGAATCTGATCTATGGCAAGTTTGTTTTTTTCTAAATGAGCTTTTAGAATTTTAAGTCTTTTTATTTGATTGTCTATTTTGATTTCTGTCCAAGCTCCAGGCCAGGAAGACATAGCCCTTATAAATCTTTCTAAATAAGAATTGTCTTTTCCCCAGTTAATTTTTCCATCATTTTTAGTTAGTTTTTCCGTAAAAGTAGCTTCATTATGGTTTTGCTCTCTAGGGTTTATTTCATCTTTTATATATGGAGGGAGAATGGTTGTTAAGGTTTCTGTGCCTATTTTAAATAACCTTCCATAAAGACTATCTGTAGTGTCTTCTATTTTTATTTCTTCTTTACTTTGAGCAATAATAAGGCCGTGATCAATTTCATCATCCATTTTAAAAATAGTAACCCCAGTTTCTTTTTTATTGTCCAAGATAGCTGTTTGAACAGGGGATGGGCCTCGGTATTGAGGAAGTAATGAAGGATGGATGTTTAAAAATCCTTTTCTAGGGATGTTTAAGATATCTTTTCCAAGAATGATACCAAAATTGGCTAAGATACCAACATCAGGTTTATCTTTTAGATTCTTAAGTTCATCTAAAGAATTTCTATCTTCAATAATTTTTAGAATTTCTATTTGTCTATCTTTTTTAAGAGAGTTAAGAATAAGGGTAGAGTAGGGTTTTTGGCCTAGAAAGACAACTTTTATCTTGTTCATTCAACCTCTATTTCTTCAAAGACATCTTCATCATTTTTGTCCTTGATCAATTTGTATAATTTATTATTTTGTTCAAGAACTCTTTCAACGAATAAAATACCATTAAGATGATCGATTTCGTGTTGAATACAAATAGATTCTTTACCCTTGAATATTTGTTCTTTTATTTTACCCTTTTCATCTTCCCATTTGGTTTGTATTTGATATGGGCGGTCAATAAAACCATAGATTTTAGGAACAGATAAACAGCCTTCAAAGAAAAGTTTCTTTTTAGGAAGCATCTGAGTAAGGGTTTTTTTAGAAAAAGTTATCTTGGGATTAATAAAAATTTCAAAATGATCATTAATTTTGGCAATAAAGATTCTTACTGGTTTATTGATTTGAATAGCAGAAAGACCAATCCCCTCGGGATCAGAGGCATCCTTAACGGTGTCCCTTAAATCTTTAATAATCTCCTTGGTTTTCTTATCAATCTTTTTAACCAGTTTTGATTTTTGTTTAAGGATCTTATTGGGGACAGTGATAACTTTTTGTTGAGCCATGGTTTAATTTTACCATAGTCAGGAATCTTTATATACAAGTTTATCTTTTGATACCTTTTTTGAAGCGAAGAAGCTATTTTATAATTTCTTTTTCCTTAAACCACAATTGTTTTTCAAATTGGGCTTCTTTGACAGATCCTGAAGCATGGATGAGATTTTTAATAGCTCTTTTATCATTATCAGCAAGAAGAGGGGAATCAAAACTAAAATCACCCCTAATTGTTCCAGGAGGAGATGAGAAAGGATAAGTAGAACCAACCATTTTACGGATTATTTCTACCACTCTATGTCCTTGCCAAAGCATAGCCAATACTGGTCCTTCAGTTAAATAATTAACATTCCACTTTTGAACTATTTCGCCTATTTTTTTAGGTTCCATTGTTCCAATTTCCTCTTTAGGGTCTTTCCCGTTTTCTTTGTAGAATTCAAGAAGTTTTTTACCGACACTTTCAAACCATTTATTATCGTAGCCGTAATGTTTACCGGCGAGCTCTTTATCGATAATAACTAGTTTACAAGCGAGCATTTTAAAGCCAATCTTTTCAAATCGGGAGATTATCTCTCCAATTAATTGTCTTTCTATCCCATCTGGTTTGATTAAAACAACGCTTTGTTCTTGAAGCATTCTTAAGTTTTTACTTTAAATTTTTAAGTTTTTCAATAGCCATTTCGTGATCTGGGTTTATTTTCTCTAAAATATACCTTAGCTGTTCTTGGGCTTTTTCTATTTCACCTTTTCCTTCGTAAAATAAAGCTAAAGCATACCTAGCTTGATCATAATTAGGCTTAAGTTCAATAGTTTTTTCTAGGGTTTCAATGGCTGTTTCTTGTTGGCCAAATTTAGAATATAAGATGGCAATATTGTATTGGACTTTAGCGTCGGTTGGTGAGAGTTTACTAGCCTGAATGAGAGCGGTGATAGCCTGGTTATTATAGTCTTCGTTTATTTCACTAAGTTTATAAAAAACTCTGGTTCTATTCTTCCAGAAATTAATATTGTAAGGACTGATAGCTAAGGCCTTGCTTGAAGCATTAATAGCGGTATCAATTAATTGAGAAGATAAAGTGGCTTTTTCTTGTTTTGCCGCTTGAACGGCGAGATTGGCCGAAACAATGCTTAGCTGATCTAGGTAAGTAGGTTCGTTAGGCCGGATATTAATAGCTTTTTCTAACTTTTCGAAAGATTGAGTTGTATAGCCAGCTTTGTCAAATCTTTCTCCTAAGGCAAATCTATTGTCAGCATACCAGTAACGAATAATAGAGGAGACGAGAATTGCAAATACAGCTAGTAAGGCAAGTATCCCTATATATTGGATGTTACCTAGTTTAAAATGGTTTTTGATTTTTTCATTATCTTTCTCATAGAGATTTATGAAAGATAAGGCGGGCAAGAGAAAGAAAAGAAATGATACAGCGGTGACAGAAAAACCAAAGAAATTAGTCACCAGAATGCTTGTAAAGCCAGAAAGAAGAGCGATATTTAAGATAGTCTTCTTTTTCTTTTTAATAATTTGTTTTAAACTCCAGAGAATGAAAGTTACAGTCAAGGCGAGGTAACTCAAAAGGCCAATAGTGCCTGAAGTAGCCCCAAAATTGAGATATTCGTTATGAGCCTTATTATATAAAAAGTCCCATTCGCTCACATCATTATGTTCTCTTAGTCTATACCAGTAGTAAGAATAAGCAAAGGTCTCTACTCCTGTGCCAAAAACGGGATGGTTTTTCCAGAGGTTTAAGGCACCTTTCCAAACAATTTTACGTATTTCACCCGATTCTGTTCCTCCTGTTTGAATTTGATTTTCTTGCTTGACAGGTTCAGTTTGAGTTTGTTTAACGAAAAAACTTTTAAGTTGAGGAGTCCAAGGAGTACCAACGATAATAGTAATAATAAGGAGAAATCCAGTTATGGCCCCGAAAGATTTCAGGATTCTTTTTATTTTTTCTTTGTTTAAAAAGAATATTCCTGCCCAAAAGACTGTATAAGTAGTCACAAAGCCAAGGAATCCTGAACGTGATTTAGTATACAAAAGACAGAGATAAAAAATGAAGAGCAAAACGAGACTAAATATTTTAGTTATTTTTTTGTTTTTTATATCAAATAAAAGAGGATTTTCCTTGTTTAGAAAGAAAGCAAGGGGAATAGTTAGCAGAGTAACTAACCAGGCTGCTAACCAATTAGGTTGCCCTAGGGTAGAAAAAACACGATTTTGAACATCTTGTACCCAAAATCTGGCGTCTATACCAAAGTGTTCGGCTATTCCATAAAGAGAAACGAGGAGGGCTGAAAAAAGAAGATATTTTATCCCTTTTATGGCTTCATTTTTGTTTATGTTCGAAACAAAAGCCCAATATAAAATTAGATAACTTATGGTGGAAAGTAAACCTCCATTAAAACGAGAATAATAGCCCCAGATAGAAGTATGAAGATCAATAGATAAAATGGTCGCTATAATTTGAGACCCAAAGAATATAAGGAGGGGAATATCCCAAAAAGTCTTTTGAAAAACAAATTTCTTTTCAAGAACCATTCTCAAAAGCCAGCTTATTAAGATGATAGTTGTAAAAAGATAAACAAGAATTATTTTATTAAATTCAAAAAGTTCATAGTTCCAGGGGGTCATGGCAAGGGGGATAAGGAAGAAGAGTAAGTAGAATGAAGTAGTAATAATTTTTCTAAGAATTTTCATAAATTTAAGTATATCATAGACAAAATAAGTATGATAAAATCTTTTTTAAATGAAGTTAGGGTTTTTTTCTTCTTTCATTTCTGCTGATTTGGGTATTGATTTGGGTACGGCTAATACCTTAGTTTTGGCTAAAGGTAAAGGTATAGTTGTTAAGGAGCCTTCTGTAATTGCTCGTCATAAAAAAACAAAAGAGATCTTAGCTATTGGTAGGAAAGCTAAGAAAATGATTGGGAAAACTCCTTTAAGTATTGAGACTGTTAAACCACTTAAAGATGGAGTAATTTCAGATTTTGATGCGACAGTAGCCATGCTTTCTCATTTTTTTCAAGGCCTTTCTAAGGGTGGTGATTTAATTTCTAAACTAACTAAGCCTAGGGTAGCTTTAGGTATCCCTTCTGGGGTGACTGAGGTAGAAAGAAGAGCGGTTCAAGATGCAGCCTTAACAGCTGGAGCAAGAAAAGCTTACCTTATAGAGGAGCCAATGGCAGCGGCCATTGGTCTTGATTTACCGATTGATCAACCACAAGGATTTTTGATTATTGATATTGGTGGAGGAACAACGGAAATAGCCTTAATTTCTTTAGGGGGAATTGTTGTTGATCGTTGTCTAAGGGTTGCTGGTGATGAAATGGATTTAGCGATTATTAATTTTATTAAACTTAAGCACTCTTTGCTTCTGGGTCAGGCGACAGCGGAAGATTTAAAGATTCAGTTAGGTTCAGCCCTAGCTCCAAGTAAGGAACAAGATAAAGATAAACAACTTGTAATAAGGGGTAGGAGTTTAGAATCAGGCCTACCTAAATCAATTAAAATTCAAAGTAGTGAAGTAAGAGAAGCGATAGCCCCTGTTATTCGTCGGATTATAGACCAGATATCTGATCTTATAGAGGAAGCTCCGCCTGAGTTGTTGACTGATGTTGTTGATAAGGGAGTTATTCTATGTGGTGGAGGAGCAATGATTCAGAATTTAGACAAACTTATTTCAGAAGAAATTAAAATGCCTGTTTGGGTAGCTGATGATCCCCAAACTTGTGTTGTCAGAGGTTGTGCGAAATTATTAGAAAATGAAAAGCTTTTAGATAAATTTAGAATTATTGGTGGTTTGAGATAGTTCTTTTAAAATTAAATAGGCAAGGGAGGTAATATCATGGATCGGAGAATTTTGAAGTGGTTTTTATTCCTATGTTTTGTCATTTTTTTTGCTGCTTTAATTTTTATTTTTGCAATGCCAAAAGATATAGAGGCAAAAAGGGATATTTCTTCTTTTCCAGAAGCAGAAATAGAAGATTTTAATTCCGTAAAAGATTTGCAAGAAGTGAGTATAAACTATAAGAATGAAGACAAGATTATAAACATAGGTAAGAAAATAGAGCTTCCACTTTTAAGTTTACTATGTTCAGTAGAATCAGTAGGCTTAAAAAAAATCAGTCAGGGGGAAGAATTACTTGTTATGGTCAAGACAGAAACGTGTGGTGTTTTAGTAGCTATAGCTATTATTCTTTCTTTTGTTGGTTTAATAGTGATTTGTGGTTTTTTAAAACCTTGGGTTTAGGTAGTGTAAAAAATTTGTTGTTTTTTTTAATCAACACTACCTGACACCCCTTCTCCCTTATCTTTTTACAAGATTAACTTCTATAGGATTTTAGTCTTATAAGATTATAGGACTGA
>CAZJJY010000018.1:0-5823 GCA_964546445.1 uncultured Gammaproteobacteria bacterium
TCCATCATAGTTTGCTAAGGAATAACCTAAACCTTGATAGGTGTCAGCCGCTGTCCAATCATAACCATCTGCTTGGTCACAGCCAGAGGCACTACAAGTAGTATCTTGGATACAGTTGACAGATTCTCCGGCTCCAGCTCCACTACAAGCAACACCGTTTTTACCCATTTGGTCATTTTCTTCAACCTTAATACTGTAGCCACCGTCAGCATTGGTGGAGACAGTTAGTTGTTGGGCGGCATCAACAAAAGTATCGGCCGTAGCTAATGTTCCCCAAGGAACAGAATAAGGGGTAGTCGTAACATCAGTTGTGACACCACAAGCGGTAGAACCGACACCTAGACCAGCCACTTGGAAACTAATCGTTTCATCAACAGTGGCTGAAACAAGGACAGCTTCAACAGGAGCAGCTTTAATATCTATTTCGTCTAGAGTGTTATCTGAACCGTCCCTGGTTTTAATATTAATTGTGTAGGCATCAGCTAATCCTTGGGTATGTTCAACACTAGATACTGGAGCAGGGTTAATTATACCTGGGTCACTATCAATGGTAAAGGTAATTGCCGAAGAAGCGGCACAGGCAGCCGTTTGGCGATCAATACGAATGGTGTGATCTGCAGAAGAACTTCCACAGGCAATCGTTTCGGTAGCGACCCAATTGCCATCAGTACAACCAGTAGTGGCAATGTCACCAGCAGCGACACTCTTAAGATCAAAACCATTAACACTAACTGAAGCGGCGGTATCAGGAATACCATCACAGGTTTTATCATCAACATTAATTGCTGGTAAGGTAACTAAAATATCACCATCAGCAGGAATTTCAGCGACAGTCGTAAAAGCAATTGTCAAACTACCTGATTGGGTGGCGATAACCAAATCAGTTGTTTCTAAAGCTCCAACCAAACCGGGAGTAAAGTTAAAAGTATCACTATCAACAATATTGCTAACAGTGTAGGTGGTTTCATCGCTACAACCATTTTCTCCGGAATCAGAAAAACAAACGGTGTCATTAGGGAAGAGATGATTAGTATCATTATCAGCATTGTCAGCGGCATCAATATCAACGGCTGCAGTTCCAGCACCAGGGGTTCCTGAGATACCAGCACGATAAGATAAACGGGAATTACTTAGGGTGGCCGAGGCATTAGTTAGAGAAGCTGATTCAAGTTTGATAGGGGAAGTCAAAAAGAAACCTTGAATGAGGGAAACAAGAAAAAAAGCAACAACGATCTTGGCTAAATTTTTTGTTAGCTTCTTTTTTCCCATATAATTTTTCCTTAACCTATTTTCCATTTTTTTTAAGAACTTTGTCAATAAGTAATTTAAGCTTGTTCTTAAAAACAATAAGGAAAATGACTGTTATTATGATGGTAAAAACAGCCTTGATTGGGACGGCAAAAAAGTATAATTCTTTTTTATATTGATTGCCAATTTTATCTAGGTCAAATTCGACGACGGTTTTATAATAGCCAATATTAAATAAAGAATCTAGCTCACAAATAAAAATATGATCATCCTCTGTTTTTTGACAACCAACCTGCCTTATTGAATCAACTAAGATATTTTCTGGTAGAAGGTTTAGGATAAATT
The DNA here is from genome assembly GCA_964546445.1 of uncultured Gammaproteobacteria bacterium. Lineage (GTDB taxonomy): Bacteria > Patescibacteriota > Microgenomatia > PFEM01 > JAPLYW01 > CAZJJY01. The sequence continues at coordinate 1,594 of CAZJJY010000018.1, forward strand.
TTCTTCCCAACCAATTGGTAGTGATGCTTCCCATTGGCTTAAACAAAGATTTGCCATTATTTTTAATTCTTAAAACAAATTCAGGTTGATTAAACGAATCAATAATTTGCCATTGAGAGCTTTTATGAAGATAACCATTTTTAAGGCTAAATTCAACAATCTCTGCTTTTCTTTGTGGTTCACCACTTTCAGAAACGGTTATTAAAATATTAGCTCCTATTTTTGCTTGAGCTTGTGATTGAGGTTGAAAACTTTTATAAGCTTGAGGATTAGTACTAAAAAGAAGAGTAAAATAATGATCTTTTTGCATCGCATAAGAGGGAACACTGATTTTTAAAACAAGTTGTTGTTCCTGACCAGCCGGTAGATTAAAACTTTCTCCTAGTTCTAGATCAGCATTTTGGAAAGAAATCCAACTTAAAACAGGACTTTCTTTATCTATTAATTTAACATTTCCAAGTTCATCTTCGGGAGAGAAAAGACTGATGGAGCTGGTCATAACCAAATCTGTCTCACCATTGTTGGCTAACTGATAGACTTGGGTGATAGATTTTCCTGGTTGTAGAGTAACTTCTAAAAGGGGAGGCCAAATGCTTAAGGAAAGATTTTGGGCCTCAATTTTTTCTTTAAAAAGGTTTAAAAAGAAGAGGCTTAAAAAGATAATAATAATAATTTTTGTTTTTTTCATTTTAATAAGTTGGAATGGCAAAAAAGGTTAAAATATTACGATAAACTCCGGCGGCTTGTATCGTAGAGATATTAATTCTAGCCGTCATAGTAGCCGTTTTACCTATTCCAGCCGCATGGCCTGTAACTGGAGTAAGGCCCATGATTTTAACTGGATCTTCTCCTGGAGCATCAGGGAAGTTTTTAAATTTACCACCCGAAAATTCTGAAGGGACATCATCTCCAGCGATGGTATAACCAAAACCATAAGTACTGGTTTCTGTCCATACTCCAGCATCAGTATGGGTGCAAGTATCGGCTACATCACAGGTAGTATCAGGAATAGTTGTACTAGTGGTTGATGTTAAAGGATCATTTTCTTGAACTTGGACTTGATAACCTCCAGCTGAACCAGAATTAACGCTTAAAGTAAGCCCTTGTTCATTGGTTAGCGTTTCTAAGGCAAGACTGCCAAAGTTTAAAGAAATAGCTGAAAGTTGAAAGGAGAAAGGAATAATGGAGTGAATATATTGAAATCCAGATCTGATTTTATAACCATTTGAAGAATAAAGTCCCGGAGCATTTTGACCAGTGGTAATACCCATATTAAAGTTAGGGCTAGTTGTCCCTCCAGAACCAGTATTTATATTAGGCCAGGTAATTTCGAAGTTATCGGAGCTCATAATTGGTTCTGCTTTTATCTCCGAAGAGGAGAGGAAGAAATTAACTAGAATAAAAGTAATTATAATTAGGAAAAGTAATAGTTTGTAGCCTTTTGATCTACTTTTTTTCATCGGTGATCTTATCTATTTCTTCCTTAAGTTGTTGTCCGCTCTTTAGTAATTTTTTTGATGCGTCGCTTATCTTTAGCAATCTGTCTTTTTGTCTGACAGTTAGATGTCCAATGTCAGATAAAAGCTGGCTTGTTTGATCAAGTATCTCTGTTAAGCCTTTTTTAAGTTCTAAAGAAACCCAAAGTAAAATATTTGTTTCTTCTCTCTCAATTTCTTCTTCTATAACATTTTGTTCTTCTTCCAAAATTTTTATCTTTTCTTCATCTCTCAAGAGCTTAAGATATTGTTTGCCAAAGAACATAGCCATAGGAGTAATTAAGATTAAAGAAAAGAGTTGTAATATTTCTTTAAAAAGTTCTTTTTCAGTTGGAGTAAAAAGGAAGAATAAAACCATGGTGATAGATAGGGAAAAGGTAATTAAAGGTTCAAAAAGCAGACTTAGACCAAACATCAAAAAGTATAAGAGAAAGAAAAGGGGAGAATTCAATCCACCAGTAGAAATAACTAAAAGCAAGACAACCATAGTAAAGATGGCTGCATCAATGGTTCTGTTTATCTTATGTGGGTGATGACGAGTAATAACCTGGTTAATAAAGAAAAAGATAATAAAAACAGCTATTAATTGGAGATTGTAATAAGATAAATGAGGATTATTGGTCCAAAAAAAGGCCAAGATGACAGAGACAACCAAAAACAGACTATGGAGCAGAAATCTGGTCATGGTCTTAGTTTACCAGAGAAGAGAACATTGTAAAGTCTTTTGTTTTAACAATGAGGAGTTGTTAGCGCCAGTATTCTTGCTGAAGATCTTCCAAAAAATCTAAATACCTTTCATTTTCTTCATTAAGCAAAAAGGGTCTTATCTGTCTTTTATAAAAGGGGATGTTTTTCTTTTCTTTTTGATAAAATTCTTTCAGTTTTCTAAAAAATTCTATTTCTGAATTAATATTAACTTTCTTCAGGACATCCAAATTGGGCCTAATTTTTTTTGAAAGCAACCAATAAATATCATAAAAATCTCTTCCTCGAGTCTGCTTTCTTAAAAGAAATGCTTTAGTTTTTTGAGAAAAAAGCACTGATAAAGTATTAGTCACAATTCTTTCATTCATTCCAAATTTAGTTAAAAGCAGACTTTCTGTCTCAATTCTCTCCTGATTGGTAAAATCAAGTCTAATCATCAATTTTTCCCGAGGATTAGAACTAATTCCTAATTGAAAAAGTAAATCAGAAAAACTTAATTTTCCTCTTCCTCCATTTTTTGTTTTTTTAAAATCAAACTCAAAATTAAACTTCTCTTTCCTAAATTCGTTAACTGTTTTTTCAAAAAGAGATTTAATTTCGTTTATGGTTAAACCAAAATTATCAAAATCCAAATCCTCGGAAAACCTATCCAACCCTCGTAAGAGCCTTAGAGAAGTTCCTCCGATAAAAGAAAGATTTTGACAAAGAGGAAAATGATAAAGGGTGGTTAAGAACTTTACTTGGAGAAATTCTCTTAAAACAGCTCTTTTTTTCGTTATGGGAATACCGTGCCTTTCAGCCTCCTTTAAAATATCTTCCCAAAGAAATTGGCTAATCATAAAACTTTCTCCATCAATTTTCTAAGCTTTTTATTTTTTACTAAACAACTATATCTTTTAAATTCTTGCCAATTGAAATCTTTAGTAAAAGAAAAACGCTCCTCTTGGGGAAAATTTTCTCCGAAAGAATTTTGATTTAAATAAAGAAAGTCAAAAAGAGCCTTTTCTGGTTTGGCAATTTTGTAAAATTGATCCTTCTCTACTTTAATTTCTTGCCAGCCAAAAAACAGTTCTGGTTTTAAACTTCGATATAGAAAAAGACCAAATTGGTTTTTAAACTCCTGGGTTTTTTTTATGGTTACAGAAGTAACAGAAAAAGGCACGTCTGGAATAATCCCGTAGTAATTAAGAGCAGATTCCAAACTCACATAAGAAGGTTTATAGAGGTGGTTAGCTAGAATAAACTCGTCTTTTAGTTCTGTTTCTTTTAAAAAGTAAAGGTTTTTCTTCAGTCTCAAAAGATAATCTTTGGCAACCCAACTCTTTAATTGGTTTTTAACTGTCTGACGGTTAGATTCGGGAAACCACTTGAAAATATCTTCGAAAGAAAAAAGCCCCGTCTTTTTAATTTTTGATCTTAACTTCTCAAACTTCATCGTTTCTTAAAGTAATAAAAAAATGTTACTATCAGAAATGAGTATAGGGGAAATCTTTTTATTTGTCAACTAAATTGCTGAAACTTTAATAGGAATTTGTTAATTGTTATTTTTTGAAAGGGGAGTAGTTATCCTTTCTAAAACTGAAGAAGTATCCGAACTGTAAATATTTGATGAAGAGTAGATTTACTATTTTTAACTTACACAAATTCTTAATATTTGCTTCTAGGGGATATTTGTCGTTTTTAATACTTGACAACCATTTAGCGATACTTTATGGTTTATAGTAGTTATGACTACAATATATTGAGGTTTGAGGAATGAAAGATAAATTAAACCAACTAACAGTAAAAAAACAAAAGCTTGATAAGTTTAGACCACTTCCACAAGAGTTGATTAAGAGTCTTGGGGAATGGTTTAAAGTGGAAATTACTTATTCTTCAAATGCTATTGAGGGAAATACTTTGTCTCGAATTGAGACTGCTGAAGTAATTGAAAAAGGCATTTCGGCGGTTATAAGTGGAAAGGCCTTAAGGGATCAATTGGAAGCGGTCAATCACGCCAAGGCTTTGGAGTTTATTAAAACCCTTGCCA
>CAZJJY010000018.1:5923-11824 GCA_964546445.1 uncultured Gammaproteobacteria bacterium
ATCTTAAATCTTTTTATTCCTTAATTGAAGAATCGGTGGAGCGGTCTTTAGATGTTTACCTAAATGCTGCTCAAGGGAAACCTTCCTTAGCTCCGTTGACCAAAGGTATAAAAACTGATAGATTAAAAAGAATAAAGCTTTTAAAAATTGGAGAATTAGCCAAAGAAGCAGAGGAGTCAATAACTACTATTCGCTATTGGACAAAAGAGGGGCTTTTAACTGTTAGGGATTTTACTAAGGGTGGTTATCAGTTATATGAACCTTTAATGATTGAGAGAGTCAAAAATATAAGACAATTACAAAATGAAAAGCGACTTACTCTTAAAGAAATAAAAGAAGGATTAAAAATATGAGATACTATTCACCTCAAGAGATCGAACCTAAATGGCAAAAAAAATGGTTTGAGTCCGACCTTTATAAAGCCATAGATTTTTCCAAAAAAACTAAAAAATATATTTTAGTAGAGTTTCCTTATTCTTCTGGAGATGGCCTTCATGTTGGTCATTGCCGTAGTTATTCAGCCTTAGATGCCTTATCTAGAAAGAATAGAATGAAGGGATTTAACGTTTTATTCCCAATGGGTTGGGATGCTTTTGGTTTACCCACAGAAAATTACGCCATTAAAACTGGAATCCATCCCGATAAAGTTACTAAAAAGAATATTGCTAATTTTAAAAAACAATGTTTAAGGGTCGGTTTTTCTTTTGATTGGGATAGGGAAGTAAATACAACTGATCCTGATTATTATAAATGGACACAATGGATCTTTTTAAAAGTTTTTGAGAAAGGCTTAGCTTATCAGGCTAAGATGCCTATTAACTGGTGCCCTTCTTGTAAAACTGGTTTAGCTAATGAGGAAGTTATTGATGGAAAATGTGAACGTTGTGGGGAACAAACAGAAAGAGTAGAGAAGAAACAATGGATGTTTAAGATCACTGAATATGCAGATCGTCTCTTAAAAGATTTGGATAAGGTTGATTATCTTCCTAAAATTAAGGCGCAACAAAAAAATTGGATTGGTAAAAGCCAGGGAGTAACGGCTAAATTTAAGTTAGCTAAGTCTAAAGAAAATGAAATAAAAGATATAGAGATTTTCACCACTCGTATTGACACGATTTTTGGTGTAACTGCTTTAGTAATAGCTCTTGAACATCCTTTGGTTGAAAATCTTTTAGGCAATAAAGATATTAAAAAATATGTTTCTGAGGCAAAAAAGAAATCTGAATTAGAAAGAACAGAGCTTTCTAAAGAAAAAACAGGGGTTGATAGTGGTCTCAAGGCTTTAAACCCAATGAATAATGAAGAAATTCCTATTTGGATTGGTGATTATGTCGTTGCTAGCTATGGTGGAGGAGCAGTGATGGCTGTTCCAGCTCATGATCAACGTGATTATGAATTTGCTAGGAAATACAAATTAAAGATTAGGGAAGTTATTTCAGGTGGTGATATTTCTAAAAAAGCCTTTGTTGATTATGGGAAACTAGTTAATTCAGGTAAATTTAATGACTTAGGCTCTCTGGAAGCTATTAAAAAGATAACAGAGGATTTAATTAAGAATAAATTAGGGCGAAAGACAATTGCTTATAAAATTCGTGATTGGGTTTTTTCAAGACAACACTATTGGGGAGAACCAATCCCTATCATTCATTGTGCTAAGTGTGGGGTGGTTCCTGTTCCAGAGAAGGATTTGCCTGTTAAACTGCCTTTTGTTAAGAAATACAAACCTACAGATACGGGTGAATCACCACTAGCGGCAGTTGAAGAATGGGTCAATGTGAAGTGTCCTAAATGTGGTGGAGAAGGAAAAAGAGAAACAGATACCATGCCTAACTGGGCTGGTTCTAACTGGTATTTTTTACGTTATCTAGATCCTAAGAATAGTAAGGAATTTGCTTCTAAGAAGAAGATTGATTATTGGATGCCAGTTGATCTTTATAATGGGGGGATGGAACATACGACTTTGCATCTCTTATATTCTCGCTTTATTTACAAGGTTTTAGCTGATTTGGGTTATGTTAAAGGGGTAGAACCTTATAAGAAACGTCATTCTCACGGTATGGTTTTAGCTGAAGATGGTCGTAAAATGAGTAAAAGCTTTGGTAATTCAATTAGCCCTGATGATATTGTTAATAGATTTGGAGCAGATACTCTAAGAATTTACGAAATGTTTATGGGGCCTTTTGAACAAGCTATTAGTTGGGATAGTAAAGGAATAGAGGGATGTTATCGTTTTTTAAATAGAGTTTATAAACTCTCTAAAGAAAACGTTAAAAATAAAAAAACACCTCAAAATTTAACTAGCAAACTACATCAAACTATAAAGAAAGTAGGCGATGATTTAGAGAAGATGAAGTTTAATACGGCCATTGCCTTTATGATGGAGTTCATTAATAGTTGGCAGGAAGGGTATTTAAATAAGAAAGAAGCAGAGCTATTTATTAAAATATTAGCTCCTTTCGCTCCATTTTTAGCTGAAGAGGTTTGGTGTGATATCTTTAAAAACAAATATTCCATTCATAATCAACCTTGGCCAAAATATGATAAAAATCTTATTAATGAAGAAAAAATAAAGATTATAATTCAGGTTAGTGGAAAATTAAGAGGAGAAGTTGAAATCAGTCAAAAAGAGGCTAATAATGAAGAAAAAATTACCAAATTAGCTGAGAAAGAACCTAAAGTAGAAAGATATTTGAAAGGCAAAAAGATAAAGAAGATTATTTTCGTACCTGAAAAGATTATCAATTTTGTCGTTGCTTGACAAAATTACGCTAGGGTTTTAGATTAAAAGAAGTGAGTCGGATTATTCCGGCTTTTTTTATGGCTGAAAAAGATATAGAAAGATTGCTTAAAAAGAATAAATGGCAATTAATAATAGGTTTTTTAGGTTTGGCTTTAATACTGATAAGCTTTTTTCTTATTACTCAATCTTCTGATTCAGGAGTAGAAATAATTTCGGTAGATGAAGAAGAAAGTGAGACTATTTTTATTGATTTAGGTGGAGCGGTTCAAAAACCTGGTTTATATGAATTACCCTCTAATTCTCGTCTAAATGATTTATTTATAAAAGCAGACGGTTTGGCTTTAGATGCAGATAGAGAGTGGGTAGAAAAGAATTTAAATTTAGCTCAAAAATTGGAAGACGGGACAAAGCTTTATATTCCCTTTGAATCAGACGATGGCAATATCTTAAAAGCAAGTGTTAGCGAGGGTAAAATCAATATTAATATCGCTTCTTTAGGTGAATTAGACACTTTGTGGGGAATTGGAGAAAAGAGAGCCTCAAGTATTATCGATAATCGCCCCTATCAATCAATAGATGATTTGATAAAGGAAAAGATTATTTCCCAAGATGTCTTTGAAAAAATTAAAGAAGAAATTAGCGTTTATTAATACCCAAAGTAAAATTTTCCTTCTTATTTTACTTTGTTTTGTGCCTTTTTATTTTTGTCGTCTGTATTTTCTCCCAAAAGTAATTTTACCAGAAGAAAAGCCAGTGAAAATTAGAGGAATGGTAGTTCAGCAACCATATCTAAAAGGATCATATCAAATCATTAGGTTAAATTCCGTCTTAGTAATGACTGGACGTTTCCCAGGATATTTTTATGGTGATCGTTTAGAGGTTATTGGCAGCTTTAAAAAACAACTGCTAGGTCCCTTTAATTATTATTATTTATCGGTTTTTCCATCCATTAAGAAGATTGAAGAGGAGGATAGTTTAATTAATAAAACAGTTTTTAAGAAACTTCTTTTTAAAACTAAAGGACAAATAAAAAAAGGGATTAGCGGTCTTTTACCAGAGCCTCATGCTAGTTTACTCTTAGGAATTCTTTTGGGTATGAAAAGTCAAATCCCTCTTGATTTTTGGCAAGCTTTGCGGAAAACAGGTACGTTACATCTAGTTGTAGCCTCGGGGCAAAATGTTTCAATGGTCTCAGGTTTTTTAATTCAGAGTCTCATCCATTTCTTAAATAGGAAACAGACAATTCTTGTGGCCAGTTTAGGAATAATTATCTATGTTTTGATGGTTGGTTCTGAAGCTCCAGCTATGAGGGCGGGTATAATGGCCATTTTAGCTTTTTCAGCTCAACTTTCAGGCAGGGAAGCTTACTCATTAAATATTCTTTTTTTTAGTGCTTTGTTTATGCTTGTTTTTTCTCCTCTACTTTTATTTGATATTGGTTTTCAGCTTTCCTTTATGGCTACCTTGGGTATTTTGGTTATTTATCCTTTACTCAAAGCCAAGAGATTGTTTTCTTGTCCTATCTTGGGTGATGGATTAGGAGTAACTGTTGCTGCTCAGATAACCACCTTACCTATTTTATTGGTTAATTTTGGACAAATAAGCTGGTTGTCTCCTTTTATCAATATGTTAGTTATCCCAACGATTCCTTTTATTATGATTTTAGGTAGTGGAATGGCCTTTTTAGGTTTATTTAGCAATCTTCTATCGCAATTGCTAGCTTACTTTGCCTGGCTATTCTTAAATTATTTTATAAAAGTGGTTAATTTCTTTGGTGATTTATCCTTTGTTAGTTGGGAATTGGATAAACTTTCGGGTTGGTGGGCGATTGGTTATTATCTTCTTTTGTTTTTAATTTTATTAAGGAAAAACATTTATGACCGAGGCAGACTTAATTAGAAAACCATTCTTTTGGCTTAGCCTAGCCTTAATTTTGCTTTTTATCTTTGCTTTTTCTTTACCTGATAATCGTCTTCATATAATTTTTTGTCAGGTTGGGCAAGGAGATGCGATTTTAATTAACTATAAAGATAAACAGATTTTAGTTGATGGTGGCCCCAACAAAGATGTTTTGAATTGTTTGGGTAGGAATATGCCCTTTTGGGATCGGAATTTAGAAATGGTTATCCTAACTCACCCAGAGAAGGATCATTTCACCGGTTTGATAGATGTTTTTGAAAATTACAAGATAGATTATTTTGTCTCAACAGAAGTTTCAAATAACTCTTTAGGTTTTAAAGAATTCCAAAAGGTTCTTTTAGAAGAAAATTATCTTTCTTATAATCCTCAGGAAGGGGATAGAATTAAGATTGATTCTTTAGAATTTTTATTTCTATGGCCAAGGTTAAAAATGGATGATGAAAATTATACTGGTAAGAACTTAAATGAAATTTCCGTTGTCTTCCAACTCTCTTTTAAAAAATTTGATGTTTTATTCACGGGAGATATATCAAGTAAGACAGAAGAATCCTTGGAAGTATCTGAAATAGAGATATTAAAAGTCGGCCATCATGGAAGCAAGTATTCTACTAGTAATATTTTTTTAGATAAGATAAAGCCTAAATTGGCCGTTATTTGTGTTGGTAAGAATAGTTTTGGACATCCACACCCAGATGCTTTGGATAGACTAAAGAAACGTTCTATAAAAACTCTCAGAACAGATGAGAGTGAAGTAAGAGTAATAACGAATGGTTATCATTATCAGATATTTCCTTCTCTTCTTGAGTGATAAAATAACTAATGATATACTGCAAGTTAATGATCAAAGACAAGATAAAAGAAGATTTAAGTGAAGTCCTTAGAAAACTACAAATCAAACCTGATAGACTGGAACTAGAACATCCATTAGATTCTAATAATGGCGATTTTGCCACCAATATCGCCCTAAAAGTCAAGAAAGAAGAATTTCCTATCCCTTTTGATTTAGCTGATAAGATTATTGCGACTTGGCGTGCTTCTGGTCTACCAGATTATGTGGCTAAAATTGAAGTAGCTAAACCTGGTTTTATTAATATCTGGTTAGAGAATAATTTTCTTATCACTCAATTAAAAGAGGCGCTAGAAGGTAAAGAAAGATATGGTTCTTCCGACCTAGGGAAAGGGAAAACGGTTGTTATTGATTATTCTTCGCCTAATATTGCTAAACCTTTTGGGGTTGGACA
>CAZJJY010000019.1:0-5896 GCA_964546445.1 uncultured Gammaproteobacteria bacterium
CCCGATAGATAAGGGAATTGATTTTCTTGGCTATAGAATTTTTGGAAATTATCGTCTTTTGCGAAAAAGTACGGTTAAAAGATTTGTAAAAAGAACGGGAATTTATCAAAAAAGACTAAGGGAAGGAATATTAAGTAAAGAAAAATTCAATAACTCTTTGCAATCTTGGATCGCTTATGCTAAATTTGGAAATTCTTGGCGGTTGAGGAGAAAACTATTGGTACTCCTAGAATAACCGAAACAATCTCTTTGGGAATAAAAGGACTTGTCTGGTTTAAGGTGGGTATTAATACTCCAATTGATCAATCAATTGAATTTAACTGGTGGATAATAAATTAAATTCTAAATTTTTGTGATAGAGATCCTTCGGTCGCTTCGCTCCCTCAGGATGACGGTTGGTATGTTAATTCATATTTGACATAAACCCCCCGTATATGTAAGATATAAACATATATATGCTTTACAAAAGAAATCTTTTCCCCCAACTTGAGGCTGAAATAGACACCAAAGAAATTACCGTTATTACCGGTATGCGCCGAGTAGGAAAAACAACTACCTTACATTATTTGTATGATTTAGTAGAATCATCAAATAAAACAGTTCTAGATTTGGAAAACCCACTTCATAGAAAGGTTTTTGAAGAAGAAAACTACGACAATATTTGGAATAACCTAAAGGCATTTGGCATTACCAATGAGACCAAGTCTTATCTTTTTATCGATGAAGTTCAAAATCTGCCCGATTTAAGCCGGGTAGTGAAATATCTCTACGACCACTGGAAAGTAAAATTCATACTCACAGGCTCCAGCAGTTATTATTTGCGCAATCTCTTTCCCGAATCATTGGCAGGCAGAAAAATTATTTTTGAACTTTATCCTCTCAATTTCGCTGAATTTTTAACCTTTAAACAAGTTAAACGCAATGTTACTGAAAGTTTTAAAGACAAAGCCAGTCAAAAAAATAAGATTACCTTTGAAAAATTAATTTCTTTTTATGATGAATATCTAGAATTTGGAGGATTTCCTTCGGTTGTACTGGAAAATAATCATGACCGGAAAAAAATGCTTCTATCGGAAATTTTCACCTCTTACTTTGAAAAAGACGCCAAAAACTTGGCAGATTTTAATGATATGTCAAAATTACGTGATCTTATTCTATTATTAGTCCCCAGAGTTGGCCAAAGAATTGAAATATTAAAATTAGCAACTACTCTTTCCGTCTCCAGAGCAACAGTTTACAGTTATCTTGCTTTTCTGGAACAAACATACTTTATTACGTTATTACCAAAGTTTTCCGGAAGTATTGATCGGCAAGCCGCCGGAAGCAAGAAGTTATTTATGTGCGATTCAGGGATTATCAACGCCCTCGGTAAAACCTCTCAGGGACAATTATTTGAACAAAGTGTTTTCCAAAACCTGCGGGGTACTCACCAATTAGCCTATTACAGTAAAGGTGTCTCCAGTGAAATTGATTTTATTATTGATGGTAAAACAGCCTTAGAAGTTAAATATACGATGTCTCAACAAGATTTAGCTACTCTTAAAAAAAGAAGTAAAACGCTAAAAATTATAGACAACTACATAGTAATTCACCAATTCAATGACTATCCTAAATCTATTTTAGTCACTAATCTTTAACCTATAGCAAGACCAGGTAACGGATGACAATATGCTTGATAAATACCCAATTTTATTCCATAATTAGTAGTATTAACTACCAATACTGGAACAAATATGCAAATTAATCAATTACTCAATATCTTAAGGGAAGAACCAATCTATTCCTTTGAATCGTTTTCGGATAATTTTATAGAATTACTAGAAACTAAAATCAGAAACTTTAGTGCTAGTTGACAGGTATGTTTTCTAAACCTTATTATTAACTAATGGCAGAAAAAAGAAGTTTACTTATCAATAAAATTATTCTTTGGGTATCAATCTCCTCAGTTGGCCTGATTCCCCTTTTCTTTTTGCCTTTCACTTCTGAATTTTATGAATTCAATAAAAACATCTTTCTTATCTTTTCAGTATTTATCCTCTTGGTTCTTTGGGCTATTAAAATGGTTATTACCAAACAAGTAATCGTCAAGAGGACCATCTTTGATCTTCCTGTCATAGCTATTGCTGTTGCTTTTATTCTCTCTACCATCTTTTCTTCTCCTAATAAATGGGAAACGCTTTGGCTTCCCAATGGAACAGGAACAATTATTATCCTCACTATTCTTTACTTTATTATTATTAACAACATTACCAAAGCAAACAGAATTAAACTTTTAAATAGCTTTATTGTCAGTAGTGTTGTCCTCTCTTTAGCCATTATTTATCAGTTCATCGGCCTTGGTGAAAGCTTTATCTCTGAAACCAGTTCTTTTGTCTTTATGAGAGGTAGAAATTGGACACCAGCAGGAGGCGTTTTAAGCCTAATCGCTTTCCTTATTCCTGCTTTGGTTTTGCTTGTAAGTCGTTTTGCTTTAATTCTGAAAAAAAGCAAAGAAGGCAAGATTTCTTTAATTCATTATCCTATTTCAATTTTAATTATTGCTACTGCTTTAGTCATTTCCCTAAGGGATGTTTTAATAATCAGTAAACCACTCCTACTTCCTCTGTCAACTTCCTGGGCAATTATGATTGAAGCCTTTAAAAATGGGAAAATCTTTCTTTTAGGAGTAGGACCAAAAAGCTTCTTAGATGCTTTCTCTCAATTCCGTCCTGCAAGCTATAATTTAACTGATTTATGGACCATCCGTTTCGGTGTTTCAAGTAATTTCTATTTGCATCTTTTTACCACGGTGGGAATCCTAGGTTTTGCCTCTTTGATTTGGTTGATAACCAAAGTTATTAAAACCAAAAAGTATTCTCCTTATATACTGGCTTTATTCAGTATATTTTTAGTTTTCCTTGCCACTCCTATTAATTTCCTTGTTATCTTTGCCTTATATATTCTTTTAAGCTTAACCGCCATTGATTTTTCAAAGACTCAATACAAAGAAAAATCAAAAATTCTCCCTGTGATTATTCTTGCTTTGGTAGTTGCTTTAAGCGGCACCTCTCTCTATTTCGCTGGCCGTATCTATGCCGCCGAAGTTTACTTTAGAAATTCATTAAGGAATCTTGCTCTTAATGACGGTACTAATGCTTACAACAATCAAATCAAAGCCATTGAGCTAAATCCTTTTAGTGATGTCTACAGAATTTCCTATTCTCAAACTAATCTCGCTTTGGCAGATGGTATTGCTGGAAATCCTGATATTTCTGATCAAGACCGACAAACTATTACCAGTTTAATCCAACAATCTATTAGAGAAGCTAAGGTCGCTGTCTCTTTAAATCAAAATAAGATTATTAACTGGGAAAATTTAAGCCAGATATATCGCCAGTTAATTAATTTTGCTGAAGGAGCAGATCAATGGACAATAGCCACCTATAACCAAACAGTAACCTTAGACCCAACCAACCCTGAATTAAAATTAAGCTTTGGCGGAGTTTATTATGCCTTGGGCCAATATGACGATGCCATCTTGTGGTTTCAAAAAGCTATTGATGACAAACCTAATTTTGCCAACGGCTATTATAATCTCGCTGCTGCTTACAAAGAAAAAGGTGATTTCCAAAAGGCTCATGATATGATGGTTGTTGTTACCAACTTAATTCCTGCTGATTCTGCTGATTACTTAAAGGCAAGAACAGAACTTGAAGATCTGGCCAAACAACTTCCTGAAGCAGAATTAACTGAAGCCACTGAAAGTACCAGTCAACTTACTGAACCTGAAGTACTTCCCTCTCCTGTTATCTCTCCTCCAATTGAATTACCTGAACAATCTAATACTGAAGGAAACGAATCTACTCAATCTTCTGAAATAGAAATCTTAGAAGAATAATCCTTTTCTACCTTCCTCTCTTCCTTTATCTTAGTGGAGCTAGTCGGAGTCGAACCGACGTCTTGGCAATGCGAATGCCGTGCTCTACCAATTAAGCTATAGCCCCTTGTTGTGGACCCAGCCGGATTCGAACCGGCGATCTTCTCAATGCCATTGAGACGCGATACCAACTTCGCCATGGGCCCATTTTTATACCTTCTTTATTATACTTTACCTTCCTACCAGTAGGCAAATCCATCTTCTTTTTCACCTTGACATTCGTCTAATATTCGTCTATAATTAGTCTAATGTTTAAACCAAAATACTCCATCACTAATAAACTATTAGCTCAAATTAAAAAGATTAATAAGTTAGTATTTGAACTAAATCAAAAAAGATTTCCAGATATCATTTTAGTTGAGTTAGAAAAAACAGCTAGAGCTATATCTAGCTTCGCTTCAACTAGTATTGAAGGCAACCCCCTTCCACTAACTGAAGTTAAAAAAATTCTTAAATCAAAACCAAAATATATCAGAGATAGTGAAAAAGAAGTCATTAATTATAATAAAGCTTTGATCAGTCTAAATAAAAGATTAAAGTTGAAAAATCATCAACTTTCTTTAAATTTAATTCTTAATATTCAAAAACAGGTTACTGGAGATCTCCTTCCATCACATCAATCTGGCCATTTTAGACAACATCCAGTATTTGTCAGGAATCCCAAAACGGGTAAAACCGTCTTTCTTCCTCCCAATCATAAAGATGTAGAAAAATTAATGGAACAACTGATTAATTTTATTCACAAGAACAAAAAAGCCATTGATCCTTTAATTATTGCTGGTATTTTTCACAAACAAATGGTTATTATCCACCCTTTTATAGACGGTAACGGCAGAACTGCTCGCTTAGCTACTAAATTACTTTTAGCCAAATTAGGATTAAACACTTTTAATCTTTTTAGTTTTGAAAATTATTATAATCAAAACATAGCTAAGTATTTTAAATTCATTGGTGAACAAAATAATTATTACGATTTAGTAAATAAAATTGATTTTACCAGTTGGCTTGAATATTTTTGCGAAGGAATTATTGATGAACTGCTGAGAATTCAAAAATTACTACCTAATATCAACATCAATCCTGAGAGTACATTAAGATCTCATCATAAAAAAATATTAGAGTTTATCAGAAATAATAAGTTTATCACTAATAAAGATTACTCCAAATTAGTTAAAAGAGCCAAAGCTACAAGGGCTTTAGATTTTCAAAAACTTATTAGGTTTAATTTAATAGAGAGAAAAGGTAAAGGAAAGTCTACTTATTACATATTAAAGGAAATTAAGACAGAGTAACAAATCTTCAATTCAAAACTATTTATTTAAGAAAGCTAAGTGGATTTAAAGCGGCTCCATTTTTCCTAATTTCTAAATGAAGATGGGGACCTGTACTTCTCCCAGTAGAACCCATTTTGGCAATCACTTGCCCTTTCTTAACGCTTTGTCCATTACCAACAAAGATAAGGGAAAGATGAGCATATAAACTCTGATAGCCATTCCCATGATCAATTAAGACTCTATTACCGTAAGCCCAAGGAGAGGGCCAACCAGCAATAAGAACCGTCCCTGAATCACAAGCAACAATATTTGGTAAAGATTTATTGGCGATATCAATTCCTTTATGATACCAAGAATAACCTTGACTGATTCTCCCTCCTGTAGGCCAAACAAACTGACCTGTTCCTGACCCAGCTCCAGGAATAGTAGCCGCATAAAAACTACTTCTTGGAGCGACTGGGGCTGCCTTAGGTTTAATCCCATCCGGAAGCATCAAAGTTTGACCAACGGCTAAGGCGAAAGTTTCATCGTTAGCGAAAGAGTTGTAAGGCCAATCAACAACTGCCTGAGCATCTATTTGGTGTTTCTTAGCAACAGAATAAATTGTTTCTCCGGGTTTAACCTTATACATAATTCCACTCACTGGCAAAATATCCAATTTCTGACCAGGTTTAATATCTTTAACCGACTTTAAATCATTTCCCCA
>CAZJJY010000019.1:5996-11043 GCA_964546445.1 uncultured Gammaproteobacteria bacterium
TTTTTACAATCTTTTGCTTAAGATAGACTAAAAGGAAGATAAAAAAATGTTTTAAATCACGACCCAATGAAAAACTTCGCATGCTACCTAGCGTAGCATATTTTTAACCCTTATTCAATGTTTTAAGAAACTCTTCGTTATTCTTTGATTTGCTTAATCTTTCTAAAATAATTTCTGTTCTTTCCTCAGCCCCTAACATATCAATCATCTTTCGCATCGTCACAACTTTAGGGTATGTTTTTTCATCATAAATAAGGTGCTCCTGACGTGTCCCTGAGCGCTGAATATCAATAGCTGGATGAACACGACGTTCAGCCAAAGAACGAACTAAATGAAGTTCCATATTACCAGTGCCTTTAAATTCTTCATAAATTAAATCATCCATTTTAGAACCTGTTTCAACCAAGGTCGTTCCAAGAATGGTTAAAGAACCACCCTTTTCAATATTCCTAGCCGCCCCTAAAAAACGTTTAGCTGGATATAAAGCGGCCGGATCAAAACCACCAGTTAAAGTTCTTCCTGAGGTAGGAATGCTTAAATTATAAGCTCGGGCTAGACGAGTAACTGAATCAAGAAGAATAACAACATCTTTCCCTAATTCCACCAATCTCTTGGCTCTTTCTAAAGCAATCTCTGCTACTCTTGATTGATGAGATGGTGGCTCATCAAAGTTAGAAGCGATAACTTCTCCCTTAACTGAACGCATGATATCTGTTACTTCCTCAGGTCTTTCGCCAACTAAAACAGCCATTAAATGAATATCTTTGTTATTAGCGGTAATACCACTAGCAATATCCTTTAAAAGCCATGTTTTCCCTGCTTTAGGAGGAGAGACAATCAACCCTCTTTGTCCTTTTCCAATCGGAGAAATCAAATCAATCATTCTCGTCGATAAAGGAGTTTTATCTGTTTCTAATCTAATCTGTTCGTCTGGATAAATAGGGAGCAAATCTCCAAAATTAGGACGCTTCCCCACTTTCTCAATATTTATTTCATTCACTTTTTCTACTTTCAAAAGACCAAAATAACGTTCTTTTTCTTTTGGTTCCCTTACTTGTCCACCAATCATATCGCCAGGTCTTAAATTAAATCTGTGAATCTGAGAAGAAGAAATATAGGCATCTCCATCAGAAGGAGAAAATTTAGGTCTTAAATAACCATGACCTTCTGGAGAAACATCCAAAATACCCTCTAAATAATGAGTCGGTACCCCAGCATCAGGAATAACACGATTATCAACCACGCCATTAAAGCCGTTATCTCTCCCTCTTGGAGTAGAAGTAGGACGACTTTCTGAAGTAACTACTTTTTCTTCTATATTGGTTTTTATTTCTTTTACTGTTTGTTGAGAATTTTTATCTAGAGAACCAACAACCTCATCAACAGTAAGCTTTTTCTTATCAGCCATCTATTTTACAAGAAAATATAAATTGAAATTTTAAAGAGGAATCTAAACTTAAGGTAAAAATACTTTATCTAAACTAATTAGAACAATAATAAAACTCTTTGTCAAGTCTTTAATCTCTCTTTTCTAAAGGCTTTGTTAGCCCCAAAGCGGAAGGTGATACGCCTGCCCTACGAATCACCCTCCGCTTTAAAGCTAACCGCTCTAAAGCACCGTTTAACGGTCTTGACAGGGTCTGTCAATTATGTTATTTTCAAAGTTGATTGTTGGATCACCTGTCCTGATCTAACGATCTGATTTCGCAAAGAGCATTGTTATTCGTAGTGATTTTTTACTAGCGATAATAATGCTCTTTGTTTTTATCATATTTCCATCTCTTTGTCAATCCTATAGGAAAACTATCACGAAAAAGACTCAATCCTATAATAAAATAACCCTTAAAAATAGGCTCAGAAATTAACCTTTTCCAATAAATTTATGTTTTGTGGATAACTTCAAAGGAGTTATTTTAATATCTTAACTACCTGGTTGATAGAGGAATATTTTTCTGGAGTAATTATCTCAGTAAACCCTAATCTTTTGGCCTCTTTTTGACGCTGTTTAACATAAGCTACCTCTCTTGTCTCCCCTAATAACCCTAGCTCACCAAAAACAACCGTTTTAGGATCTATAAACAAGTTCTTAAAGGAAGTATAGATCGCCAAAGCAACTCCTAAATCAGCCGCCGGTTCTTCTATCCTTAGACCACCAGCAACATTAACAAAAATATCAAAAGATCCTAAGGGAAGACCTAACCTTTTAGATAGGACGGCAGTAATAAGCTGTAATCTATTAAAATCAATCCCAGAAGCGAAACGACGAGGTAAAGCTAATTGAGTTGGCACAACTAAGGCTTGTATCTCAACTAACATTGGTCTCGTTCCTTCCATTGTTGCTACTACTACAGACCCTGGAACTCTCTTCTGCCTCTTTGTTAAAAATAATCTAGAAGAATTACTTACCTCTATCATTCCCTTATCCATCATTTCAAAAACACCAACTTCATCTGTCGCTCCAAACCGATTTTTATTTGTTCGAAGTAGGCGAAAAGTCCCCAGTTTTTCACCTTCAAGATATAAAACCGTATCAACCATATGCTCTAAAACCTTAGGACCAGCTACAGCCCCTTCTTTAGTCACATGGCCAACTAAAAAAATCGGCAAACCAGTTGATTTGGCTATTTTTAAAAGTCTTAAAGTTGATTCTCTCACTTGTCCTACAGAACCAGCCGAAGAAGAAAGATCTTCTGTCGTTAAAGTCTGGATAGAGTCAATAATAACCAACCCCGAACCTCTTACTCCGGCATCCCTTATTGCCTCAACAACCTGATCAACATCTGTTTGCGGCAAAAAAAGCAAATTATCTCTCTTCTTAACTCCCAATCTTTCGGCTCTTATTTTTATTTGTTGAGGTGACTCTTCCCCTGAAACATAAAGAATATTAAAATCCTTATCTTTATTTTTTTTATCAAAAGAGTTTTTATCAGAAAGAAAAGAGGCTAATTGTAAAAGCAAAGTGCTTTTGCCAATCCCTGGTTCTCCAGCAACTAGAACCAATGATCCTGAAACAATACCTCCACCTAGAACACGATCTAATTCACCAATACCTGTCTTCATTCTGCTTTGAAAAGGAGTTTTAATTTCAGAAAGTTTTTGAGGAACTATTCTTTCTCTCTCTCGAATTGATCCTTTATGAGAATCAGGGACAACTGTTTCTATCAACGAATTCCATTCTCCACAACTAGGACATTTACCCGACCATTTAATGGTATCTGCACCACATTGCTGACAAACAAAGACTGTTTTTGTCTTAACCATAACTTTTATTATTTATAACCGACAGGTTTTGCTTTCAAAACTAAACCTAAACTCATTTTTCTTGCCTCTTTATCTACAGATTCAATAAAACAATCAACCTTGTCACCAACTTTTAGTGATTTCTCAGCTGGAACTTTAGAAATATGAATAAGACCTTCAACCCCTTTATCTAAACTAACAAAAACACCAAAAGGAGCCATGCGAATAACTTCTCCCTTAATCTTACTTTCCAAAGGATAGCTCTTTTTAATGTCTTTCCAAGGATCATTCTTAAGTTGTTTAATAGAAAGATTTAATTTCCCGGTCTTTTTATCAACCGCCAAAACCTTAACTTTGACCTTATCTTTTTGTTTATAAAATTTACTCGGATCTTCAACTTTTTCCCAAGATATTTCAGAAATATGAACAAGCCCTTCTAAAGATAAAGAATCTTTTTTCTCTTTCTTTTTACTACTTTTTATCTCGACCTTAACGAATAACCCAAAAGACATCGTTCCAGTTACTTCTCCATCAAATTCATCGCCAACTTTAACCTTATCAAGTAATTCTTTTTGATCTTCAATTAAGTCTGATTCAGAAATAGCTTTCTCAGATAAAATTAAACGAGTTTTCTTTCTGTCGATCTCGATAAGTCTTGCCTCAACAGTTTTATTTATTAATTCATCAATCTTACCGGTTAATTTAGCACTAAAACAAGAAGACGGGATAAAACCTGGTAAACCTTTAACCTCTACCACTAATCCCCCCTTGTTGGCTTCTTTACCTCTGGCCTTAATCGGAGACCCTGTCTTTAAAGCTTCTTCTAATTCTGCCCAAACAAAATCATTTAAAATCCTTCTAAAAGATAAAAGAGGTTGTCCTGTTTCATTTTCTGGTTGAAAAATTGTTACTTTTAATTTATCCCCAACTTTTAATTGGTTAATAAACTCTTTGGCTGCTTTAATTTCTTTATCTAAAATTATTCCCTCAGTCTTAGCTCCAATATCAACCCAAACCTTCCTCTTTGTTTTCTCGGTGATTATTCCCTCAACAACATCACCCTTTCTAAAACCATGAAAATTATAGCCTGTTTGTTTCAAGAGCTGGTCCATTGTTTGAGGTTTTTTAGAAAAGGAAGAAGAAACCTTTTTTAAAGGCTTTTTAATAGTCTTTTTCTTTACAGAAATTTTCTTGTCTTGTTTTTTTACCACTCACGATACCTCTCTTTCCTTTGCTTTCCTTTATTTTAAACCAAAAGCTCGTTTTTGACAATAACATTTTGCCAAAAAAATGTCCTGGCAATGAGGTATTTTCGCAAACCCTTGCGAGTTAACTATCGTCCCCGCTGTCGCCTTTTACGATCCTGTTCGGAATGGAAAGGTGTAGTTCGACGACGCTCAAATCACCAGGACAAACTAATTTTGCTCTTTAAAAAGTAGGTAGATTTCCATCGACAAAAGAAAAAGAAAAAAAGCTAATTTTATCGATCGTTAGTACTGGTTAGCTAAATAGATTACTCTAATTACACTTCCAGCCTATCAAAGTTGTGGTCTACAACTGATCTTCATCTCCAATAAAGGAGAAAGAATATCTAATCTTAGGTAAGGCTTCCCGCTTAAGATGCTTTCAGCGGTTATCCTAAAGGAATGTAGCTACCCAGCGCTGCTCTTGATAGAAACAACTGGCACACTAGGGATTCCTCCAACCAGGTCCTCTCGTACTGTGGTCAGATTCCTTCAGATATTCAACGATTACTGCGGATAGAGACCGAACTGTCTTACGACGTTCTGAACCCAGCTCACGTAGC
>CAZJJY010000020.1:0-10507 GCA_964546445.1 uncultured Gammaproteobacteria bacterium
AGTTGAACTATTTGCCCCGATGGTAATTTTTTTTTCATCACTTCTGCAATCACCGCTATTAGTTCCGCAAGTATTTCTATCACCATCACTACAAGCACAGCCATAAACATGAACTATCATTTCAACAGTTTTACTAGAATTATTTCTAAAAGAATAGTTTCCTGTTAAGCTCCTACAACTAGAAGTTCCATTCCCAGCAGAAACAGTTACACCGCATTGAGTAACATTTCCGGTTGATTTTTCAACATTACAAGCTGCTTCTTTTCTAATTTCCTGTCTTTGTTTAACAAGGAAAAGACTTGTTGGTAAGGCGACAATAATTACAAGCAAGCTAACAATGGCCGAGATGTTTTTAATTTTACTTTTTGGAGGGGTAATAGGAGATTGTTCTTCTTCTGCTACTTGTTGAACATTTGTTTTTATTGGTTCTTCTTTTATGTCAGATACTATAACCGGTTCTACTTTTTCTTGATTTTCTTCTATTGGTGGAGCCGTTTTAGGAATAGATTTCTCATCTTTTTCAAATTGTTTTTCTATCTCTGATTTTGGTTCTTTACTTTCTTCGGTTTGATCTATTTTTGGAGAGGGAGAAGTTTCTTGACCGTCCAACGATCCAATCTTAATTTCTTCTGTTGAAGTTGTTGGGTTTTCTTTATCTTGATCGTCTTTAGGCAGATTGTTCATTGAATTTTCTTAGGAATAATCCCATAAATATAAAACTAGTACCCATTATGAATATCAAGAATGTTGGTGTCAAGTAACCAGATGTAGGGACACCACTTTCGGTGGAAGGCATTGATGTTCTTCCACTATCGGTTGAACTTATAGTTGGGGTGGCGGTTGGTGTTGATGTTGGAGAAACTTCAGCTGAAGGACTTGATTCTCCTGATGTTGTTGTTTCCCCAGATGGAGAGGCAGTCATGGCTGGCATAGAACTTTCACCAGCTGCTAAGACAGTGAAAGATTTAGCAATCTTTTGTATTATACCGTTGTTATCAGTGTAGCTTACAGTAACGGTATGCTCTCCTGTTTCTAGGTTTTCAGGAGGAGTCCATTTCCAGTTACCGCTTTGATCGGCACTAATAACCCCTGAATAAGTAGCTGGGGATTCAATAGTAATAGTTAATGTTTCCCCCACGGGTCCTGTTCCTAAAAATTGTGGTTTTTGAGTATTAATTTCTTCCTGTGCTTCAGGATTGGTAATTGTTAACTCTCCTGAGGGAGTAACTGAAGGGTTAGCTTCTTCTAGGCTGAATTTACTAGTTGGAGTTGCCTCTGGTTGTGGTTCTTGTTCTTCTTCAGGAATTGTTGTTTTTGCTTCAGCAATTTCTCTAAAATCAAAGTTTTGACCCAGGGTTATTTTAGGCATGGGACTGTCATTTTTAGTGGTAGCGACGACAGTTGCTGTTCCTGTTGTACTTGCTTGAATAAATATTTCTTCGATGGAAGCATCTTTATCATAAGTCGTATAAACACTTAAATCAGCCGAACGGATAAGGTTTAAAGGAATAACCCAACTTCCTGAGGATTTAGTTAAGGAAGAGGCAGGGTTAGAATTAGCTAAGGAAAGATAAACAATAACTCCTTCGATTGGATTATTATTTTGATCAACAACTGTTCCATAGGCAACATCATTAGATGGAGGGGATGAAGAGATAATGGAAGCAGTTTTTATCTGATATGCTTGATCGTTATTGTCAAATATTTTACCTCCCGAACCAATTTTGAAAAAGTAAGCAGTGTTAGGTTTTAGGTTCTTAACAGTAATATGATGAGTTAGGAAGCTTTCTGTATTTCCTGAAAGTTGGTCTCGATCATCAGCGGCTGTAAAGTTTGGATTTTTATCTAGGCCATATTTAATAAAACCAGAAGTTGCCTCATCAGTAATCCAAGAAATAGTAAAGCTAGTATCATTAACATTAGTTATTTTTATTTGGGTAGGAGTTAGTTCAGGAGCGGCTCTTAAAAAAAGATTAGGACCTTTTTTGATCAAAACAACACCGCCAGTGATGGCAGTTAGGACTAGTAAAAGACCGACGATTGTTGGTAAGCGACGAATTTTCTTCATAACAAACAATCCACCTTAAAGGGCAGACTAAGAACTCTTAATCTACAGTATCATTTTCTTGTGTTACTTGGCTACTACTAGTTGCCTCTTCTTCATTAATCTGAGCAGATTTAGTAGTTTCTTGTTCTATCTCTTGTTCTAACTCTGCTTCTTGAGTGGCCTCAGGGGCGGTTATGGTATTTAATTCTTCTTCGGATAAAGAAAGATTATTTTCAATTTTTTCAAAAATAGTTGTTTTAATATTAGGGTTTATAGGGGTCATTTGTTCTTTGGTTACCTTGGTAATAGTTGTTTTATTGCTGGCTTTGTAGACTTCAAATCCGACCCAACTGATAACAGTTAGAAGACTTATTAAAGATAAAAACAAAGCGTTTTTTCCTAGTCCAAATTGTTGTTGTGTCATTTTATTTTATTAAAAATTTATTTTGGTAAAAACCAAACTTGGCCATTAATATTTAAAGCTAAGATACCACTCTGATCTCTCCCAGACTGAAAAACAAAACTTTCAATACTAATAGTTCTTCTTAAATTGGATAGTAGGTTAATAAATTTTCTTAAGTTCTCATAGTTACCACTGACAGTGACGTTAAAATTGACAGGTTGTTTTTCATTGGCTATTTTTTCTTCTGCTGAGTCTAAAACAGCTTCATTAATACGAAAACTTTCAATAGAAACTTCAGTCTTTCTGCTTAAAGCTTCTAGTTGTTTTGCTAAAGAATCAATTTCGGCACTGGCTGGTAATGCTTCGTTAACAAGATAAATTTTTGATTCATTATTTAGATAATTGGTTTGGGCTGTAGAGAGATTTCTAATTTTTCCTTCTAAGCTTGTTAAGACGAATTGCTGATCTTTAACCTGTTTAATTAATCCAGCGATGGTAACTAATGTTGGTTTAATGGCAAAAGCAATAAAGAAAATAATCGTAACCAAAGCAGCAATAATGCCGGTGTAAACCCGAGCCTTTCTAGTTTTATAAAAGTTGCTTAGGTCAACAAAATAACGATTATAACGATGTAGCCCAGCTTGTAGATTAATATCAACCATTTTATGTTTTAAGTTCTGCCTTTATATTAAAATTAATTCCTGATGTATATTCCCCTCCAATAGAAACGTTAAAAACAGCAACGTTATTAAGTTGTGGTGAGTTTTTAAGATTTTTTAGGAAACTAGCAAAGGTAAATTCAGAATTAGCAACGGCGGTAAGATTAATTTCTTCTCCAGCTAAAGAAAAATTAGAAAGTTTAACTCCAATTGGGGTCAATTGAGCGAAGACATCCATTATTTGATTAATTTCAACTTGATTTTTTCTTAAACCCTCAATGGTAGAAAGCCTTTTTTGTAGGAATAAAAATTCTTTTTCAAAATCTGAAGAGGAGCTGATAATAGCCTGTTTCTGTTTAATTTCTTCGTTAAGGTTAGTTAGATCCCTATCTAACTTAAATCTTGAGATAAAAGCCAAGATAACGACTAACTCAGTCACAATAATAATCCACCTACCAACTTGTAAGAGCCATTTTAAGAATCGACCGAGACTTGTTTTTTCCCAATCTTCTTGAGGAATAAATTCAATTTTAGTTTCTGAAAGCTTCTTTTGGGCAGCCATAGGAACCTAAAAATAGTATAGTTTAGGTAAGGGAGTTTTGTAAAGAGGGATTAGTTATTTTTTCTTTTTAATCAGTTTAGACAGTCGAGATTTTAAACGGTTAGCTTTGTTCTTGTGAATAACATTTTTTTTAGCCGCTCTATCTAAAAAACTAAAAGTTTCTCTTAAATTTTTTTTATTAGGATTCTTACGACTTTTTTTCAAAGTCGCTTTTACTTTATCCTTTATTTTTTTATTGACGATGGCCCTTCTTTTGTCACGACGAAGGGCTTTTTTAGCTGATTTAATTATTGGCATTTTTTAAAATAATAAAAAAACTAATTTACAATAGGCAATAAGCCATTGTACAATTAGTACAATTGATTAAATTGTAGCAAAAATTTAGCTTAAAAACAATGATTAGGAATTTACTTCAACGCGGTTCAAAAGTTTTTACTGATAGGCAGACAACAATCCTATCAGCGGCTTTAATCATTATGGTAACTATTGCCGCTTCGAGGGTTTTAGGCTTAGTTCGTAACCGTGTTTTAGCTGAATTCTTCTCAGTAGAAACTCTTTCTATCTACTTTGCTGCTTTTAGGATTCCAGAAACTATTTTTGAAATTTTGGTTTTTGGAACTTTTGCTTCCGCCTTTATTCCAACTTTTACTTCTTATATTTCTAGAAAAAAGAAAGAAGAGGCATGGAGGATTGCTTCTACCTGTCTTAACTTTGCTTTTTTAATTTTTATAGCTTTAGCCATTGTCATATTTATGACAGCTCGTCCTATTTATCAGATAATAGCTCCTGGTTTTAATTCTCAAGATGTTATACAAATAGCCAATCTTTCTCGAATTTTGCTTTTAGCTCAAGCCTTTTTCGTTTTAAGTTATTTTTTAACTTCGGTTTTAGAATCTTTGCAAAGATTTTTAGTTCCAGCCCTGGCTCCCTTACTTTATAACTCAGGTATTATTCTAGGAACAATTTTTCTTTCGGTTCGTTTTGGTATTTATGGTCCAGTTATTGGAGCTGTTATTGGAGCGGCTTTACATTTCTTCATTCAATTACCTTTGGCTTTATTTTTAGGGTTTAGACCAAGATTATCTTTAAATTTAAGGCATCCAGGAGTAAGAGAGATTGGGAGATTAGCTTTACCTCGGATAATTGAATTATCTGCTTTCCAATTGGGGAAAATAGCAGAACTTTTTCTAGCTTCTTTGGTTTCGGTAGCTTCTTATACTTATTTTACTTTTGCTCATTCTTTGGCTTTGCTTCCAATTGGTCTTTTTGGGATAAGTATGGCCAAAGCGGCTTTACCAACTTTGTCTTATCAATCAGCTAAGAAAAATTTTGTCCAATTTAGCAAGACCTTAAATTCCTTACTTAGCCAAGTTTTCTTTTTAATTTTACCAGCGGCTGTTTTTCTGACAATTTTAAGAATTCCTATAGTTCGTTTAGTTTTTGGATCAGCTCGTTTTACTTGGGAATCTACAGTTCAAACAGGTTATACTCTTTCTGCTTTTAGTTTAGGAGTTTTAGCTCAGGGGCTAATTTACCCTTTAAATAGGGCTTTTTGGGCTCTTCATGATACCAAAACACCAGTTAAAGTTTCGATTAGTGCAATTGTTATTAATATTTGTTTGGGGGTGCTTTTTATCATTGTTTTTAAATTCCAGATTTGGACTTTAGCTCTAGCTTTTTCTTTGGCCTCTTTGATTCAAGTCACGATCTTATTCATTCTAATCTCTAAAAAAATTCCCATTTTTAAAGAAACAAAAATTTTTACTACTTTTGCAAAAACAACTTTGGCTTCTTTTTTATCGGGGGGATTGATCTTTTTCTTGCTCAAGGTTTTAGACCGTTCGGCTTGGGATAAAAATCTTTCTTTTTTACGTTGGGTTGGTTTAAAACTACCAACTAGTTTTGAGCTTTTTGTTTTAGATACTCGTTACACTTTAAATTTAATTTTATTAACAGTTTTTGTAGTTTTGTTGGGGATTGTGACTTATTTGCTTTTAAGTTGGCTTTTCAGAATAGAGGAAGTATCTATTTTAAGAAGAATAATTATTCGTTTCAAAAAGATTAGAAAACTACCCGAAACAATTACTCCTCCACCTGAATCATGAGTAGTTCTATCTCCATTTTAACTCAAGATATTGACGAAAAGATCTCTTTATTAGAAGAAGAGATTAAAAAAACTCCTTATCATAAAGGAACAGAGCATCACATTGGGAGATTAAAAGCGAGGATCGCCAAACTTAAAAATAAGGAAAAACAAATTAAGAAGAAAAGTGGTGGTTTTGGTTTTATCCCCAAGAAAGAAGGAGACGCGACAGTTGTTTTTATTGGACCACCTTCAGTCGGTAAGTCAACTTTACTTAAAAAGTTAACCAATGCTAAAGTCCGTATCGAATCTTGGCCTTTTACCACCTTAAGTGTTGTTCCAGGAATACTTAAATATAAGGGAGCATTAATTCAGATTTTCGATCTTCCAGGGATTATCAAAGGCGCAGCTGAGGGTTTAGGGAGAGGAAGAGAAGTTCTTTCTGCGGCAAAAGTTTCTGATTTATTGGTTTTGGTTATTGACGTTAAAAATTTAAATAAGGTTAAAGAGCTACTAAAAGAGATAGAGCAGGTTGGTCTTGATAAACTCCCGAGGCTCTTAGTTGTTAATAAAGTCGATTTATTAAAAGACTCTTCATTAAAAGAAGATAAGGATAAATTATTTATAAGTGGGCTAAAAGAAACAGGATTAGATAAATTAAAAGAAGGTATCTGGCAAGAATTAAAGTTAATGCGTATTTATCTAAAACCTAAAGGTAAAAAACCAGATTTAGAAAAACCTCTTATTCTTAAAGAAGGGAGAACGGTTAAAGATGTTTTTGAAAAAACTTTTCCTCAAGGTAAAGAAATGAAGAATATTATTTTATGGGGACCTTCAGCCCGCTTTCCAGCTCAGCAAGTTGGTTTAAGCCACTCCTTGAAGGATAAAGATATTTTGAGTTTTAATTAATATAATAAGTCCTTGACAACATTTAGCAGTTATGATATAAAAGTGCTAATTGGCCTTTTTATTAAGGCTAAATTAATCGAAAATGGCAGAATTAACCGAACGACAAATCAAAATTTTAAAGGCTGTTATTGAAGAATATATTGAAAGTGGTGAGCCAGTGGGTTCAGCAGTTTTAGAAAAAAAATATGAGCTGGGTATTTCTCCGGCGACTATTCGTAATGAAATGGCCAAATTAATCAAAAATGGTTATTTTAAACAGCCTCATACTTCAGCCGGTAGAATTCCGACCAAAGATGCTTTTCGTTTTTATATTAATCAATTAATGGAAGAGAAAAAACTTTCTGTTGTTGATGAAGTAGCCGCTCGAGAGAAGATTTGGGATTCTCGTTTTGATTTTGATCATCTCATGAAAGAAGCAGTTAAGGCTTTGGCTAAGCAGACGAAAAGTTTGGCTTTAGCGACAGTTAAAGATGGTGAAATTTATCATGCTGGTTATGCCAATATTTTGAATATGCCAGAGTTTTTTGATATTGATGTAACCAAAACAATTCTTTCAATGTTGGATGAGGCTAATCAAATCAATCGTTTATTTGAAAAATCTTTTGATGAAGGTTCAGTCCACTTTCTTTTTGGTGATGAATTCGGTTATGATTACTTAGAGCCTTGTGGAATGGTTTTTGTTGATTTTCAAATCGGTGATAAAAATTCTGGTTCAGTAGGAGTTATTGGTTCTAACAGATTGAATTATTCTTCAGTAGTTCCGACTGTTCGTTATTTTGCTAAGTTGATTGAGGAATTATCAGGTAATTTATAAAAATGGTCAAGAAAAGTTTGAAGAAACCGATTTTGGAAGAAAAAGTTATTGATTTAGAAAATAAATGGAAAAGAGCTTTAGCTGATTATGCTAACTTAGAGAAAAGAATTGCTAAGGAAAAAGAAGATTTTGTTAATTTCTCTAAGAGTTGTTTGGTTGTCAAGATGATTGGGGTTTTAGATGACCTAGAGCGTTGTCAAAAACATTTAAAAGATGAAGGTTTAAATTTAACAGTTAGTAGGTTAAAAGAAGTTTTGAAATCTGAAGAAGTTGAAGAAATAGAAGCTTTGGGAAAGAATTTTGATCCGAAACTAATGGAAGCAGTCGAAGTTATCGCAGGACAGAAAAATAAAATATTAGAAGTTATTTTAAAAGGTTATTTATTAAATAAAAAAGTTATTAGACCTGCCAAGGTAAAAGTTGGTCAGGGTAAATAAGAAAGGAAAAAAATTATGTCAAAAATTATTGGAATCGATCTAGGAACAACTAATTCCGCCGTGGCCGTTATGGAGGCTGGAAAAGCCAAAGTTATCCCTTCAGCCGAAGGGAAAAATACTATTCCCTCAGCCGTAGAACCAGTTAAAAATTTAGTCGGTGAAGTGGCTAAAAGACAAATGGTTCTTAATCCAGAAAATACTGTTTATTCAGCTAAAAGATTAATGGGTCATCGTTTTTCTGACGAAGAAGTTAAAAAGAGTCAAAAAATGGTTGCCTATAAAATTAAAGAAGGTAAAGAAGGAATGGCCGTTATAGAAATTGGTGGTAAGGATTATACCCCTCAGGAAATTTCAGCCAAAATTCTGGCTAAGTGTAAGACTGATGCCGAAGCCTTTTTAGGAGAAAAGGTCGAAAGTGCGGTCATTACTGTTCCTGCTTACTTTGATGATGCTCAGCGTCAAGCGACTAAACAAGCTGGTGAAATCGCCGGTTTGAAAGTAGAGCGAATTATTAATGAACCAACGGCCGCTGCTTTGGCTTATGGTTTAGAAAAGAAAAGTGGAGAAACCATTGCCGTTTATGATTTAGGTGGGGGTACTTTTGATATTTCCATTCTAGAGATTGGTGGTGGAGTTTTTGAAGTTAAAGCAACCAATGGGGATACCCATCTTGGTGGTGATGACTTTGACGAAAAAATTGTTGATTGGATCGCCGAAGAGTTTAAAAAAGAAAATGGAGTTGATTTAAGAGAAGATAAACAGGCTTTGCAGCGTGTTCGTGATGCGGCTGAAAAAGCAAAAATTGAGCTTTCTTCTACTCAGGAGACAGATATTAATCAGCCCTATATTACTCAAGGAAAAGGTGGACAACCGCTTCATCTGTCTTTGAAGCTCAGCAGAGCAAAGTTAGAGCAATTAGTTTCTGATCTCGTTGAGAGTACTCTTAAACCGGTTGAGGACTGTCTTAAGGATGCCAAGATAAAGACTTCTGAGGTCAAAGAAATTATCATGGTTGGAGGCATGACTAGAATGCCATTAGTCAACAAGACGGTTAAAGATTTCTTTGGAAAAGCCCCTAACCGTTCTGTTAATCCAGACGAAGTAGTTGCTATTGGGGCAGCCATCCAAGGAGGCGTTTTAGGGGGAGAAGTTAAAGACGTTCTTCTTCTAGATGTCACTCCTCTAACATTAGGGATTGAGACACTAGGAAGTGTCAGAACTTCTTTAATCGAAAGGAATACGACTGTCCCAGCCTCTAAATCTCAAATTTTCTCTACGGCGGCTGCTAATCAGACTCAAGTAGAGATTAATGTTTTACAAGGTGAGCGACCAATGGCCGCTGACAATAAATCTTTAGGACGATTTGTTTTGGACGGTATTCCACCGGCTCCAAGGGGGGTTCCTCAAATTGAGGTTGTTTTTGATATTGATGCCAACGGTATTTTAACCGTCAAAGCTCAAGACAAGGCCACCAATAAAGAACAAAAAATCACCATCAAAGGAGCAGTTGGTCTTTCTGATGAGGAAGTTAAAACGGCCCAACAAGAGGCTGAAAAACATGCCGAAGAAGACAAAAAGAAAAAGGAAGCAGTTGAGGCCAGAAATCAGGCTGATAACTTAGTCTTCACGGCTGAAAAAACCTTGAAAGATGCTGGTGATAAGGTTAAAAAAGAAGATAAAGAAAAAGTTGAAGAAGAAGTTAAAAAGCTAAAAGAAGTTTTAGCGAAAGAAGATTCTTCAAAAGAAGAATTAGAAAAAGCTTCTAAAGAGCTTTCTGATAATCTCCAAAAGATTGGAGAGGCCATGTATCAGCAACAGCAACAACAACAGGCTCCAGATAAGGAAGGGAAACCAAAAGAAGAGCCTTCTAAAAAGAAAGAAGGGAAAGATGATAAAGCTAAGGGTAAAGAGAAAGCGGAAGAAGGAGAAGTTGTCGAATAAGTTAAAAAATTAAAATTAAAATTTTAGGGTCGCGTAAGCGGCCTTAAGTTTTGTTAAAATAAATCATGTCAACCAAAAGAGATTATTATGATGTTTTAGAAGTTTCTAAAGATTCTTCGGCTCCAGATATCAAAAAAGCTTATCGTAAGTTAGCTTTAAAATGGCATCCAGATCGTAATAAGACTGAAGAAGCAGCTGAAAAGTTTAAAGAAATTAACGAGGCCTACGAAATTTTATCTAATCCTCAGAAGAAACAAACTTATGATCAATATGGCCATTCTCCCTTTGGTCCAGGGGTTGGTGGCGATGCTGGTGGGCCTTTCGGTGGTTCAAGAACTTATAAACAAGGACCCTTTACTTATTCTTATGCTAGTTCCGGCGGTCAAGAGGGTTCTGATTTTGGAGGTTTTTCTGATCCTTTTGAAATCTTTGAACAATTTTTTGGTGGAGGATCTCCTTTTAGACAAGGCCCACAAATGTCTCGCTATGGTTTAACTCTATCTTTCATGGATGCGGCTAGAGGCTGCGAAAAAGAATTTGTTATTAAAGGTAAAAAAAGAAAAATTAGAATTCCAGCTGGAGTTGATGATGGTTCAAGAATTAAATTTCCAGATTTTTATATTACCATTGATGTTAAATCTGATAAAGTTTT
>CAZJJY010000021.1:0-10053 GCA_964546445.1 uncultured Gammaproteobacteria bacterium
CAAAAACCATTTTCTATTAAGTCCCACTAAAAAGTAATAAAACCCGCCAATAATTAGGAAACTTGCTAGGTTCGCTTCAAAAGCTGGTCTTGATAAAAATATATGCCAAGGAGAAATAGCCAAAAGCAAAGAAGACAATAATCCTAACCATTCATTCTTAGTTATTCTCCTTACTAAAAGATAAGTAAAGAAAACAGCTAATATTCCTGCTAAAGCAGAAGGAAAACGAACAGCAAATTCATTTAGACCAAAAACAGAAACACTTAAGGAAGTAGTATAAATATAAAAAGGAAGTTTGTAATCACCGTAAGCTCTGAATATTAAAGGTAGTTTATTCCCCCATTCATCTTGACCTATTTTTAAAATAGAATAGGCATTATAACCATGAGAAACCTCATCCCAATTCAAGGCAGGCGGATTTGAAGAAATTTGATAAATCCTCAAAAAAGAAGCTAAAAGTAAAATAGCTAAAAGTAAAAATCCAATTTTATAGTTTTTAAAAATCTTCATGGTAATTCAATTACTAAAAAAGCTTTCTTTCCTGTCGGATAAGGAATTATTCTGTAAGACTCTACCTCAGCTAAATTCGCCTCTCCATCTTTAACTACCAAAAGTGTTTTAGTAAGTTCTTTATCTACTGGCCAATGAATATCACGAAACTCATATTTACCTAACTTATAATGACCTAGTTGATCAACAAACATCAAGCCATTTTCTTCATACTTTAGCCAATCTAAAGATTCTTTTTGAAAAGATTCTGGATCCCATTTTTTATAAAAAGCTAAATAAGCTTGAGGTTCTGAAAACTTCCTGCTAATAATTATCCTTTCAAATTTATCTTCTTTTTCTTCTAAAACCTCAACCAGTTCTTGCCAACCATAACCCATCGCTTGTGGAGTAACCTTAGGAGATCGAGTAATATAAGCTCTTAAAAAGTTTATTGAAGAAAAAAGAATAATCAAACTTATTAACAAAGAAGAAAAGATTTTTAATCTTTTTCCCTTAATCTTTTGCCATAACAAAATTAAACCATAGGCTGAAAGAATTTGTATAGCTGGCATCATTACCGCCATACGATTAGCATGAAAGCCAACACCAAAAGCCAAAGAAGCAGGTAATGGAGCTAAAATGATCCAAAAAACCAAAGGCAATAGATTCTTCTGCCATTTTTTTATTAAAAAGAAAATTGCGCCAATTAATAAAGGAAGTTCAAATAAATAGAGCAAACCTTTCCCGGGAATCATTCCATAAGTGGCTTCCTTAGCTCCCTGAAAGAATAAGAAATTTAAAGAAAAGTAAGAAAAATAATTTCTTAAAAAAATCTCAGGAATTTCTAATCCAGCTGAAAAGATACCAATATCACCAACCCTACTAATAGCCCCTCCAAAAAAGCTAAATAAAAATCCGATTAAAAAGAAAAACAAAATTAAATAAGGAGCAAGATATTTCTTAGAAATGGGCCAAAGTTCTTTTCTTTTCCAAAGAAACAAGAAACCTAAAAAGATTAAAGTAATCAATCTTGCACTGTGATAAGTAAAAAGATTTAAACCGAAAAACAAAAAAGATAAAGTTAAAAATCCAGGCTTTTTTATTCCCTTTAAGAAAAAATATAAACCTGCCGGAAGGAAAAAAGTTGTTAGATTGGCCTCAAAGGCGCCTCTTGATAAAGAAAAATGCCAGGGGGAAATAGCCAAAAGTAAGGCCGCAATTAAGGCCAGTTTTCTATTTTTAAATAACTCATTGGCCAGAAGATAAGTAAATAAAACAGCTAAAGTTCCTAAAATAACAGAAGGAAAACGAACAGCAAACTCATTTAAACCAAACAAAGCTACACTAGGAACAGTTAAATAAGTATATAAAGGGGCTTTAAAATCACCAAACGATCTTAAACTTATTGGTAAAAATTTACCCCACTCATCACTACCTGTTTTTAAAATAGAATAAGCTGTATATCCTTGAGCTGCTTCATCCGCTGTAAAACCGGTCGGAAAAGAAGCAAGACCAGGAATCCTTATTAAGAATGCCAAAGCTATTATTAAAAACAAAACAAATTTAGGCCAATTTTTTTTCATACCAGAACTCCTTTAATATTAACAAAAAAATGATAATATTTGAAAAAGAAAGTATTCTTGGAACCAAAGCATCACTAAAACTTAAGAAATTAACAAATGGTTCAAAACGAGGCATCCACCAAAGATTATAAAGATTTAAAAGGTAGACACAAGATAAAATAACAAAAATAATCATTAATCTTGAAAATTTCTTCTTTAAAAAGATTAAAAATACCAACAAAACTAAACTTGGATAAAGATATCTTTCATGCATGTTAGTTAAAAACAAGAAAGCGGAAAAAGAATAAATAACTCCTAATTGTAAGTAATTTTTAAAATCAAAACTTTTCTTTTTCAAAAACAAAGCAACGGTAAAAATAATACTTATTAAGGAAAATATTATTCTCCCCCATGTTTTAGCCTGTATGCCTAAAACTATTAAGTTTTCCTTTAATGAAAAATCAACACCATAAAATAAAGTCCATAAATTAAAAGCGTTTCCTGAAAGCATGTTACCTTGTCTAGGTAAAACACGATTAGTGTAAAGATACCAAAGCCAAGTAAAAACGTTACCATGATGAACAAAAGGATAAGCAAATAAAAGAAAGATAACAATGTTGACTATAAAAACTAAAAGTAATCTTAGCCAAATTTTTCTTTTTTGCCAAATCATAAAGATTAATAAAGGCAAAAGAATAATTAAAGAAAGCTTAAAGAATAAAGACAAGATAAAAAAGAAAACGCCAAAAAATAGTTTATCTTTCCAAAATAACCATAAACCTAATAAGGCTAAAAAATTAATTAAAGAATCTGTTTGACCCCAAACCACAGAATTATAAATTAAAGCTGGATTAAAAAGGAAAAAAGCAGCTGCTAATAAAGCCAAAGTATTTTTCTTTACTAAATCCTTAACAACTTTATAAATTAAAACACCAATACCTATATCTGTTAAAACAAAAGGGAATTTAAGCAAAATTATGTGAAGATTTTTTTCTAAAAAAGGCATTATGAAAGAAGGAAAAATAGCAACATTTACATTAACAAACATAATGGAGTTAAAAATAAAATCTTTTAGTTTGGCAATAAGAGCAAAAAGGAAAATGCTGGCTAATGGCTGATTAGGCCAAGACAGAGCCCAAATAATCTGCTCATAGAAGTCTTTAAATCCATATTCCCAAAGTTTTACTCCCCAATCGACATGATTAATAATATCGATATGGGCTGGAGTAAAAATTAAAATAACCCTTAATAAAAAGGCACCAATAAAAACACTTAATAACTTTTTCTTAAAACTTTTATTCATGAGTTACCAAATAGAAAATGTGACCACCTAAAGGGTTATCTATAATTTCTAAAACTTTAATACCTCTAGGTGGTGTCTTTTGCCAATCCCAATCACCCGCTACATCATTCTTAGCAGAAGCCAAATAGAGGGTGTTTTTATCTAGATTATTCCACCAATATTCACCTTCAGGACTGACAAAATAAATATTTTCTAGCTTAAAACCATTAAATCCAGGTAAAATATCTTCTTTTGTTTTATTATCTTCGAATAATTGATGAAAAACTCGTGGTGGATATTTCGACCAAAAAAGATAACGTAATAAAGCAGGCTCATAACTATTATTAATTAATATTAAGTCATAATTATCTTGATGTTTTACAACTGCACTCATAGCTTGTTTATAACCATAATGCCAATAAAGCCAAGACTCCCTAGGGTAATATTTAAAATAACTGAATAAATAAAAGGAAAAATTAAAAGTTAATAAAATACAGACCAATAATAAAATTAATTTAATAATTTTTATTTTTTTAGCCCAATCAATAATTTTATTTAAACCCAGGGCAGATAAAATTACTAAAGGAGGAATCATTAAAAATAATCTTGTGGCATGATTACCTCCATCTTTAGTCAAAGCACTTGGAATCGGAGCCAAGAGTAACCAAGAAATGATTAACCATTTTTCTTTTCCTTTAATTTTAAAAAGAGCAAAAAGACCCAAAAGCATGAATAAAGATTCAACAATATAGAATTGCCCTACTCTGTTTATAGAATGACGGAAATAAGAATCACCTGAGGAAAAAAGAAAGCTTGGAGAAAAAGAAGAAAAATAATTTTTAGTGATATTTAAAGACCAATAAACTGGTCTGTTAATAAATACTTTTTCTAAAAGACCAACTTTAACATCTCCATAAAATGTTCCTCCTAATCTTAACAAATGAACTTCTTCTATTGTTTCTTGATCAGAAAAAACGGAAATTAAACCAAATCTTTCCCCTGCTCTACCAGAAAATAATTGACCAAAAATAGGAATTAAAATTAAAACAAAAGCAATTAAAGAAATCCAAATTTGTTTTCTTTTAATTACAAAAGATAATTCTTTTCTATAAATAACAATCAAAGACAATCCTAAAAGAATTAAAAAAACATTCGCTGTACTATATGTATATAAGGTAAGGGCAAAAACAATTGCTGAAGGTAAAAAATACCAATTATTCTTAATGCCTTTTATAAAAAAATAAACTCCGGCTAAAAATAAAGACAAAAGCAAGGTAACTTCAAAAGCCGCTCGACTATAGTGAAGATGCCAGGGATTAATAGCCAAAAGCAAGGCTGAAAGTAAAGCCCATCGACTATCTTTGAAAATAGTCCTAACTAAGAGAAAAACAAGGAGAACATTTAAAATACCAAAAAAGGCTGGAGTAATTCTTACTCCCCATTCAGTTAAGCTAAAAATTAATATAGAAGGAATACTAGCATACATTAATAAAGGAGCCCGCCATTCAGCTAATGAGTGAATATAAGAAGGCAAGAATTGGCCCATATAGTCTTTACCTGTTTGTAACAAAGAATAAGCGTGATAGCCAACATCTACTTCATCACCAAAAAGACTTAATAAGGGCAAATTGTATAACCTTAAAAAAGAAGCCAAAAAGAGGACTAAAAATAATAAGATCAAGTGTATTTTATTTTGTTTTTTCATTATCCTAATCTATTTTACCACGTAAGGGGAGGATGCAACTTACCCCAATTATCTATTAAATAAAGAACAGAGCGAAAATTCCAAATATAAAGACGATGAACAAGAAGAATTAAAAATAGTATCCACCCAAATTTAAATAAAAATTTTTGCTTGACTTTAGTTAAAAAACAAATACCCAAAAGCCCAAAGAAAATAATTATCAAACGATAAAACCACTGTAGATTCAAAGAACTATTAAAAACGGTAAATCCCCAATAAAAAGAACTGGAGACTGGAAAGATAAAAAATAGGGCCAAATCTATCAAAGAACACTTAATTGCCAAACGTTTTATCAAAACAGCGACCGATAAGGCTAAAAATGGCATTAAAGGAAAATAATACCATGTGTAATTGCCTCCACCTAAAAATAAAATTGAAAAAAGGTAGATTCCCGATATAATACCAAGTTCTCTATTCTCTTTAAAAGAAGTAAGATAAGCTAAAATAAAAAAGCCACCTATCCACCAACCATCTAAAGGAAAATTGGATAGGCTAACTCTACTTATTTGTTGAAAAAATGATAAAGCTCCTAAGAAAAGTCTTGATGAATGATCCAAAATTACCTCTATAAAAAAAGAGCCGCCAAGATAAAAACTATAAAAGAAATATAAACTTCCTATTAAAACCGCTGGTAAAAGAAAACTTATGATTTTCCTTCGAGAAAATTTATAAGAAATTAACAAAGATAGACCTACTAAAATAATTGCCCATCCTGAAAGTTTAGTTAAACTACCTAAACCAGCCAAAATACCTGAAAAAATCAAAATCCAATTCTTAGATAACCTTTTACTTAAAATTAATAAATTAATAGCGCCTAAGAAAAAAACCAACAAAACATTCTCTGCTAAAGCCAACCTGGAGGCAAAAACAAAACTAGGAACAGTTGAATAAAAGAGAAAAGCAATTAAACCAATCAAAGAACCATATAATTGTGTTCCCAAAAAGAATAATAAAATACCAGCAATAATAGCTAAATAGATACTCGGTTGGCGAATTTGTTTAAGGTTTAACTGATCAAAATTAGCCACATCTTTTTTTAAACCTAAAGAATAAACAATTCCTGCTAAAGGAGGATGATCTAAATATGGTTGAACAAAACGAACGTGACGATCTCCTACGCCATAATCTAGTGTTTTAAAACTAATCATTGGTTTAGGAAATGAATTAAAATTTTTAAAAGAAGGTTTTTCACCGTTAGCGAGAATAGAAAAGCCTTCTATCTCAGAAATAATGTTCTTCTTTGGATGTTCTTTAGAATAAATTCCTAAATCAGACCATGCCACCGGAATACCAGTTTCTAAAAAACTCTTTCCTATCCAACCAAAATCATATTCATCTAAAATCTCTCCCTTATTAGGAATACTTTCATAACCTAAAGTTTTTAAAGGATATGTTTTAAAAGAAAAAAATACAACCAGTAAAAAACAGATAGTAAAAAAGACTTTTGTTCTTTTTTCGATCAAAAAAGTTAACATTTTTTCTATAATTAATTTATACCAAAAAAATCTACTTTTTTATTAAAAATCTTTGCCATTTTTGCTTAACCCATAAAATAGAAGTAATTAAATAGTAACTAAAAGTTCCATTATAAATCTTACTGCTTTCTACCAACCATTGATGTGTTTTTTGAGGAATGGCCTTTCCACTGGCACCATGAAAGTGAATAAATTCAGCTTTTGGCAAATAGAAAACTTTAAACCCTGAATTTTTAATTCTTCGACAATAATCTAAATCTTCAAAATAGATAAAATAACGCTCGTCTAATAAACCAACCTCTTTAATAATCTTTCTAGGAATTAAAAAAACAGCTCCAACAACAACTTCTACTTGTGTAGGTTCTTGACCCTGTGGTGCATACTTTAAAAAGCCCTCTGAATTTATAATTGTTCGCCATAAATTTGGCAAATGATAACAAGATCCTTGGATAGATCCTTCCTTGTTTAAAAGTCTTCCACCTAAAACCCCCAAATCATTTTTATCTTTAGCAAAGTCAAAAAGTAAATTTAAAGAATTTTCTTTAACGATAATATCTGAGTTTAAAAGTAAAACAAACTCACCTTTGCTTTTTTTAATCCCCTGGTTAACTGCCTTGGCAAAACCTACATTTTCTTTATTTCTAATCAATGTTACTTCTTTAAATTCTTTTTCTACCATCAAAGAAGAACCATCTAAAGAATTATTGTCGATAACAATAGCCTCTAATTTTCCTTTAAATTTGTTTTGAAAAATTGAATTAAGACAACTTTTGAGTATTTTTTTAGTATTAAAGCTAACAATGACGATTGATAAATCCATCTAATTAAACAATGAAAAAATTTCTTTATCTGAGACCTTTGATTCTTTGCTTTCCTTAATTCTCCTTATTAAAACTTTTGGTATTTTTATTAAAGCGGCTAAAAAAGGTTTTATAAATCCTGGTTCTTTTATAATCTTTTTCCATAAATAAATTTTATGCTCAGTAAACATTCTAAAGTCAGTAATATTTTTCCAAATAAATAAAAGCTGGTTTCTTTGAGATATAAAATCAATATATTTTTTAGAAAAATTAGTTCCTATTGTTCCTTCATGTTTATGATTAACAATTGCTTGAGGATCCCAAATTATTCTAAAACCTCTTTTCCAAGCCCGATAGGATAAATCTACATCTTCCCAATAAAAAGGACTGTAAAGGTTATCAAAACCACCTAATTTCTCCCATAAATCCTTTCTAAAAGCTGCGCTTCCACCAGAAGCCCAAAAAGAGATATGCTTTTGTTTAGTTTTTTCACCAGGATTATGATGAATAAACCCCTTCTCCCATTTGGCCTCTGCCCAACTAAATTGAGGCTCATTAAAAGAAACAGCAAAAAGCTTTTGATCCTGAAAATCAAATCTAAGAGGATTTAGAAAATCTTTATTTGGCAAAACATCATTATTTAAAAGAATAATAATATCACCTTGAGCCCTTTTAACAGCGCGATTACAATTTTTAGCAAAACCTAATCTTTTATGAGAAAAAACTTTTATTTGAGGAAACTTCTCTTTAATAAACTCAACACTCCCATCTTTTGAACCATCATCAGCAATAATAACCTCATCGGCTCCAGTTTCTAAAACTTTTGGTAAATTTTTTTCTAAAAGTTTCTTACCATTCCAATTGGGGATTATAATAGAAAACTTCATTTTTTTATTTTTTTACGACGGATAACAACCAGACCAGAAAAAATTAGTAAAATTGAGGTTGTTCCACTTAAGTATACTCCTATTTTAAAAGATCGTGGCTTATATTGAAAGACTATTTGATGTTCACCCTTAGGAACAATAACGGCGCGGAAATTATAATTAGCTCGATAGATTTTTGTTAGCTGACCATCTATCTTTGCCTGCCAACCAGAATCATAAGCGTCCGAAAGCACCAGAATAGTTTTTTGAGGTGCTTGGGTCTTAATTTTTAGACTCTGATTCTTATTTTCTTTAATTTCTGCCTTCACCTCCTTGTCTAAAAGATAATTTTGAAAATCAACTTCTTCTTCTAAAACCACTTTTCTTTCTCCTTTTTGGCTAAAAACCAACATCTCTGTTAATATTTCTTCATCATTTTTAATAACTTCCAAATCACTTGAAAGATAAACTCTTGGATAAACATTAAGATCTTCATAAACCTTAGTTTTCCCTTTTTTAAAAACCAATTTTAAATTTGGATGTTTGAGTTCTTCTATAGCAAGAATATATTTAACATTCATTAAATCAAAAAGAGGTGAACGATGGTTACTTAAAAAAAGTGAACGCATAGAACCTTCAAATCTTTCTTTGGGATTTCCAGAATTGGCTGTCGAAGACAACTCTTCAAATCTTGAAGAATGAAAAGAATCATACCCATCAATCATCTCCAAACCGTAAAAAATATTAAAATTAGATGGCATTAACTCCTGATGAGTTATTTGAATTCGAAAAGGACCATCTTTCTTTTGTTCTTGCAAAAAACCTATTACTTCTGTGTTTGGGAAAAGAATTTCTTTAGAAGTAAACGAATTATATTTTAAAGCTTGACGAGAAAGATCAAAAAATAAAACTAAAATAAAAACAACTAATATTAATTTCCTCAACTTTAAATTTTTAACGTTCAAATAGAAGACTAATAAAAATAAAAATCCAATTAAAAAAGATAGTGGTAGAATTAAATTTCTTAAACTAACAATGGCATTTTTATGCCAAAGAGGTAAAAAGGACCAACCAAAGAAAAAAGATATTATAATAGCGACGAAACATAGAACAAGAAGAATAATTGCCCAAAAAGAAAACTTTTGTAATTTTTCTTTATTTATCTTTTGGGTAAAATGTTGAAAGCCAAAAGCGGCTAAAATAGCTAAAGCAAAATCAATAATAAAAACCATTCTGGCCGGAACTAAAACAGAGAACCCAGGAATTTTTAAATCGTAAGGTAATTTAGACAAAGGCGTAGGCAATAAAAACAAAAAGCCTAATAAAACAACTATCCACCAAAATAAAATCTCCGTTTTCTTCCTAAGCCAAAAAAGTGAGTAAAAAATAAAGAAAATACTGATTACTCCCACATAACCGGAAAACTCATAATAGCTTGTTTTTCCCCAAAAGTTTCCGGTAGCCGTATTACCAAAAAAATCAGGAACTAAAAAAGTA
Organism: uncultured Gammaproteobacteria bacterium; assembly: GCA_964546445.1. GTDB lineage: Bacteria > Patescibacteriota > Microgenomatia > PFEM01 > JAPLYW01 > CAZJJY01. The sequence goes on from CAZJJY010000021.1 coordinate 9,716, forward strand.
ATTAATCTTTGCCATGGTAAAAAATAATTACTGGCAAAAAAAGCCTCACCACCATAATTGCCTAAACGACTACTTTTAAAAATAACTCCTAATAAAGGGATTGTCTGAATCCCTACCAAACAGAAAGCTACCGGAACTGCAAGAATAATTAAACCAAATAGTTTTTTATCCCTTGTTCTTAAAAAGCGATAAAAACTATAAACACCAAACAATAAATAAGTGTAAATTGTTATTTGAAAATAACCGGCTAAAAAACTTAAAGATAAAACCAAAACTGCCAAAAACCAAAAGCCTATTCTTTTTGATTGAAAAAAGCGATCAACTGCTAATAAAGATAA
>CAZJJY010000022.1:0-9636 GCA_964546445.1 uncultured Gammaproteobacteria bacterium
TAAGAATAAAATTGAGGGTTATGTCAGTAGTGGAGGAACAGAATCAAATATATTTTTAGCCTGGTTAGGTAGAAAATATCTAGAGAAAGAGGGAATTGAAAGAGAAAGAATATGTTTTGTTAGGACAGATTTAACTCACTATTCAATAGAAAAAGCAACAGATATTGTTGGTTTAAAAAGTTTTATTACTTCTCTTGATAAAGAAAATTGGAATATCAATGTTTTAGGATTTAGGAAAACTATAAAAGCACTTGTTAATAAAGGCTATAGAGGATTTCTATTACCTTTAACTTTAGGTTATCCTTTAACAGGAACATCAGATTCGATAGAGGATATTTGTAAAGAAATTAAGATTCTAAGAAAAGAATTTAAAAAAATAGAATTTTTTGTTTGGGTTGATGCAGCTTCAAATGGATTAATAGAACCTTTTTTAAATGAAGATTTTCGTCCTTTTTTATTCTCAGAGATTCAAGGTTTTTCAACCGATTTTCATAAATTTGGTTTTGTTCCTATGCCAGCAGGTTTAGTTTTGTATAGAAATAATTTAAGAGAGCTTATTGAAAAACCAGTTGATTATTTAGATCAGAAAGATAATACTCTTTTGGGTGGAAGGAGCGGGATTACTCCTGTTGCTTGTTGGGTTTTAGTTAATAGCCTAGGTAAAGCTGGTTTTAGAAAGCTAATTTTGGATAAAAGAAAGAAAATGGAAATTTTTATAAAAGAAAACGGAAACAAAAAAGAAATAAAAATTATTTCTTCTCCAAATAGTTTGAATTGTGGGATTATTGGGAAAGGAAATGCAAAAACTTTAAATACTATTGAAAAAGAACTTTCTTTAAAATTCAGGCAAATTAAGATTAAATTTTTTGGAAATGATAAATATTTAACCTTAAAAATCGCTAAAGCATTTTTTAATAACTATTAATGAAAAAAAAGATTAAGAAAGTTCTTGAAATGTTGTCTAAGAATAAAGATATTGTTTTAGAAGAGGATATTGATTATGAAGCATTTTTATTTCTAAAAGATCTTTATAGAAACAAGAAAATAGAAATAAAGATTAGTGGCTCGAGTATGTATCCAACCTTTAAAGAAGGTAGTTTAGTCCAGGTAGAAGTATTAGAAGATAAAAGCTTTCAAAAAAAACTTAAAAAAGGTAAAAATATTGCCTTTTTTGATCATGATTTTAAAAAGATGATCATTCACAGAATAGTAAAAGTTAAGAATGTAAAACAAGTTGGGGTTGTTTACCGAACCAAAGGAGATAATCTAAAGGAAGAAGATAAAAATTTAGTTTGTTTAGGAAATATATTAGGAGTGGTTAAGGACTAATCTTTCTTTTTAGTTATTTTAACTAAATTATTTTTTTCTAAACTAGAAATAAATTTTATTAAATCTCTTTTAAGTTCTTCTTCAGGAACATCATAGATATTTTTTAGTTTCTTGATTAAATCTTCAAATAAGATTTTTTTTCCCATTAATTGCCAAGCGTCAAAGGCAACTCCGTCAAGAGAAATAAACTCCTCTGAGTTTTTAATAAAAATTTTAATTTTCTTTAAAGAAGGAAAAGACTTAGTTTTTATAGAAGTTGTGTTACAGATTAAGTAGCTATTAGAGTAATTAGGTTTTTGAGAGAAGATATCTAAAAAGACCATGGGTTTTCGTTTTAGTAATACAAAGCATAAGCCTTAAAGTTAATTTTCTTTACTTTTGGAGCAGAATATTTTTTCTTCATTTCTTATTTACCTCCTTCTTGTTTTTATTGTATACATATTTAACAAGTTTATGCAAGAGTGGGTGCCGGTCTTTAACATACTTCCGATAATTAGGAACAAAGAAGGAATTTTTTATGGTATTCAAATATATGGTTTTGTCTTTTATTCCGGAGATAGAAAATCTAAATTGTCTATTTCCACAACCAAAACATTTTCCACAATGATGTTGACTACCTTTTTTTAGGCAACTCCATGTGTATTCCAGAGGAAGATTAATTTTATTAGCGGCTCGGATGAATTCTTTAGCGCTTAAAAAATAACCTAATTCTTTTTCAATGGCAAGGGAAGAAATTTGTAATTTATAATTTTGAGTTGTATTACAAGCATTGAACATAATGGATTTTAGAGAAGTAAGGGTTTGAGCCTTAGCTGCTTCTCCGTCAGAAGAAATGAGACCAAAAAAGATGGTATTAATGTCTTCTTTTTTCTCTATTCTTAGTAGATTTTTATATTGTAAAGCTGGGGAGATGAAATTGGTCATAAAATCTGGAATTTCAGTCATAAAATGATCTTCAGAAGTAATGAATTTTAGAAGTTCTTTTTTGTTTTTCTTAAGGTTTTTTGTGTATTCTTTTTTTATTTCAGAAACAGAGAACCCTTTTTGAAAATAAAAAGGTTCTCTAAATAGTTTTGGATATTTTTTCTTTAAGAATGGAGATAAGTCACGGACAACTTTTTTTGTCCTCTTAAGTTCATTTCCTGATTCTGGAGATATTCTGACGAGAGGATAAACAACAAGTTGATATATCTCCATTAATAAAGCCCAGGTTATAGTTGAATCTAAGCCGCCTGAAAAGAGGAGAATTACAGGGTTTTTTTTAGGTGGCATTTTAAAAATATAGCCTCTTTTTTTAATAAAGAATTTTTCTATTGCTTGGATAGCTTGAAGATCTTCAAATTTTCTTTTTTTAAGAATCTTTATAATCTCTTTTTCTGATTTTTTGGGTAGATAATTCTTTTTCATCTTTTTACTTGTAAAATGTTTTATAATATTTAAAGTCAAGGTAAAGTTTAACAAAAAACTATTTTAGTGTACAATTTCATCGTCCTATGAATAAGCAAGATTGGTTTAAAGATCTTTACGATTACAAATGGTTGGGGTTTTATGAGACTTTCTTTTCTCCTAAAAAGACAACAAAAGAAGTAAACTTTTTTATTAAAGCGAGCTCTATTAAAAAACAGGATAGGATTTTAGATCTCTGTTGTGGTTATGGTAGGCATACAATTGAATTAGCCAAAAGAGGTTATCAGGTAATAGGTTTTGATTACTCTTTTGATTTTTTAAAGAAAGCGAAAAAAGACGCTAAGAAAGCTGGTTTAAAAATCCCTTTTATTCAAGGTGATATTCGACAATTAGCATATGATAATGAATTTGATGTCATTTTAATGTCGAGTTCGGCAGCTTTTTATTTTGACGATTTAGAAATTAAAAAAGTATTTATTAAGTTAAACAAAGCTTTAAATTCAGGAGGTAGAATTTTAATTGATACTGCTAGATCAGAGAAAATTTTCAAAGACTTTAAAGAGAAAGGGAAAAGAATTAATAAATCAGACTCATATAAATTAGAAGAGAATTCTAAAATAGATAATGTAGATTTTCATTTTTTAAGGATTTTAAATTTTAAAAAACAGGTGGAGAAACTTAAGTTTAAAATACCATCAGATAAAAAACATTTTAGACATATTTATTTTCGTCACTTTTTAGAAAAGCAGCTTAAGGATATGCTTTTGGGGGTAGGTTTTAAAACTCAGTCCTCATTTGGAGATTATGATAGTAACCTTACAAACGAATCTAGTGAAAGAACAATTATTATGGCAAAAAAAATAATTATTCCTGATATTATCAATTCTATTAAAAAAGTAAGAAAAGAGAGATTTAAAGTTTCTGATTTTACCAAAGCAACGGTATTGATAAATAAAGCAAAAAGTATTAATTATGATGTTAGAAAAGAAGCTCTTAATTATCTGAATTTAACTTGGGGGACAAAGGATATTGAATCTATCAAAAAAGCAAAGAAAGTAGACTTATTAAAAGAATTTGAAAGGTTTTCTTTTAAAGAAAGGAAATTAATTCTTAAAAATCTTTATGCTCTTGAATTAATAAGAGGATGTACTGGTGGTTGTTATTTTTGTGCTTCAGGTCTTAAAACCAAAGTTGAGGAGAAATTCTCTTTTTCTTCTTTAAAAAAGTTCTATAAAAAATATCATTATTTTATTCCTAGAAGAAATGATTATTTTGACGAAATAAGAAGGAAATTATTAAAGAGATTCCCAAAACAATATAAGTATATGTGTTTAGGTTTACCTGAGGAAAGGGAAGTATTTACTTATTGGGATTGTGATCCGTTTTTATTTGAAGATGGAAAATTTAGTTTTATTGATATTTATAAATTGATGGTTAATTATGGTAGAGGTAGATTTTCTCGTCATATTTCTACCTCTATTCCTCCTGGGTCACCAAAAAACTTTGTTATCTTCTTTGAGAAAATAGCCAAAGATTATTGTCAAAGAAATATAAAATTACCTTTAGTCAGAATTTCTTTAGCAAAACATAATATTCAAAGAGTTGAAGCAACATTAACTTTCTTATACCACTATTTGTTATCAGATGGCTTTCCCCAAGAAAAAATTAATGAACTTTATAAAAAGTCTTTAATTTTTCATATCAGAGATGAAGAAACTTTATTTAAGGCTGGGCCTTTAATCAATTGGGCGGATGAATTCAGTGATATTCTTTCTCCACAATGCCAAGACGGTTTTGTCATTTCTCCTGACAATTCTAGAATAGAAATGATGATTTCTACTAATCGTTATTCACCTTCAGGAGCTTTGACAATGCCTCTAAATAGAAAAAATTTTTACAAAAACATAATTCCCTATAACTCCTTATATAATTATGCCTATTTTATGGAGACTACTAAAGAGCTTTATGATCCATATGGACATTTACTTCATTTAAGAAGATTGGCTTTAAAAGGAAGAATTTTTCTTTCTTTTCCAAAAGAACAGGATAATTTCAAAATTATACCTGATAATAAAAAAAGAATATTTTATTTTCTTTCTAGATATAGCCTTTCCTTAAGACACTTTCTTGAGTATTTAGCCCAGTTAAATATGTTTGACTTTCCAAAAGAGGATAAAAACAATTTTTTTATTGCTGCTGAAAAGGATTTTGAAAGATTACAATTTGAAATTTTAGATTGTCTTAAAAAAGCTAAACGATTTGGTAATATAAAAGGAAAGAAAGAACTTTCATACCTTATAGCTCTTCTTAAATTTTATCTTAAACAAGTTGAATTAATAATGTTTCTTATTAAAGAAGAAAAAGAACCTGATTTTATTATAAAGATGGCCAATACGTTATTAAAATTAAAGAAGAAAGATAATAAAAATTTAGATAAAATAATTAAAAATATTATGGAAAAAAATAAAAAGTGTATTGTTGAGGTGGAAGGTTTAAATAAGACCTTTGATAAGAATGAAGTTCTTAAAAATGTTAATTTTAAAATTTCTGAAGGGGAAACTTTTGGAATAGTTGGCCCTAATGGGGCAGGCAAGACAGTACTTTTAAATATTTTGCTCGGTTTAATTTCTCCAGAATCAGGTAAGATAAATATTTTTAATAAAGATTTAAAAGAAAATTCAAAGAGTATAAGAGAAGAAATTAATTTTGCCTCTTCTTATGTTCCTCTTTTCCCGGACATTGATGTAATAAGCAATCTAAAAATATTTTCTATGCTCTATAACAATAAAATTGATTTATCAAAAATTAACTATTTGATAAATTTCTTTGGTTTAAAAGAATTAGCTAATTCTAAAAAAAGACTTCAATACTTTTCTTCAGGGGAAAAGGCAAGGGTTTCCTTGGCTAAATCATTAATAAATAATCCTAAAATTCTATTACTTGATGAAGCTACTGCCAGTCTCGATAGTGATATGGCCAGTAAATTAATAAGACTTTTGAAAAAGATTCAAAAGGATAATAAAATGACGATAATTTATACTACTCATCGATTAGAAGAACTAAAATATTTTAAAGGAACAGTTTGTCATTTAGAAAAAGGAAGAATTAAATCTATTGAGAAGAAAGGAAGTAAAAATTGATGAGGTTTTTGCCTACTGTTAAAGCAGTTTTTCTATACGAATATTTTCTACTTTATAAGAGAAAAGAAAGATTAATTATTACTTTTTTCTGGCCAATAGTTAACTTATTGATATGGGGTTATACTTCCATGTTTTTATCTGAGGGAAACTCTTCTTTAGCCAGTGGTTTGTTAGTAGGTGCTATTGTTTTATGGCTTTTAATTTTTATCGCTCAACAGGAATTATCAGCTTTTGTTTTGGAAAAAATTGATAATTCACAACTGAGAAACTTTTTAATTGCTCCAATAAACGAAAAGGATTATATATTATCTGTGACCCTAGTAAGTTTAGTCAAAAATATAATAATGTTTTTTTTACTTATCTTATTGGCTTATTTCCTTTTTTCTTTTGATATTTTTAAATTTGGGCCAATAATGTTTTTATTAATGTTTAACTTATATTTCTTTGGTTGGATATTAGGTCTATTTATTATTTCTGTAGTTTTGTTTTTAGGGAGAAGAGCATCATTTTTAAGTATTTCTCTTGCAGGAATAATTATGCCTTTTTCTTGTATTTTTTATCCAAGAGAAGTTTTGGCTCCATTTTTGAAAATATTTTCTTGGATTTTACCTTCTTCTTATATATTTGAAAGCTTAAGAGATATTGTTTTTAATGGAAGTTTTAGGATTAAGGATATGATAATCGCTAGTAGCTTGAATGTCTTCTTTTTTATACTTGTTTTATTCTTTTTCTCTGCGATGTTTAAGTTAGCCTTAAGAAAAGGAAAACTAGCCAGGATTTAATTTTACTTATAAAGGAGTAATTCTAGGCTTGCATTTAAAGTTTGATCAATCATTTTTTTCAGAGGGGAAACAACGCTTTTTCTTGGGCGATGAAAAACTTTTGCCTCACCTATTCTTAGATTATTTTTTTTGGCTATTAAAAGTTGTTCGGCGTTTGAATTGTATTCTAGTTTACCCCAACCTTTCATTATCTTTTGAGCAGCCTTTTTGTTTACAATTCTGAAGCCGCAATTAGCATCTTTAAATTTGATATCAAAAAGAATTCTCATTAAGAAATGATCAATCTTAGTTATAATAAGGCGATATTTTGGTCTCCTGTTCTTTCTTACACCAGTAACAATATCATGCTTGCCTTTTTCGAAGAGTTTGAAAAGTTTCCAAAATTCTTTAGGCGGGCATTCACCATCGGAATCTAAAAAGAATATTGTTTCTCCTTGAGCTAAGTTATAAAGTTTTTTAACCTGCGAAATATAACCCATTCTTTTGGGAGTCTTGATTAATTTAAAAGAAAATTTCTTTTGAAGATCTATAAGAATACTTCTTGTCTTATCAGTACTTCCAGATTCATAGACAATAAGTTCGCATGAACCCTTAAAGGGCCGAATAACATCTTTATAAATTTCTTTGACTACCTGAGCGATGTAGGTTTCGTTTTGATAGGTGGGAGTAATAACAGAAAGACGGATTCTTTTAGACATTTTTTTTGGTTTTTTCTTCTAAAACTAAACTAATCTCTTTTATTTTATTCTCCCAACTATTATCGATGGCCAATTCTCTTTGTTTTTGTGCATATTCTTTAGACCAGCCATCTTTAAGGATTTTCTTGATCTCTTTACTGAATTTATCAGCGTTATCGGCGATTTTAACATAGGGTTGAAACCTTTTTAATTCTTCAATAGGTGTTGAAACGACAGGTTTTTTTAAATAAAAATACTCAAAAATTTTCATAGGATGACAAAATTTATTAAAATCTTGTTTGATATCGTATGGGATGAGACAAATATCAAAGGAATTGATAATTTGAGTTAGTAATTCTCTAGGTTGATTTTCAAGGAAAGAAATATTTTTTATTCTTTTTAACTCTTTTAGTTGTTTTTTAAAGCCAATAAGATGATCTTTTTGGAGAGGTCCAACAAGAAGAAAGGTTAGTTTAGGGTTTTTTCTAGCAAGTTTAATTAATAATGGATAGTCAAGCCGATGATTAATACCTCCTATATAACCGATAATAGGCTTTTTTAATTTAAAAATAGAACTGTTTTTAGGTAATTTTTGTGTTGATTTAAAAACATCAAGAGAGAAGCCTTGGGGAACAAGATTGATGTTTTGACGATATTTTTTTTTGTCTTTTTGGAGTACTTTCGAGTTGGCAAAAACAAAATCAACTGTTTTAACTGTCTTTTTTTCATCATCTTTTATTTTTTGAAATTCTTGTTTGTCTTCTGAGGTGAAAAAATCAACGCAATCATAAACCGAAAGGTAGTTTGGGAACAAGTATTTAAGAAAAATTAATCTGGGGTAAAAAAGCCACAGAATTTTGCCTTGGTTTCTCCTAAAGATTAGAAAAAGATTAAGAAAGAGAAAGAAAAGAGAGAGATTCATTTTAAATATAAATTTAAATTTTGAAAAAGGCAGAAGACAAAGTGGTTTGACAAAATAAAGATTCTTCTGTTTCTTTTCGATAAAATGATATTTTTTTATTTTCAATATTTTTTTAAGGGTAAGAGGGGTATGGGTATCAACAGCGACAACAAAGTTATTTTGGCTTAAAGTTAAGGCTGTTTGTCTTTCAAAATCAGCTGTCCAATTCCAGGGAAGATGGAAAGGAATAATAATTATTTTATCTTTGATCATTTTAAAGTATAATTAGAAAACTGTTTATGTTTAAAAAGTTTAAAAATCCCTATCTTGGTTTAATAGTAGGATTTTTAGCTGCCCTAGTCTTACTCTCTTTTGCTCCCAGCAACAAGATAATTCTTCTAATCTTTATTGCTCTAGGATCATATTTATTTTATTATTAAAAGATCTTAAAAAAACAGCGTTTTTATTATATCTTTTCTTTTTACCCTTTGAAAGAGGAGCTACTTTTTCTTTACCGATGGTAGAAAATGTTTCTTTTTGGATAACTTTTACCTTTGCTGACTTATCCTTCTTTTTTCTACTTTTCATCTTATTTAGAGAAAGAATAGTTAAGAAAAAAAAATATAAATTTAATTTTTCTAAATCTGATTGGTGGTTGGTTTTATTTCTTATTTTTGCCTTTATCCCTATATTTTTTACTTCTTTTTGGCAAGTTTCATTCTTAGCTTTTTTAAGATTATTAAGAGCAGTTTCAGTTTTTGTTTTTATTCCTTTAATCTTTCAAAAAGAAAAACAAAAGTTTATTAATTTTATTTTATTAACCCTAGGTGCTTCTTTGATTTTTCAGGGAGTTTGGTCTGTTTTACAATTTGCTTTAAGAAGTCCTTTGGGAAGAACGATTGAACAAATTGGCCAAAAGTTCTCTCCTTATGGACATATAGCTTTTGAAGAATTATCTTTCTTTCGTTCTCAGGGTACCTTTGTCCACCCTAATACCTTAGCTTCTTTTGTTGGTATTTTAATTCCTATTTTTTTCCCAACAATATCAGCTGTTTGTTTAGTTCTTAATAAATCCGAATTAAAAATATATTCAATATTTTTATCTTTTAACTTTTTGGCCACTGCTTTTATTTGGTTTATCCCTTTTTTAGTCAAAGGAACGACACTCTTCTCTGGCCAAGAAGATTGGAATTCCTTAACGTTTTTTAATGATTCTCCATGTCTTAGTAAATAATAAGTATTATTCATATTACATCTTTTCTGGAGCAGACACCCCTATTAAACTTAAAGTATTTTCCAAGACTATTTTTGTTGCTGAAATAAGAGAAAGTCTCCTTTCTGTTAAATTTTTATCATCTGATATAACTTGGCATTTTTGATAAAAACTATGAAAACTTTCT
>CAZJJY010000023.1:0-9614 GCA_964546445.1 uncultured Gammaproteobacteria bacterium
ATTAGAGGTTCAGTGATTGTCCCACATCTTTGGCAATGGCCAATAGTATGAGGACGTTTTTCTATTTTTTCAATAAAACCTTGTTTCTGAAGATCTGCAACAACTTTTTCTCTGGCCTCATTAACTTTTAGTCCTTGGTATTTACCTGTAATTTCAGTTAAGCGCCCTCTAAAATCGATGGCAATAAGGTTTTCTAAGTTATGTCTTTGGCCAATTTCGAAATCAAGGTTATCATGAGCGGGAGTGATTTTTAAAGCTCCGGTTCCAAATTTTAAATCAACGGCTTTATCTTCGATGACTGGGATTTGACGATTAGTCAAAGGAAGAGGAATTTTTTGCCCAATAAATTTTTGGTATTTTTTGTTTTGCGGATTAATAGCAACAGCTACATCAGCAAACATCGTCTCTGGACGAGTGGTGGCAATAGTCAGAGGCCCATATTTAATATAATAAAGAGAACCTTCTTCTTCTAGATGATCATTTTCTAAATCAGAGATAGCTGTTTGACATTTTGTACACCAATTAATGATTCTTTCTCCTTGGTAAATTAAACCGGCTTCATAGAGTTTTTTAAAAGCTTCCTTGACTGCCTTTGATCTTTTTCCATCTAAGGTATAAGCTTCTTTAGACCAATCTAGAGAAAAGCCCATTGATTTGAGTTGGCTTTTGATTTCTTTTTTTGACTCTAGGGCAAATTTTTGAGCTTCTTTTAAGAATCCTTTTCTACCTAAGTCTTTTTTATTTTTACCTTCTTTTTTAAGTTGTTTGGTAACGAGGTGCTCAACGGCGATAGAGGCATGGTCAAAACCAGGTAACCAGAGGGTAGTTTCTTGTAGCATGCGATGATAGCGGACCATAATATCTTCTAAAACATACATGGCATGGCCTAGGTGAAGTTTACCGGTGACATTAGGAGGAGGGAGAGTAATAACAAAAGGTTCTTGGCCGTCCTTATTTTCTTTTGGTTTAAAATAATCGCCCTTTTCCCAGAAATCATAGATATTTTTTTCTGTTTTTTTGGGCTCGTAAGTCTTTTCCATTGGGGCCTATTTTATCATTTCTTCTATACTCAGACTAGAGTCAGCTTGGATTTTAGACCATGGTTTAGGTTTAAAATTAAAAAAAGCATGAGCGGCGATATAGGCGGCATTATCAGTGCATAAAGAGGGTGGTGGAATGAAAAGATTGACTTTAGTTCCAATCTCTTTCCTAATTTTTTCTCTTAACCTTGGGTTAGCAGTAACTCCTCCGGCTAAAAGCAAACTTTTTACCTCATATTTTTCAGTTGCCTTAATAGTTTTCTTAACTAAAACATCACAAATTGCTTCTTGGATTTCAAAGGCTAATTCTTGAATGATTTCTTTATTAAACTTATCTTTTTCTTTTAATTTCCTGATTTTATCTAAAACGGCTGTTTTTAAACCTGAAAAACTAAAATCAAAATTATCAGTATTGATCATCGGTCGAGGAAGAGTAATAATTTTTTCTTTTTTATCAAACTTTTGGGCTTCTTGACTAATGGCTGGACCGCCAGGATAACCAAGGCCTAAAAGACGAGCACATTTATCAAAACATTCTCCGGCTGCATCATCTCTGGTTCCACCCAGCCATTTAATTTTTTGATGATCTAAAATTAAAACTAAATCTGTATGTCCACCAGAAACAACCAAACCTAAAGCAGGAAAAAGAGGTTTTTCTTTGGAAAGGAAATTGGCATAAAGATGTCCTTGAAGATGATTAACGGGAACAATAGGTTTTTTAAAGATATAAGCTAGGGTTTTGGCTGTTTCAACACCGATCAAAAGACTGCCAATTAAACCGGGGCCAGAAGTAACAGCAATGGCTTCGATATCAGGGTCTTTCTTGTTTATTTTTTGTCCAAGAGCTTCTTCGATGACGGGAATAATACAACGAAGCTGTTCTCGGGCGGCTATTTCAGGAATGATACCACCAGTCTTTTTGTGTAAGTCTGAAGAAGAAGCAACAACGTTACTTATAATTTTTCTACCGTCTTCAACGATGCTAGCGGCAGTCTCATCACAACTGGTTTCGATACCTAGAATTTTCATTAAATAGGACCGGTTCCTCTTAAATAAATAGCTTGCCAGGGTCTGTAATTAGAATAGAAGGTTCGATTTTGTAAAACTTCTCCGAAACGATTTACTCTATAATCAAAACTAGCTTTAGCTCCCCAAGATTTCCAGTCGATTTGTTTAATTTGTCCGGTTGGTAGGGTAGGGTCGTCTTGATATAAATCTGGAGGAGGGGGAGATTGATCCCACATTCTAGACTTAGAGATACTGACACTCCTCCCATCAGAAGCACCATAAATTTCAAAAGTTAAACGATAATTTTTCTGATCAAAATAGGTTTGAATAAGAAGATAGGCAGGAGTGTCATTCTTAATTTTTAGATCGGCGGTGGGGCTAAAAACAGTCGCATCTAAACCAACGGAAGAACCTTGTTCATAATAAGAGACACGGTAAGCATGAGCCTTACGCTCAACAATTGGTAAGCCAGTATCTAAGGCCGCTCTGAATAAGGTTGTTGAAACCTGACAAACTCCACCCCCATCGCCTAGGACGGTTCGGCCATCTTTAATAATGTAAGCTTCTTGATATCCAGTTGAACGGGAAACATCTCCTAGGGCTTGATTGAAAGAGAAAACTTCTTCAGGGGGAATCAAAAGACCATTTAACCTTGAAGAGGCAAGATTAATATTATGAATTCTTGAAGAGATAGAACCTCTAAAAGAAGAAACGCCCCTACCGACAAGTTCTTTAATGCCCAAGCTATTGACATCAGCCGTTTTAATAATCGGTTGGCTGGTGGTGATAGGAAGATTAATAGCATCTTGGATTTGATTTTCTTCTAGTTTTCCCAAACCCTTAACAATCAAGTCAACAGTTTGATCTTCTTCCAGCTTTTTTCCTTCCTTGGCCGGTTTAAATTCAGCCACCTTTCCTTCTGAGAATCTAAAACTAGCATTTTGAGGGTCACGGTTAATGATTAAAGATAATTCACTAGCCCAACTTTTGATTTCATCTTGATTAAAGCCATTAGTAAAGGATAAAAGCTCAATAAGTTCTTTTTCTTCAAGTTTCCAAAGATTTTCTTCTTCCTTTAAGATTAGTCTCTTATCCAAGAACTTCTCGGCTCTTTTTTGAGTATTTTTGATTTGCTCTTCGGTTAAGACGGGCGAGGTATAAATGAGAGGGAGACTAATAGATTCAAAGCTAACTTGGGTGATCTGTTGAGCAATGATATTAATAAGCCCTCTTTTGTCTAGTTGTTGCCCATCTTCGCCTTGCTTGATAGAAATTCTGGAAGTTCCCCCTGAAGGGGTTGCTTCTAAAACTTCAATTGTTGGTTCAATAGCCGGGATAAAAACCTGAGAGGCAATGGTGGCAATTTTTTCTTCTAAAAGATTTTGATTTAAAGAATAATCTAAACCAAGATTGGTTCCCTGGAAGTAACTTTTTGTTTTATTTTTAAGGTCTAAAAAAGGTTTTTTATTACGACCAACTTGATAAGCTTTTTCGACACTTAAATTGGTATCATAAAAGAAATCTAACTTTTCAAGTTCAATTTCCCATAATTGATTTTCTTGAGAGGCAAGTTTTAAAGAAGAGGCTTTATTTTGATTGATATAGTTTTCTAAATAATTTGAACCTTCCTCAATAGTTTTATTCTCAACATTTTGATAAGCAATACTCACCCCTGGATATATTTTCTTAAAGTAGGCTAAGTGATAAGTAATAAAGATTAAAAGTAATAACCCAAAAAAACTTATTAAACCCCATTTTAAGGTCAATCTTTGAAAACTTTTTTTTACCTCTTGAACTTTTTTATTCATTCTTTCTATGATAACATTAAGACAATGCCTGATGAAAATCAATCCTCTGTAAAAAAACAGGGGTTTAATCCTTCTTATCAAAAACCGGTTGGTCCAAAGCCAGTCAATCAGGGCAATTTTCAGCCTAAGTTTTCAAGTGGTTCTTTTAATAAGCCCCTTGATAGGCCTGAACCTCCCTTAAGGACAAAGTCTTCTTGGTCATCCCCACCAGTCCAAACAAAACCATTTAACCAACAAAGACCAGTAGCCCAACCTCAGAGTGAACCGCCTGCATTTTCACCAAAACCTCCTTTTGATAGTCAGAAAACTACTTTTAAAAAAGGTTTCGAACCACAGGGAAGTTTGTCAAGCCAAAGACCACAACAGGATTTTCAAAAACCAGCTGTCCCTCCTTTTTCACCTGCGCCTGAGGTAAAAAAACCTGATTTTGAAAAAAAGGAACCTTTATCCACTCCTTGGGATAAACAAGAACCTGTTTTGGAAGCTAAACCTCCAGAAATAAAGCAAGAACCTCCTCAAGATATTCCTTTGTCTCCTTCTAAAGAAGCGACAATGGCTGAATTGACTACCGAGGAAAGTTCAGGTCGAGGTGGTTTGAAAAAAATCATTCCTTTTTTACTTATCTTTGTTCTTCTGATTTTAGCGGGCTTAGCTGTTTTTAAATTTGTTTTACCTCGTTTTCAAAAACCCGAGGAGGTAACTTTAACTTATTGGGGTCTTTGGGAACCAGAAACGGTCATGAAGGGGGTTTTAGATGAATGGGAGAAAGAAAACCCTAATGTAAAAATTAATTATGTTCAACAGTCTCCTAAGGAATACAGAGAAAGATTGCAATCAGCTCTAGCTCGTAATCAAGGGCCTGACATTTTCCGCTATCATATTTCTTGGGTGCCAATGTTGAAGAATGAAGTTGCTCCTATTCCTTCAGATGTCATGACAGCGGCTGATTTTGAAAGTACTTATTACCCAGTCATCAGAGAGAACCTAAGGTTAGGGACTTCTTATGTTGGTTTGCCTTTGGGAATAGATACCCTAGCTTTATTTTACAATGAAGATATTTTTCAAGCCGCTGGGAAAACACCGCCTACTTCTTGGGATCAATTACGCCAAACGGCGATTGACTTAACAACCCATGATGAGAGTGGACGTATCCAAACGGCTGGGGTAGCCTTAGGGACGATTTCTAACATAGAACATTGGTCAGATATTCTAGGGTTGATGATGTTGCAGAATGGGGTTGATTTAGCTAACCCTACCAGCCAATTAGCTCAAGATGCTTTGACCTACTATACTATCTTTAATAAAACAGATAATGTTTGGAATGAAACTTTGCCTTCCTCGACGATAGCTTTTGCGACTGGCAAAGTCGCCATGTATTTTGGTTATTCCTGGGATATTTTTGAATTAAAGAATATCAATCCTAATTTAAAATTTAAAGTTGTTAAAATTCCACAATTACCAGATACGGAAATTAATTGGGCTTCTTTTTGGGTTGAGGGGGTTTCGAAGAGAAGTCAAGCTTCTAAAGAATCTTGGGAATTTTTAAAGTTTTTATCATCGAAAGAAATCTTACAGAAGCTTTATCAGACTCAGTCTCAAACAAGACTTTTTGGAGAACTTTATCCAAGAATGGATATGGCTGGACTTTTAAGTACTAATAATTTAATTATCCCTTTTATTACTCAGGCTAGTCAGGCCAAGACTTGGTATCTTTGTTCCCGCACTTATGACAATGGTATTAATGATCGAATGATTAAATATTTTGAAGATGCTGTTAACGGAATAAATAGTGGAAGTTCCTCTGATGACATCTTATCGACCACTGCTCAGGGAGTTTCTCAACTTCTTTCTCAATATGGGATTGGTAGTTATCAGGCCAGGTAATTTAAAACATGGACAGTTTTCAAAAAAGTATTTTTCAAACCCTAGTTTACGCTGATATTTTTTCTTATCCTCTTACTTTTGATCAATTAAAAAAGTTTTTGATTACTTCTAAAAAGATAGATTTTGGTATTGACGATATCAGTAAAGCCAAAGGGGTTTTAAAAAGGGAAAAGTATTTTTTCTTAAAAGGGAGATCAGGAATTGTAAAAGGAAGGGTAAAAAGAGAGAGATATGCGAGAGAGAAGACGAAAATTGCTCAAAAGACAGCCAGAATATTAAAATTGATTCCCTTTATTAAAATGGTTGGTATAACTGGTAATTT
Source organism: uncultured Gammaproteobacteria bacterium (assembly GCA_964546445.1). Classification (GTDB taxonomy): domain Bacteria; phylum Patescibacteriota; class Microgenomatia; order PFEM01; family JAPLYW01; genus CAZJJY01. Next base: position 6,063 of record CAZJJY010000023.1, read on the forward strand.
AGCCATGAAGAATACTGATCAAAGAGATGATATCGATTTTTTAATTATCACCAGCAAAGATAGGTTGTGGTTGAGTCGTTTTCTGGTTGTTTTCTTACTTGAATTTTTAGGTAAAAGAAGACATCCAAGAGATAAAGAAGTTAAGAATAAAATTTGTCTTAATATGTTTTTAGATGAAGATCATTTAAAAATACCTCAAAAAGAACAAAATCTCTTTTCGGCACATGAGGTTTTACAATTTAAACCTCTTTGGCAAAGAGAAAATATTTATGATGATTTTTTAAATCAAAACCAATGGGTGAAAAAATTCTTAGCCAACTGGAAAAATTAGCCTTTTTTTTACAAAGAAGGTATATGGCTTCTCGTCGTACCATCGAGATAGTCGAGAAGGGGCGGGTTTTATTTCATCCCCGGGATTGTTCGGCTAATATTATGCTAGAATACAAAAGAAAGTTAAAGGAATTAAAATTAGATGGTTAATCCTTATGAATAAAAGATTTATTATTACGAGCATCTTTATATCAGCCTTGGTTGTTTTCTTGATTATTTTTTCTATTCAGAGAGGCTTTAGGTCTCAGAACAAGGAAATCAAAAATCATCTTCAAGAAGTTATACCTACGCCAGTTGAAATTTTAACAACTAAGTATAGTAATCAAGAATATGGATTTTTAATGGAATATCCTTCTTCTTGGTCTTTACCCTTAGAAGAAGAAATTATTCCTTCTCAAGAACATTTTTATCAGATAACTCTTAACCCTCAAGGAGTAAATTATTCTATTGATCTTTATGGACAGCCAATAACTGTTTCAGAAGAAAGTTTTCTACGTGATTACTTTAAAGATTTTGAGGGTGGGATTAATTATTTGAACAGAGAGATGATAAATAATAAACAAGCGGTTAAGTTTTTTATTCCCAAAGCGGGCTTGGAACCTCAAGGTAAAGCAGGAGTAGTTTTTAGACAAGATGATTTGATTCTTATTATTAGTACTCCTATTATTAAGGGAGAAAAAGAAGAGATATTTAAAAATGAAAGTTTTTTAAATCTGATTAATAGTTTTAATTGGCTAGAGGAAAGTCCTTGACAATAAATTCATTGATTGTTAGAATAGCAAAGGTTATCTTTAAGTGATAGCCTTTTTTAACCCAAGAAACATGTCAAAAATAAAAACAGATTCTATGCCCAAGATAAAACCACTTAGTGGTTATGCTTTAATTGAACCAGTAGAAATGGAGAAAAAAACTGCGGCCGGTATTGTTTTACCTGAAAGTCATGATGAAAAATCTCAAAAAGGAAAAGTTATAGCTGTTGGTAAGCCTATTTATAAGGATGGACAAGAAATAATTCCTGAGTTTAAAGTTGGTAATACTGTTGTTTATAAAAAATGGGGTGGAGATGAAATAAAATTTGGTACTTCAGGCAAAGAATATATTTTTGTTAAATTTGAAGACATCTTAGCTATTATTAATTAAATTTATGCCAAAACAACTTAAATATTCATCAGAAGCAAGAGAAAAATTAAAAAATGGTGTCGATGCCATTGCTAAGGCTGTGGGGACAACTTTAGGCCCTAAAGGGAGAAATATTGCTTTAGATAAAAAATGGGGTGCTCCATCTGTAGTCCATGATGGTGTTTCCGTGGCTAAAGAGATTGATCTTGAAGATCCTTTTGAGAATATGGGAGCTCAGTTGATGAAAGAAGCGGCTGAAAAGACAAATGACGTTACTGGAGATGGGACAACAACAGCAACTATTTTAGCTCAAGCTATTGTTGATGAAGGAATCAAAAATCTTACGGCTGGAGCAAATCCAATGATTTTGAACAAAGGAATTAGAAAAGCTTCTGAACAAGCCCTAGCTTCAATTAAGGAACAAAGTCAAGAAATTAAAGATAAATTTGAAAGAATTATTCAAGTAGCAACTATTTCAGCTCAAAATGAGGAAATTGGAAGTAAAATTGCCGAAGCCTTAAAAAAGGTTGGTTCTAATGGAGTGGTTACTGTTGAAGAAGGAAAAGGTTTAGAGTTGGTGATTGATTACAAAGAAGGAATGGAATTTGATAAAGGCTATATTTCTCCTTACTTTGTGACTAATTCAGAAAGTATGGAATCAAGTATTGAAAATCCCTATATTCTTTTAACTGATAAAAAAATCTCTTCTATTCAAGAACTTTTACCATTTTTAGAAAAATTAGTTAAAGTTTCTAAAAATTTAGTTATTATTGCCGATGAAGTTGATGCGGAAGCATTGGCCATTTTAGTTGTTAATAAATTAAAAGGAACATTTAATGTTTTGGCAGTGGAAGCACCTGGATTTGGTGACAGTCGAAAAGAAATGTTGCAAGATATTGCCATTTTGACTGGCGGAACCGTTATCTCTCAGGATCTAGGTCGAAAAATGGAAGATATTGAAGTCGATGATTTAGGCCAAGCCGATAGAATTACGGCCAGTAAAGATAGCACAGTTATTGTTGGTGGTAAGGGAATTAAGAAGGAAATTGAGGGTCGAGTTAAACAGATTAAATCTGAAATCAAAAGAAGTACTTCTGATTTTGATCAAGAAAAGTTACAGGGAAGATTGGCCAAGCTTTCTGGAGGAGTAGCCGTTATTGAAGTCGGGGCAGCTACTGAAACTGAAATGAAAGAAAAACAAGAAAGAGTTAAAGATGCAGTTGCGGCTACCAAAGCAGCCATTGAGGAAGGAATTGTTCCTGGAGGAGGATTAACTTTGATTAATGCTATTGAAGCAATTGACCTTAAGGGATTAAATGGGGATGAACTTACTGGAGCTAAAATAATTAAAAAAGCCTTATCTTCGCCGATGAGACTTTTGGCTGAAAATGCCGGTGAAGATGGAGGAGTTATTATTGCTAATGTTTTAAAGCAACCTAAGGGTTTTGGTTTTGATGTTCTAACTGGAGAATACAAAGATATGATTAAATCAGGGATTATTGATCCGGTTAAAGTAACTAGAACAGCTTTACAGAATGCCGTTTCTGTAGCTACTATGATTTTAACGACAGAAGGTTTAGTGACTGATATACCTGAAAAAGAAAATCCACCTGCCGGTGGTGCTCCAGGAGGAATGCCTGGTGGAATGATGGGAATGTAATTGATATAAAAAGAAGTAATTTAAGTCCGCTTAAAGGCGGATTTTTTTTAGGAATTAAAAAAAGTTACTTAAGTAGCTCTTACTTTTTAAGTCAATTATTTAAGAATAGAAAGAGGGTTGAAAGTTCTACCGTTATCATAGACTTCTAAGTGAAGATGAGAACCAGTAGACCAGCCAGTAGAACCAACTGTACCTAAAACAGTGTTTTTATCGACTTCATCACCCTCATTAACGGTAATTTTAGCCAAATGAGCATATAAGGATTTGAACCCAGAACCATGGTCAACCATAACGTGGTTACCATAAGAGAATCTACCATAGAAGATAGCCTCAACTTCACCAGCCATCATAGGATAGACAGGGGCACCTAAAACCTCGTTTAAGTCGATACCACGGTGAAAGACAGAGTAATACTGGGTAATCTCAAAGGTATCTAAAGGAAC
>CAZJJY010000024.1:0-9136 GCA_964546445.1 uncultured Gammaproteobacteria bacterium
ATATGATTCTGGATATAGAAAAACCGCAATCTGAATGGTATATGATGCCCGGAATTAAGATTTACGATGGTTTAATCGAAACACTCAAAAATGCTGGCTATGAAACTGAAGGTGAAAATAAAAATCTTTTTGTCTTTAATTATAATTGGACTAAACCAGTTAATTCTATCACCGAAGACTTCAAAACATATATCGAAAATGTTGTCAATCCTTTACCTGAAGAAAAAATTGATCTACTGGGACATAGTTTGGGAGGATTAGTCGCCAGAAATTATATTCAAAATAATCAAGAAAACTCTGTCGATCAATTAATCACCTTAGGTTCGCCACTTAAAGGGGTTCCCTCCGTTTATTATCTTTGGGAAGGTGGTAATCTGAGTAAATTTCTTCCCACCTGGCAAAGAATCGGTATTGGACTTTTATTCCATTTAAGAAAGCCAAACTTTTCAACTAATATGGAAGCCTTAAGAATTGTCACCCCTGTTTTCAACGATCTTCTGCCAACTTTTAATTATCTTAAACAAAATGGAGATGAAAAAGAATTAAGTCAGATGTCAGAAAAAAATGATTGGTTAATCAATCTTAATAACTCTCCACCAAGTTATCTTCTTTCTGTAACTAATAATTTTCTTGGCACTTTTTCTAATAGCACTACTAGATGGATAAATGTTACTGACCCTAACTGGCTTGATCGTCTACTTGGCTTTTGGTCGGATGGTAAACCTAGTGGTGAAGAATTAGACGAGGGTGATAGAGTAGTTTTATCTGAAAGCGCTTCTTTAAATGGAGCAACTGTTACCTATATAGAGAATATTAACCATCAAGAATTAGTAACTTCATCTACCTCTCAACAAAAAATTATGGAGGCGTTTAACTTAAGCCCAAGCTCTATTTCTACTATTTCTACCGATCTTAATTACAATTCTTCTTTGGTTTTTCAAATTGCTTCTCCCGCCACTATAGCAATTACTGATCCTAATGGAAATTTAGTCGGCGATGGTGATGACAAACTAATAATAATTACTGATCCTTTATCAGGCGAATATCAAATAAATCTGGCAGGAACAGCTAATGGCCCTTATGACCTACATATCGGTCAAATTCTTAACGATAAAGATTTTTGGACGACTACTTCTGGTTCAATTAATGAAGGAGATGAAATTAGCTATAAAATTGCCTTTAACCCTTCTGCCCCTTTGGAAAATCCAATCATTGATCAAACAGGCGAAATTTATATCGAAACAGCTCAAAATCAAATTTCAAATTTAAGAGAAGAGATTAAACAACAATCTCTTCATCCTTTTATGAAAAGGCTCATTCTTATCCAATTAAACCGTACCGAATCTTTATTGAATAAAGATAAGTTTGAAAAAGCCATTATTTCTCTTTACAAATTCAGGCTTACCATTAGTTTTTGGCAAAGAACAGCTAGATTAGGCAAAGATAGAGGACTTTATTTCAAAAATAAAACTCAGGAAATTATTGATAATTTAGAAGATGTTTATGTTATTTCTGAAACCAATAAAGGAAGAGTTTATAATCAACGTCGTTTAAAAAGAGAAATATTATTGGCTCAAAAAATCTTCGATAAAATAGAAAATAAACTCCAAAAACTTTCTAAAAAAGGTGTTATAAATCCAGATTATGGCGCTTTGTATCTCCTATCCCAAACAAAATTAAACAAAGCGAAAAATTCCTCTTCCTATGAAGCTCATATCAACATCCTAAGTGCCAAACTTCTTTCCCGAGAAGGATTCTTTCTTTTTAAATAAATAAATGCAACTTTACAACAAGGCTCGGACTTATTTTATCAGAGTATGAACACTATAGATTGAGGGTCTAAGACCCAAACTAGACATAATTATCGGAAATAATTAAAAGTTTTTGTCCGCCAAAGGCAGACATTAAGTGAACTATCTTTTATTAAGGAAGAATCTCTGTTCTCTGTAACCTCTGATAAGCCGATTCTATTCAAAATAATAAATAAGGTCAAAAAGAAAAAAAACGGCAATGATCGCGATTAAAAGGATGATGGAAGTTTTTTTCATATTAGATATTGTAATATATTAACATGGAGAACAATTGGAAGAAAATGAATGAAAAAAATAAGTCCTCATTTAGCTTAACTTGCTTATGCCTTCCTAAAGAGATAATATTTAATCACAGAAAGTTTTTAGACCTAATTGCTTTTAAAAAAAATGAAAGAAAAATGGATATCTCTAATTGAAACCCCTCCTGTTAGTGCTTATCAAAAAGGTGATAAATATCTAATTTTGGCGGAGAAAGAAACAACTCTCCAAACACCTAACAGGATCCAAAAAAAAAGTAGGGATTCAACAACTCCACCCAATAAAAATAATCCCAATAATCAACCTTCCAAGTAAGCTAATCTGACATCGAACCTTTAATGGTGGTCGCTAGAGGATTCGAACCTCTGACCTTTGCAATGTGAATGCAACGCTCTAACCAACTGAGCTAAGCGACCTCATCCCCAAATTTTAACAGATTTCCTACTTGCAAGCCAATATTCCTTAAAGCATAATATTATCATGAGCTTTTTTAAGAAGGCTGGTTCTATTTTTTTGGATATCATCGAAACAATTGTTATTGCTTTGGCAATTTTCGTTATTGTCTATCTCTTTCTATTCCAACCACATCAAGTTGATGGTAACTCTATGTTTCCAAACTTCCACGATGGAGATTATCTTCTAACAGATAAAATTTCTTACCATTTAAGTGATCCTAAAAGAGACGATGTCGTTATCTTTACTGCTCCAAGAAACGAAGATTATGATTATATTAAAAGGATCATTGCCCTACCTGGAGAAATGGTGAAACTTGAAGAAGAAAAAATTCTAATAAATAATAACCCCTTAAAACAGCTTTATTTAAATGAAAAAATAACTTTTGGTGGTAATTTCTTAAAAATAGGAGAAGAGATTATCGTTCCCGAAGATAATTATTTCGTTTTAGGAGATAACCGTAATCATAGTTCTGACTCAAGAGATTGGGGTTTTGTCCCTAAAGACAATATTATTGGAAAAGCTTGGCTTAGGTATTGGCCTTTAAATGATATGGGACTTATAACTAAAATTCCTTAGATTTTTTTATTTAAGATTTTCGTGGATTTTCTGAAGTTTTTTCTCTGTTTCTTCTAAATTGCCTTTGACAACAATTAATATTCTTGATTCCATCCTTGATCTTGTCACCTTAACCTTTGTTTTACTATCTCCACCTAAGAATTGATGTATGTCCTCTTTTATCTTGTCTGTTTCATCAGAAATAATATGAGGAACACTAGAATCTGACTTAGCGAGTTGCCCTGCGTTTTTCTTCACCCTTCTAGCAATCTCCTCAGCTCGACGAACAGAACCTGTTTCACGCAAAATCATTTTATAAGCTTCAACCATTAATTTTGGGTCTTCAATCCCAGCCAAAGCACGAGCATGTCCTTCAGTAATCAAATTAGAAAGCAAACCATCTTTTAAAGCATCGGGTAAGCTAAGCAAACGTAAAGAGTTAGAAACAAAAGGGGGACTCTTGCCAATCCTATCAGCAATATCTTTATTACTTAGGTTAAACTCCTCCATTAATCTTACAAATGATTGGGCTCGATCAATAGCATTTAAATCCTCTCTCTGAACGTTCTCAACTATGGCCATCTCTAACATTCCTTGAGGAGTAGTTTCTTTAATAATTACAGGAACTGTTTTTAAACCAGCTAATTTAGAGGCTCTCCAACGTCTTTCTCCGGCAATCAATTGATAACCAGCTGGAGTTTTAGCCACAACTAAGGGCTCTAAAACCCCATGTTTTTCAATTGATTTGGCTAGATCAGCCATAGATTCTTTGGTAAGCAAACCCCTTGGTTGTAAGGGATTTGCTTGAAGCATATTAATATCTAATTCGATAACTTGTTTTTGTTCAGCCATTTTTTAAACTACCGCAACTAAGCTTTTACCTTGTTTTTTACTAAATTGAACAACTCCGTCTTTCAAGGCAAAGATTGTATGGTCTCTACCTAGACCAACTCCTTCACCTGGATGGAATTTGGTTCCTCTTTGACGAATAATGATGTTTCCTGATTTAACCTTTGCTCCTCCAAAAATTTTAACGCCCAAACGTTTCCCTACGCGGGGACTCTCTTGTCTTGTTCTACCTGCAGCTTTTGTTTTTGACATAAAATAAATTACTCAATTTTCATATATGGTAATCAATCTTTTCACAATTGTCAAGCAGAAATGATCTTCTCTATCTTGATTTTTGTAAGAAGGGGCCTTGAACCTATGACTCGACGATAACGAGATTTAGATTTATAAGTAGCCACTCTTATTTTTTTGCCCTTGAATTGATCAACGATTTTGGCTTTCACTTTTGCTCCCTTAATTAAAGGTTGTCCTACTTTTATTTTTTTATCATCTACTAAAAGTAAAACCTCTTCAAAAGTTAAGGAAGAATCTTTCTCTCCCTCTATCTTATTAACCTCAATTTCATCTCCTTCTGAGACTTTACATTGAGAACCAGCGATTTTTATAACGACATACTTTTTCATAGAATCTAATTATAATGTTTTCTCTACCTAATCTCAACCATCTTTTTTCTATCCCTATCTTTAGCGATGCTACTTACAATACCCAAGGCAATCATTGTTGAGAGAAGAGAACTACCGCCGTAGGAAATTAAAGGCAAAGTAAGACCCGTTATAGGTAATAATCCCAAATTCATTCCGACATTAACAAATACCTGTATAAACAATAAGCTAAACACCCCAATACAGACTAAAGAAGTAAAACGATCTTTACCATTAACAGCTAAAAGTAAGATTTTAAGAAGTAAAAAGAAAAATAACAAAATCAAAATTAAAGAACCTATAAAACCCAACTCTTCCGCCAAAGAAGCAAAAATAAAATCAGTATGCCTTTCTGGTAAGAATTGTAAATGAGACTGAGTCCCCCTCCCTAATCCCCGTCCAAAAAGTTGTCCTGAACCAACAGCAATTTTAGACTGGATTAAATTAAAACCAGAACCTAAAGGATCAGAAGAGGGATTTAAAAATGTAAAAATACGTTCCTTTTGATAATCTTTTAAAAAACGCCAAAATAAAGGGAAAAACAAACCAAAAAGAACCAATCCTGAAACAATCCACTTTCCTTTAATAGACTTGGCCAAAATCATTCCCAACCAAATAAATAAAACAACTAAACTACTGCCTAGATCAGGCTGAAGGAAAATTAATAAGGCAATTAAGGCTGTTAAAAGACCAGAATAAATAATTTTTTTAAGATTAGTTTTTTGATCTGATAAAAATGTCGCCAAAAATAATATCAAAAAAGGCTTGACCAACTCAGAAGATTGAATACCAACTCCTCCAACTTCAAGCCATCTTACTGACCCACGAGTAATGGCTCCGAATAGAAAAGTAATAAGCAAAAAGAATATTGAGGTAAAGTAAAAAACCCAAGATAACCTTTCGTAGCGTTCATAGTCAATACTGCTAAAGATAAAAAAGACAAAAATCCCCAAAACAGCCCAAATAAGCTGTTGAATAAATAAGGAAGGAAAAATACTTTTAAGAACGAATAGCCCCAGGAATAAAAGAATAAAAACAAGTCCGACAATAACCCAGTCAAGATTAAAAAGACGTTTAAACATTATTAACTCACAATCTTTAATTCATCAGATGGGAGCAATTCTTCTGATAAAGTTTCTTTTTTAATATAATCTAAAAGGTCTTTCTGTTTTGGCCAATTAGGCCCGGCTACCTTAACTTTTTGATTAATAGAACAACCAGTTTCTTTACGAAGTTGCTGAATTTGCCTTATTAGTTCTCTTACTTCTCCTTCAGCTCTTAACTCAGGAGTAATTTTTGTATCCAAAATGGCTTTCTTCTCTTTTTTCTTTTCGATTAGTTTAATTTCTTTAATATTTAGCTCCTCTTTAATTAATTGGACTAGATCTTTTGATAATTTCTCTACCCTACCTTCAACAACCAAAGATTGTAGTGGTTGGCGTACTTTGATATTCTTTTCTTGTCTTAAAGAATGTCCCATCTCACAAACCTCCCTCACAAACTTCATCTGTTTTTCTAAATCTTTATTTACAAGACTATTGTCTGCCTTCGGCCAATCACAAAGATGAACTGAGTCTTGAGAAGTTAAATTGGTATATATTTCTTCTGATAAGAAAGGGATAAAAGGAGCGATAATTTTACTTAAATCTACCAAAACTTGATAAAAAGTATTATAACAATCATTTTTATCATCTACGGATACCGCCTTAAAACCAACTCTACTTCGGGAACGACGTACATACCATAAAGATAAATCACTTAAAAACATTTCTATCCTTTTTGTTGCCGTAAAGACATCAAATTTATTAAGGTCTTCAACCACATCTCCATTAACTCCATTTATTCTAGACAAAATCCACTTATCTAAAACATTCTTACTTGTCTTTGTATCTTTTTTAGGTTGCCATTTATCTAAATTAGCATAATTAATAAAGAAATTATAAACATTCCATAAAAGCAAATGGAATTGCCTGCGAACGTCATCAGCTGCTTTGTAACCAAAATTCAAACTGATTTCTGGATTTTGTCGACAATACATCCAACGCATAACATCAACCCCAATCTTATCAGCCGCTTCATCAAAGGCAATCGCATTCCCTTTACTCTTATGCATTTCTTCTCCCTTTTCATCCTTCACCGAAGCATGACCCAAAAGATTTTTAAATGGTGGTTTGTCTTCTAAAACCGTTGACATCGCCAATAATGAATAAAACCAATTTCTGAATTGACCAAAATAACATTCTGTAATAAAGTCGGCTGGGAACCATTCTTGCCAATACTTTTTATCCTTTCCGTAATTTAAGGTTGAGAAGGGAACAATCCCCGCATCTAGCCAAGGGCTACCAACATCTTTAATCCTTGAAGATACACTACCACATTTAGAACACTTCATTTTAATTTTATCAATCCAAGGTCGATGAGGAGTATGGCCCTCAAATTCTTTCCAACCCTCAATAGCTTTCTCTTTTAGTTCTTTCTTACTGCCAATAACTTCAAAATTACCACACTTCTGACACTCCCAAATAGGTAAAGCCAATCCCCAATAACGTTTCTTAGAAATCAACCAATCGCCCATATTTTTCAACCAATCTAGTTCCATTTTCAACCCCCACTTAGGAATCCAATTAACCTTTTTAGCCACAGCCTTAATCTTTTCCCTAAACGGATCCATAGCTATATACCACTCATCAACAACTCGCCAGACAAGTTCTTTCTTGCAACGCCAACAAGTTGGGTAGCGATGAGTATAAGGGGAAACACTAAATAAGAAATCTTCCTTTTCCTTAAGATAATCTATGATCAGGTCAGGATTATCCTTGGCATTCTTACCGGTTAAATTGCCATAACCTTCAATATAATTGGCTCCATCATTAATGGCTAGTAAAACCAAATCTGACCATTTATATTCTCTAACTACCAACTGGAAATCTTCAGAACCGCATCCAGGAGCAATATGGACTATACCTGTTCCTTCTTCTTCGTTAACGAGGTCTTTAGATAGAACAACCGTATGAAAATGAGGATTTTTGGCTATTTTTTTAACGATTGGTAAATTATCAAAAGGACCTTGATAAGAAATTCCTTCAAGTTCTTTTCCTAGAACTTCCTTTTCTACCTTAAATCCTTCTTTAAAGATATTTTTAACCAAAGAAGAAGCTAGCCAATATTTCTTATTTTCAAAGGAAACCAAAGAATATTTTAACTTTGGATTGACAGTTAATAAGACATTGGCTGGGATTGTCCAAGGAGTAGTTGTCCAAACTAAGAAGTATTCATCTTTTTTATCTTTTAAAGGCAATCTTAAATAAACTGAATCATGAGTTAATTCCTTATATTCTTCAGTTAGAATCTCATGCTGAGAAATAGCTGTTCCACAACGAGGACACCAAGGAACGGCATCTCTACCTTTATAAAGACCTTTTTTATTATTCTTTTCCCAAGCCTTTTTTAAAAAACCCCAAATCATATAATTATTCTCTTCGCTCATCGTATAATAACTATTTTCCCAATCCATGAAATAACCTAATCTTTGCGACTGTTCAGTCTGAACTTTAGCAAAATGAAGAGTTCTTTCTTTACACTTATTGACGAATTTCTCTATTCCGTATTTCTCAATATCTTTTTTATTTTTAAAACCTAATTCTTTTTCTACTTCTACCTCTACCCATAACCCCTGGTTATCAAAACCATTTTGAAAACGTTGTCTTGATCCAGACATATTGAAAAAACGTTGCCATAAATCCTTATAAGTTCTTCCCCAAGCATGATGCACTCCCATAGGATTATTGGCCGTAATAGGACCATCCAAAAAAGAAAAGCTTTTTTTAGCTTCTTTATTTTTAGAAAGATATTTTTCCAAAATTCCAAGCTTTTCCCAACGCTTCAAAATATCTTTTTCTAATTCAACAAAATCAACTTTTGGAGAAACTGATTTGAACATACTTCTATTTTACAAAAAAAAGGAGATCTTTGAAAGGATAATTATTTTTTAGAAAGTTTTTCTTCAATAGGAAGAGCAAGATTAAGGAAATCTTCTAAAGCAATGATATCATCTTTATATCTATTATCTCCAACTAAATTAAATTTGCCCTCAGATTCTAAACAAAGAGATAATACAGACAATGGTTTCTCTTTTCTGTCCAAAATTGGTAAAACCTTATCATTCTTTTTAAAACAACTTATATCTATAGAAATAGGGGTTTCTTTTGGTTCGTTTTGTTTTTTTTCATCAGGAGGAAAATGATACTTATCATTTCTAACAGATATTTTAAGTTTATAATCTCTTTTATCAAATTTTGTTTCTTTTAATCTCCAATAGATTGTCTTATCACTGGGAGTACCAGGTCCTCTAGAGTCACTTCCTTCTTCTTTAACACCAAATTTCCTTAAAAGCTCATAGTAGGATTTATAAACAATACTGGCAAATTTTTCACAACGCTCTTTTTTCTTTTGAACTTCAACTATCTGGAATAAAACAGAAGGAGTATTTTCTTTTAAAATCATTATTGATCTTATTTAATTATTTTCCTTGTCTTAAAAAAGTAGGAATATCAAACTCTTCTCCGA
>CAZJJY010000025.1:0-7827 GCA_964546445.1 uncultured Gammaproteobacteria bacterium
GCTTTCTTTTTATAAAATTCTGTTTTTTGTTCATAATGATAAGCTAATCTAAAAAGTAAATCTTCACTAAAATGAGGACCTAAAATTTGCAATCCCAAAGGAAGATTATTAACAAAACCAGCTGGAACAGATATTCCAGGAATACCAGCCAGATTAGCCGTTACTGTATAAATATCAGAAAGGTACATTTTTAAAGGATCGGCTGTTTTCTCTCCAATCTTAAATGGTAGTGTTGGAGATACTGGAGTAAATAAGGCATCAACCTTTTCAAAAACCTTATCAAAATCTTTTTTAATCAAAGCTCTTACTTTCATTGCTTTAAGATAGTAGGCCTCCCAATAGCCAGAAGAAAGAGTAAATGTCCCTAACATAATCCTTCTTTTAGCTTCATCAGCAAACATCTCTCTTCCTGATCCATATCTAATACCATCATATCTGGCTAAATTAGAAGATACTTCTGCTGGTTGGATAATATAATAAACGGCTAAGGCATACTTTGTATGAGGCAACGAAACCTCTTCTATTTTTACTCCCATTTTCTCAAATTCGTTAATGGCTTCTTGAACTTTATTTTTAACATCTTTATCTAAACCTTCTTGAAAATATTCCTTAGGAATTCCAATTTTTAAGCCTTTAATATCTTTTTGTAAATTATTTTGATAATCCCCTACGGGGTTAGGGGATGTCGTCGCATCAAATCTATCTTGACCAGCCGTGATGCTTAAAAACAAAGCTGAATCAGCCACAGTTTTTGTCAAATGTCCTATTGAATCTAAAGAAGAGGCCATGGCAATAATTCCATAACGAGAAACTCTCCCATAAGTTGGTTTTAAACCAACAACATTACAAAAAGAGCCAGGAAGCCTGACAGAACCACCTGTATCCGTCCCTGTAGCAGCTAGAGCCATTCCTGAACTAACCGCAACGGCTGGACCACTACTAGATCCACCAGGAACCCTACTATTATCATAAGGATTTTTAGTTACTCCAAAATCAGAAGTTTCTCCTGAAGAACCATGAGCCCAAGCATCCATATTAGCTTTGCCTAAAATAATTGCCCCGGCTTCTTTTAGTCTCTTGACTACTGTTGCGTTATAAACTGGGATATAATCATCAAGTACTTTAGAAGCCGCGGTAGTTCTTATTCCTTTAGTTAAAAAATTATCCTTAAAGACGATTGGAATTCCTAATAAAGGTTTTTTAACTCCTTCCTTAATTAATTTATCCCCTTTTTGGGCTTCTAAAAGAGCTTCTTTCTCACAAACAGTTATAAAGGCATTAAGCTTAGAGTCCTTTTCTTTAATCTCTTTTAAGAAAGCCTTAGTTAACTCCATTGAAGAGAATTCTTTTTTTTCTAAACCTTCTCTGGCTTTAATAATCGTTAATTCATTAATATTCATTTTTCTAAAACTGCTTTGGTAACAAAGAAACTCTTATGTTTATTTTTTGCATTAGATAAAACCTGATCAGAATCTAAAGACTTCTCTGGTTTGTCTCCTCTAGTCAAATTTTCTAAACCGGTAGTTTGAGCTATCGGTTCTATTTCTTTAGTATCCAACTGATCTAATGATTTAAAGTAATCTAAAATCTCTGAAAGTTGTTTAGGAAATTTATCAAGATCCTTATCCGTTAATTTAAGGTTGGCCAAATTAGATAAATGTTTAATATTTTCTTTGGTTATTTTTGAATTTTTCATTTTAAGACATTCCTTTCAAAGCACTAATCCTTTCATCCACTGGAGGATGAGTATTAAATAAACTAGTTAACCATCTCTTAGATTGTTTGCCCTTAAAAGGATTCATAATAAAGAGATTTTCTGTTGCTTTGGTCGCTGTCTTTAAGCTATGTTTATCTTTAGAAATCTTTTCTAAAGCATTTATCAATCCTGGAGGAAATTTAGTAATTAATACTGCTGAGGCATCGGCTAGAAATTCTCTCCTTCTTGAAATTGCCAATTGAATTAACTTAGCAATTAATGGAGATAATAAAGCAACGACTATCCCTACGACTAACATAACAACTCCAAAATTTCCTGACTGGCGATTCCGAGAACCGCCAAAGAAAGATCTTCTAATAAAGAAATCTCCTATTAAAACTACCATACCTACCAGAACAGTAACAATACTCATTAATCTTGTATCATAATTTTTAACATGAGAAAGTTCGTGAGCAACAACTCCTTCTAATTCAGTCCTATTAAGTTTTTTTAGTAGACCACTAGTAACACAAATAACTGCATGTTTAGGATCTCTGCCAGTCGCAAAAGCATTTAGAGCAGGGCTATCAATAACATATAATTTTGGTTTGGGGATACGAGCAGCCATGGCTAAGTTTTCAGATACGGTGAAGAAATTAAAATCTTTGTTTCTTTGAGCTGGTCTTGCTCCAGAAATACCCAAAATAATTTTATCTGACCACCAATAACTACCAAAACTTATTATCCCAGAAAAAATTAAAGCCATTCCAATGACGCTTGGACCATAACCTAAAAGTTTGGCAATAATCCAAACAAACAAAGTGATAAAAATCACAAACAGCACCATAACAACGATGCTCCGACGTTTATTCCGGTCTACTTGCTCATAAATATTTATCATTAAAGATCAACTTTTGGCGTTTTTGTTTCGCCTTTTTCAACTTCAATATGTTCACCTTCAGATGGCGTTTTCAAACCTTTCTCTTGTTTAAACTTGAACATCATGGCGACAATTTTCGATGGCAAAGTCACAACCTTAATATTAAAATCAGCGGTTAAATCAATTAATGTCCTTCTTGCATACATGACTTTATCAGCTGTATCTCGGAGTTCATCCATTAATTTACTTGTTGGTCCGACTGCTTTAAGTTCGGGTGTTGACTCAAAAACAGCTCTAATCGGAGCCAAAGCTGACTGTAAACGAGTTCCTGTATCGATTAATTTCTGAACATCATTACCTGAAACTGCTTTAGTGACTGCTTTTCGAGCTTCAGTTAAATCTTCAAAAACTTTTTTCTCATGTTTCATATAACCCTTAACAGAAGAAACTAAGTTAGGGATCAAATTTGACTGACGCTTTAGTTGATTGCCAATTTCTTGTATCGAAGCTTTAATTCTCGTCTTCATAGTTACAAATTGATTATAAGAAGACCAGATATAAAGAATTATTAATAAAGCGATGATACTGACGACTATTAGGATAGGCATTAGTTACTATTCACCTCCTTTCAAAATTTTTGATATCTTATTATAACTCATGGTATTTATAATGTCATTTTTAGAAGCCCAACCTCTTCTAGCTGTAGCTATTCCATATTTAATAAAACCTAATTGGTCAGCAGCATGAGAATCGGTGTTTATAATCATTTTCACACCACTTTTCACTGCTTCTTTAGCAACCTCATCTTGTAAATCTAATCTATTAGGCCAAGAATTAATTTCTAACCATTTATCATTCTTTTTACAAATATCAAAAATCTTATCCCAATCTAAATCATATCCTTCACGCCAACCTATAATTCTTCCTGTCGGATGACCAAGAATCTTAGCTTGAGGGTGTTTTAAAGCCTCCAAAACCCTTTTAGTCGCCTCATCTAAAGACATCCTAAATCTGGAATGAACAGAAACAATCGCAAAATCCAAATATTTGAAACCCTCCTCAGGGATAGCAAGTTCTCCATCAGGTTTTATATCTATCTCTAGACCATTAAATACATAAATGGGTAATTTATTTCCTCTTGAGTAATTTATTTCGTCAATATACTCCTTTTTTCTCTTTAATATGTCAATAATGTCTTTTTTACTGTGTTTACTCATACTGGGGTTATGTTCAGAAACACCAATATACTCATATTTTAGTTTAGCCGCTTCTTTTAGGATCTTTTGGATTGAATCTACCCCTAAATCATGGCTGGGTTCAATAGGAAAATCAGAATGAATATGTAAATCCCCCTTCAAATCTTTTTGTTCAATCAAATTAGGTAATTCACCTTTTTGAGCAGCTTCAATTTCTCCTCTATCCTCTCTTAATTCTGGAGGAATCCATTCCATTCCTAAAGATTTATAAAAATCTTCTTCGCTTTTATACTTTTTAAGCTGTAATTTACCTTTTATTTTCTTTTTAATCCCATATTCAGAAAGACTTAAGTTTTTTTTCTGAGCTATTTCTCTTAAATGGATATTGTGCTCTTTTGAACCTGTAAAATGCTGTAACAATGATCCAAATGATTCAGGATCCATGGTTTTTAAATCTATCTGTCTGCCTCTGTAAATAATTCTAGCCGTATTTTTTCCAGCTACAACTACTTTTTCAGTTTCAGGGAAACTAACAAACTTTTTAATTACATCTTTGGGGTTTTTGGTGGCAACGGCGATATCAACATCACCTATTGTGGCACTCATTCTTCTTAAGCTCCCCAAAGGATAGATTTTTAAGATATACTTGTTTTCATCATTTTCATTAAGATAATCTATCATTTTTTGGGCTAAACCCTGAGCAAAAGAAAGATTCATTTTTTCTTTACGGTTTTTTAGTTCTTTAATACCTTCTAAAATCTCTTCTTCTGATTTACTGGCAAATCCTTCAATCTTGCTTATTTCACCCTTTTTAGCCGCCATTTTGAGCTGCTCAATGGCTTTTTCAGAGTCCTTTATATCCAATTTTGAGCATAATTTGTAGGCTGTTTTTGCTCCTATACCTGGTATTCTTAAAATTTCAAACATTGCCTTAGGAAGATCTCTAAGAGCTCTTTTAAAATAAGCCACTTCTCCTTTACGAAAGAGCTCATCTAAATGTGAAGCAATCGAAGAACCAACACCTGGGATTTCCGTCAAGTCACCGCCATCTTTCCAAATGTCTCTTACTTCATTAGGTAAATGTTCTACTGTTGCGGCTGCTCTTTCATAAGCATTAATTCTAAATCTATTCTCTCCTTTAACTTCGTAAGCCGCGGCAATTGACCTAAGAAGATTTGTCAATTGTCTATTGTTCATTTTTCGATTCATTTTCATTACTTTTATAATATCATAAGCGTTGACTTAGCCTCAATAATTTGCTATCCTTTCTTAGATCTTAAGGATCCGTGGGGTCGTAGCTCAATTGGTTAGAGCGCCTGCCTGTCACGCAGGAGGTTGCGGGTTCGAGTCCCGTCGTCCCCGCTTAAACTCTGCCTAGAAAGGAGGTATCTTAATTAAAGACTCCTCTTAAATGAATAACGAAAATTTAAAAAACTTTCTTAAAAAAATAAAGCTCAACGAGTCACTCATTAGTATCATCCTTGGGACAGTCGTTGTTATTGTTGTTGCAATTTTAATTTTTAATTATTTTAAAGGCATCGACAAAACAGAAGAAATGGCAACTGATATCCCTACAGAAGAAGTTCAATTAGTTGAAGAAGAAGGAAAAATTATTCCTCTTGGATTGCCAACTACTTACACTGTTGAAGAAGGAGATCATCTTTGGTCAATTGCTGAAAAATTTTATACTTCAGGTTATAATTGGATAGATATTGCTAAAGAAAACAATTTGGTTAATCCAAATGTTTTATTAGTTGGTCAGGAATTAAATATTCCAAAAACCGAAGTAATAATAATCGAGGCAGAAGTAACTGGGCCAGCTATTACTGGAAACAGCTATGCTGTTGAAGAAAATGATAATCTCTGGGATATCGCAGTTAGAGCTTATGGTGATGGATATCAATGGGTGAAAATTGCTAGTGAAAACAACTTGGCAAATCCTGATTTTATTTATTCTGGTAATATTTTAGCAATACCAAGATAGACGCGGGATTAGTTGAGCGGTTCAACGTCACCTTCCCAAGGTGGAAAGAGGGGTTCGACTCCCCTATCCCGCTCTTATTGCCGATGTAGCTCAGTGGTAGAGCAATGCTTTCGTAAAGCATGGGTCGTCGGTTCGATTCCGACTGTCGGCTCTGATGCCAAGAAAAATGTCTTTATTAACTAGAAAAGAAGAAAAAAGAAACCTTCGTAAATCCTTTTTATATGGTTTTCTAACTATTCTTTTAGGAATAGCTATTTTCTTTTTGGGCGTTCCAGCTTTGATAAAACTGGCCATTTTTGTTGGTAAAATTAATAGTTCTTCTACTCCACCAGAACAATCAGATAATGTTCCTCCTTCCCCTCCAATCTTTGAAACAACATTTGAGGCAACTAGCAGTGCTATAATTTCTCTTTCAGGTTTTGCCGAAAGCGAATCAACCTTAAAATTGTTTTTTAACAACAAAAAAGAAGAAGTACTTGTTGATAATGATGGAACATTTGTCTTTAATAATCTAGAACTTGAAGATGGACAAAACAGAATTTATGCCATTGCTATTGATAAGGCTGGAAATGAAAGTAGTAACTCTAAAAAAGTTAGTGTCTTATACGATAATGAAGCTCCAGAATTAGAAATTAGCCAACCACAAGATGGAGAGACTTTTTCTGATGATGATAATAAAATAGAACTAATTGGTCAAACAGAAGAAGGAGCCAATGTTTTAATTAATGATCATTTTGTTGTTGTTGATAGTGAAGGAAATTTCAATTACCAAATATCGTTAGATAAAGGTGAAAATGAAATTAAAATTATTACTGAAGATAGTGCAGGTAATCAAACAGAAAAAATTATTAAAGTTAACTACTCTCCGTAGCTAATAAAATCCACAACCAGGCCATAATCCACGGATAAAACAAAGAGTTAAGAAAAAAGGAATGGGTAACAACAGTCAAGAGGCTAACTGTGATAAGGATATTTTTTAACTTCAAAGATTTAAAATAGATCCAGAAATAAGATAGAAACCCTAAGATACCCGTTGTCGCTAAAACAAAAAGAAAACTTGAGTCAACTCCCGCTGAAGCATGATTTGTCTGCCAACTTTCTTCTTCCTTTATCAACCCATAATCCCTCTTAATGTAACGGTAAGTGTTAAAACCTACTCCTAATAAACGATTCTTTTCAAAAACAAAAAATCCCTGTTTATAATTCTCTAATCTGGCATTAACAGAATAAGTTCTTTCTAATTTTCCCCCTTCACCTTCAGGTCGAGGAATGTAAAACCAACTTAAACCTAAAAAGACTATTATAAGAAACAAGAACTTAAAAGCTTTCTTATATATAAAGAATGTTCCTACCCCTACCAAAAAAGCCAACCAGGAGGCCCTAGAATAGGTTAAGAGGAGCATCACAAACAAAAATGGCCATAATACCCACCACAGCTTATTCTGCTTTTTCCAGGACAAAATAGTCAGTAGGATTAATGTTAAAGCTAAAATTAATCCTGCAAAACCCGGATCAAGAAAAGTACTCGTAACTCTATAGAAATGAGGGTCCCATCCAAGTGATTCTAAGAATTTTAAATTAGGATATATCAAATATTGAATTAATCCAAATAAAGCCACAAAAACCCCAACTATCAGTAAATAATAAGGTAAGGCTTTTTTAAATTCACTCTTTAAATCAACCAGAATAAAATAAAGACCAGCATAAACTATCCAACGAATAAGATACAAAGAACTAACTAAAACTTCTGAACCAGAAAAACGAAAACTATTAACAAGTAAAGAAATTAAGGCCAATCCAGAAAATAATAAAATTGGTTTTGTTAAAAATGGTGGTTTGTATTTCTTTTTATTAATAAAGAAACGCCAAACTAACCAAAACAGTAGAAGAAAAGATAAAACAATATCAGTTAAATAAATATTTACTTCAGGAAGGTCTAAAAAAGGCAAAGGTAATCTTGCCAGCTGTCCAAAAGGAAATAAAACTAAATAAATAAAGAAAAGGCTAATGATTGTCTTTTTCATAAATTAAAAAGTTTCCCTCTAGCTAAAAAGGAATGAAAACTCATCAT
>CAZJJY010000026.1:0-7213 GCA_964546445.1 uncultured Gammaproteobacteria bacterium
AGAGGCTTCGTCATTTACGTCTAGTGGAAAGAAAAGATGCTTATGAAGCCGATGTTACTTACGGAACCAATAACGAATTTGGTTTTGATTATTTGCGTGATAATATGGCTCAAAAAGCAGAAAATCAAACTCAGCGTTCTCATTATTTTGCCATTGTTGATGAAGTTGATTCTATTTTAATTGACGAAGCAAGAACCCCTCTTATTATTTCTGCTCCTGACACAGAACCAACAGAAAAGTATTATGATTTTGCTAATTTAATTAAAGGTTTATCTGGGGATACTGATTATACTATTGATGAAAAACTAAAAACAGCTAATTTAACAGAACACGGAATTAAAAAAGTAGAAAAATGGTTAGGAGTTGATAATTTATATGAAAAAGATTTTGATACTCTACATCATATTGAAAACGCCTTAAAAGCAAAAACATTATATTTAAGAGATCGTGATTATGTTGTTAAAGAGAATCAGGTTGTTATTGTTGATGAATTTACCGGTCGTCTTATGCCAGGGAGAAGATGGTCAGATGGATTACATCAATCTATTGAGGCCAAAGAAAATACTACCATTCAACAAGAATCGATTACCCTAGCGACTGTTTCTTTTCAGAACTATTTTAGGATGTATGAAAAATTAGCTGGTATGACTGGAACGGCTGCAACAGAGGCAGAAGAATTTAGAAAGATTTATGGTTTAGATACCATTGTTATCCCGACTAATTTACCAATGGATAGAAATGATCATCCTGATATTGTTTACAAAACTCCTCGAGCAAAATATGCAGCTATTGTTCGAGAAGTGGAAGAATATTATCAAAGAGGACAACCAGTTTTGATTGGAACAACTTCTATTGAAAAAAATGAGATAATTGCTAAGTTTTTAAAGAAAAAAGGAGTTCCTCATAATGTTTTAAATGCTAAGCAGCATGAACAGGAAGCCAAGATTATCGCTGATGCTGGAAGGAAAAAAGCAATTACGGTGGCCACCAATATGGCTGGTCGAGGTGTTGATATTATTTTAGGTGGATCAAAGGAAGGAAGAGACAAAAAAGATTGGCAAAAGGAACATGATGAAGTAATTAAGACTGGAGGATTACATGTTATTGGAACGGAGCATCATGAATCTCGAAGAATTGATAATCAGTTAAGAGGAAGAGCTGGTCGACAAGGAGATGCTGGTTCATCGAGATTCTTTGTTTCTTTACAAGATGACATTATGAGGCTTTTCGGTGGTGAACAGGTTTCTAAATTAATGGAAATGCTTCGTATCCCAGAAGATCAGCCAATTGAACATGCTTTGGTGACCAAGGCGATTAGGCAATCACAGGTTAAAGTAGAAGGTTTTAACTTTGATATGCGGAAGAGAGTTGTTGAATATGATAATGTCATGAATAAGCAAAGAGAAATAATTTATAGAAGAAGACAAAATATTTTGAAGCTTGAAGATAAAGAAAAAGAAACTCTTAAAATAGAAACTCAAGATAAAATCAAAGAAGCAGTTGCAAATTTAGTTAGTCTTCATGCTTTTGAAGAAGAGAATGATAAGGTTAATGTCGAAAATGTTTCTTCGAACTTCTTTGAGATATTACCTTTAGATAATAATTCTCAAGGAGAATTTAAAAAGAAAATTGTTTCCATCAAAGATAGTAATAAATTAGAAGAATTTTTAAGTAAGATTTTAATTGGTGCTTATAATACCAGAGAAAAACAGGTGGGAGAAAAAATTGCTAGAGAAATGGAAAAGTTTGTTTGGTTGCAGGCAATTGACAGGCTTTGGGTTAACCATTTAGATGCTATGGAAAATTTAAGACAGGCAGTTGGTTTACGGGGTTATGGACAACAAGATCCTTTGGTTGAATATAAAAAAGAAGCCTTTACATCTTTTGAGAAACTAGTAGGGATGATTGAATATGAAGTAATTAGAAGAATTTTTAGGGTTCAAGTGGCTCAAAGACCGGTAGTTATGCCTCAGGATATTCAGACTAATATAGATACTGAGGATAAAATGGGATTGAAACAACAAAAGGCAAAACCTAACGTTGCTCAAGTAAGGAAAGGGAGTCAGGAAAGACCGGGGCGGAATGATCCTTGTCCATGTGGAAGTAAAAAGAAATATAAAAAATGTTGTTATCCTAAATATGGTTAAGATAAACAATTTTTCTAGACTAGTTTTTTCTTTATTAATCTGTCAAGGATTTGGTTTGATAGGGGCGTTTTTTACTTCACCAGCTATTCCTAGTTGGTATCAGAATTTAGAGAAACCATTTTTTACTCCACCTAGTTGGTTATTTGCTCCGGCTTGGATCACTCTCTATATCTTAATGGGTATAGCTTTGTTTCTAATTTGGAAAAAAGGTTTAAAAGAAGAAAAAAATGAAGTAGCCTTTTTATTTTTCTTTATTCAATTAACCTTAAATTCTCTTTGGTCAATACTATTCTTTGGGTTAAGAAGTCCTTTTTGGGCTTTAATAGAAATTATCATTCTTTGGATTCTTATTTTAATAACAATTTTAAAATTCTTTAAGATCTCAAAAAAATCTGGTTGGCTAATGATTCCTTATATCACCTGGGTGACTTTTGCGGGAATTTTAAATTTTAGTATTTATTATCTAAATAGATAGTTTAATTATTTAAATGGAAAAAATAAATTAAAAGTTTTGGATGTTTTGAATTGTGATGAAGGTTGTATTGGTGGCCTCAGGATTGATAATGAGCTTTTTTAGAAGAGAGAATAAAAAAAGTTATTGCCCACTGGACTAAAGTTTTAAGGTGAAGACTTCAAAGGAAATTATCAAAAAGTTAAGATCTTTAGCCAACCCTAAAAATATTGAGGGGATGGTTCGTTTTGGTATTAATCCTAAAAATGCTTTAGGTATTTCTGTTGTTGAAATAAGGAAGATAGGAAAAGAGATTGGCAAAGATCATAAAATTGCCCAAGAATTATGGAAAAGTGGTATTCATGAAGCGAGAATCTTGGCTAGTATAGTTGGGGAATCAGAAAAAGTTACTGAGAAGCAAATGGATAAATGGGCTTCTGGTTTTGATTCTTGGGATGTTTGTGATCAATGTTGCTCAAATTTATTTGATAAAGTAAGTTTTGTTGATAAAAAAATTAGAAGTTATGCTAATAAAAAAGAAGAGTTTGTTAAAAGAACAGCCTTTGCTTTAATTGCTTGTTTATCTGTTCATGATAAAGAGTTAAAAGATAAAGATTTTGAGAAATATTTTAAAATTATTAAGAAAGCTTCAACTGATGAAAGAAACTATGTTAGGAAAGCTGTTAATTGGGCTTTAAGGCAAATCGGGAAGAGAAATAAAAAACTAAACAAAGAAGCGGTTAAAGTAGCCAAAGATATTTTAAAAACTTACAAGGATAATAAAACGGCTAGGTGGATTGCCAATGATGCTCTAAGAGAATTAGAAGCTGAAAAGATTCAAAAGAGACTCTCCTTTCCCTCGTGATGTAGAAATTATATAATAGAGAATAAAGAAAGTAAATATGGGAGAAACAAGATTAAAAAGAATATTAGTGGCTATCGGTATTATTATTTTCCTTGTTTTTGGGACTAAGGTTTTTGCTGATTGGCAGGCGAAAAGAAAAGCAGAAGGTAAGTCGGTTTCATTACCAACTAAAGAGGTAGGAGAAAAAATAAGCAATTTTGGGCAAGATATTCTAGGTAAAGCAGTAGAGTCAATTCCGGGGAACGAAGGCCTAAAAGAACGTCTTATTAGGGTCGAAACTAAAGTTCCTGTTGAAGGAGAAAAAGAAGTTGAAAGAATCGAGATTCAAAGCCAGGAAGTAATCGAGATTATCAAAGAATTACCTCAGGAACAAGCAGAAAAAATTAAAAAACAAATTTTTAAGGAATTTTGTCAAAATGTTTTAGATGTAGAGGTTAAGGAGGAAGAATAATGGAAGATTATAAAAAAAGAATAGATTTTATAAAGAAGAAACTTAATCCGCAAGAAATAGAAAAGGAAATAGAAAAATTAGGAAAGGAATCATCTTCCCCTGATTTTTGGAAAGATCACTTAAAGGCAACAGAAAAAATGAAAAAGCTGGGTGATTTACAAAAAGATTTAAATGAACTTAATGAGTTAGACACATTATTAAGTTCAGGCGAAGAAAAAAAATTAGAAAAGAAATTAAATCAATTAGAGTTAAAAACCTTTTTGTCAGGAGAATATGATGAATCACCAGCTATTTTTTTAGTTCATGCTGGGCAAGGAGGAACAGAGGCGATGGATTGGGCTGACATGCTTAAAAGAATGTATATTAAATATTTTGAAAAAAGGGATTGGAAATATAGGATTTTAGAAGAAACGATGGGTGATGAGGCTGGAATTAAAAGTGTTACTTTATCTGTAGATTCTCCTTATGCTTATGGTTATCTAAAATTAGAAGCGGGGACTCATAGATTAGTAAGACAGTCCCCTTTCAATTCTGATAATTTAAGACAGACATCTTTTGCTTTAGTCGAAGTTTTACCTCAAATTGATGAATCGCCAGAGATAGAGATTAATAATGATGATTTAGATTGGCAGTTTTACAGGGCTTCTTCAAAAGGTGGCCAAAATGTACAAAAAGTTTCTTCGGCTGTCCGTTTGATTCATAAACCAACAAATATTGTCGTTACTTGCCAGACACAAAGGTACCAAGAACAAAATAGAAAAATAGCTTTAGATTTGCTAAGAGCAAAGCTTTGGGCTTTAAAGGAAAAAGAAAGAAGAAAGGAAGAAAAGGGGTTAAGGGAAGGGAAAAAGATGGCTGCCTGGGGAACTCAAATTCGTTCTTACGTTTTACACCCTTATAAAATGGTTAAAGATTTGCGTACAAGTTATGAAAGTTCGAACCCAGAAGCAGTTTTAGATGGTAACCTTGATGAATTTGTTGAAGCGGAATTAAAAAGTGTGCTAAACTAAAATACTTAGATAAAGGAGGTGAGTATGGAAGAACAAATAAACAATCCAGAACAGAATTTGGTTCAAGATTTCCCAACTAAAGAAGGGAAATCAATTGTCAAAGAAGTTCTAATTCCTGTTGTGGCTGTTTTATTAATTATTGGTGTCGGTACTTTGACTGGATTTCTTATCTCTAAAAGAAGTGGTGGGGGTGCTGGGACAACATCTTCTAAAGAGTTAATTGGCGGAGCAGAATTAATTGAAGGGTCTAAAGAAGTAGGCATTAAGGATGAAAAGGTTTTCCGTGACACAGCCGAAGGGAGAATAGAAATTAACAAGAATGGGGAAATAGTTGAAGGAAGCCATAAATTACTTCGTCCAGGTGGAGAGAGTCAAACAGCTTATTTAACTAGCTCTGTTTTAGATTTAAATCAATTTGTAGGCAAATGTGTTCAGATTTGGGGTGAGACCTTCTCTGCGCAAAAAGTAGGCTGGCTAATGGATGTTGGTCGTGTTAAAACTTTAGATAGTTGCCCTGAGGGAATTTAATTAATGGTTAAATTCAAAAATGTTACAAAGAAATTTGGCGAAGAAATTGCCCTTGATAACGTTAGTTTTGAGATAGAAAAGGGTGAGTTTGTTTTTGTTATTGGTTGTTCAGGAGCAGGAAAATCAACCCTGGTCAAATTAATTTTAAGAGAATATCTTCCGACTGAAGGCACAGTTACTGTTGATAGTACTGATCTTCTAAATTTAAGAAAAAAAGAGATCCCCGATTATCGAAAAAAAATTGGCTTTGTTTTCCAAGATTTTAAATTATTAACTGATAGAACTGTTTTTGAAAACGTGGCTATAGCCTTGAGGATTTTAGATGAAAAAAAAGAGGATATAAACGAAAGAGTTGAGACGATTTTAGATCTGGTTGGTTTAAAAGATAAGAAAGATTTTTTCCCATCCCAATTGTCAGGTGGAGAATTACAACGTACTTGTTTAGCGCGGGCAGTGGTAACTGATCCAGATATTATTATTGCCGATGAACCAACTGGCAATCTTGATATTGGTATCGCTCGTCAAATTATGGATATTTTCAAAAAGATTAACGAAACAGGTAAAATAGTAATTATGGCTACTCATAACTTTGAGATTGTCAATGAAATGAGTAAGAGAGTAATTGAGCTAGAAAATGGAAAATTAATTTCTGATAAAAAGAAAGGAAAGTATCATATCTCATGAAACAGCATCTTAGAACGGCCTGGAAGCATACTAGACGTTCACCGTATCAGTCTTTAGCGGCGGTGTTGATTATGTTTTTGACTTTCTTCATTGCGACCATTTTTACTTTAGCGGCTGGAGGGTCTCAAATTGTTTTACGCTATTTTGAAAGTAGGCCTCAGGTAACAGCTTTTTTCAAAGATGAAATAAGTACCCAGCAAATAGATATGTTAAAGGCTAAGCTAGTCCAAACAGAAAAAGTAGAAGAAACAAAGTTTATTTCTAAAGAAGAAGCCTTAGCGATTTATCGTGAACAAAACAAAGATGAACCTTTGCTTTTAGAAATGGTGACAGCTAATATTCTGCCAGCCTCTCTAGAAGTTTCTATCAAAAATATTACTGATATTGATCAGGTAGCAGGGATTATGAAAAATGATAGTATTGTTGAAGAAGTTGTCTTTCAAGAGGATGTTGTTGAAGCTTTGTATCGTTGGACAGGAAGTATTAGAAAGATTGGCATAGGTTTAATTAGTGTTTTAAGTCTAGTTTCCTTTTTGATTATCCTAGTTATTATCGGGATGAAAATTACTATCAGAAAGTCAGAAATTGAGATATTACAGCTAATTGGGGCTTCAAATGCCTATATTAGAGCTCCTTTTGTTTTGGAAGGAATCATTTATGGAGTTTCAGGGGCCGTAGTTGCCTGGGGTCTATCTTACATTTTGCTTTTATATGCAACTCCTTTCATTATTAAGTTTTTGGTAGGTATTCCTGTTTTACCAGTTCCTTACTATTTTATGCTGATTGTTTTAGGAATAGAAATGTTGGCTGGACTTATCATCGGCTCCTTGGGAAGCTTTATTGCTGTTAGACGTTATCTTAAATAAGATGAAATTTTTTCTTAAAGCTTTAATTACTACTGTTATTTTTTTTCTTTTTTTATTTTTTCCTAAACCATCTTTTGCTGAAGTGACTTATGAAAAGTGTGAAGTGGGGGCAGAAATTTTTGGTGGTTTGAATGAAAGCGAAGCAACTGAATGTGTTAATTTACTTACTGATCTTTTAAATGAGACAAAAGGTTCAATATCCAGTTTAAAA
>CAZJJY010000027.1:0-7193 GCA_964546445.1 uncultured Gammaproteobacteria bacterium
GATCATAACAGAGAAAATCCATTTGTTCAACTAAATAAAACAGTTTTATTTGACTCATATTCTTGTGATGATATTTCTTCGAGTCAAATGAGATCTGTTGGTTCTGGTTCTAA
Source organism: uncultured Gammaproteobacteria bacterium (assembly GCA_964546445.1). Classification (GTDB taxonomy): domain Bacteria; phylum Patescibacteriota; class Microgenomatia; order PFEM01; family JAPLYW01; genus CAZJJY01. Next base: position 114 of record CAZJJY010000027.1, read on the forward strand.
AGATTGGCCATTGAGTAATCCTAGAATTACTCAATGCTTTGGGCATACACCTTATTCTTGGATGTATAAAGGATATAATTTTCATCATGGAGTTGATATAGTTGATAGTGCCAATGTTTTAGTTCGTACGGTTGAAGAAGGAGAGGCTTACTTTTATAGAGGACAAGGGTCGATGGGTAATAACGGTCGTGTTTTCCACCCTGATGGGAAAATGACTCTTTATCTACATTTACAATAATATGTTATAAGTAGATATAGATATTTTTATGAAAAAAGCCGGATTTACTCCGGTTTTTTTATGATACGCGTTATTGAGGTAAAACAACTTTGGCAGACTTTAATAAGATTATTTTTAGTATTTTTAATCTCTTTAGCGATTTTTTTGTTTTTACCGAAAAATGTTTTTGCAGTCTATACCATTTCTGTAGATGGTTTACCTCAGTCAATAAACACCAACGATTCTCAAGATATTAGTTTTGAGTTAATTGTTAAACTGGGTAAGAGTTCCGAATATTATTTAAGAGCAGCCTTTTCTTATCCAGATAGCCCCTCAGACTACTTTGGGTATACTAACGGCTACAATGATAAAGAAGGTAAAAATTTTTACAAAATTACCACAGATGAAAATGGACGATGGGAAGGAATTTTGAAAATAAGACCCGATATAAACAGCCCTTATTTTAAAGGTGAAGGAAACTATAATTTTAAGATTGGTTATTATACTGCGGTAGGAAATGGCCCAAGTTGGAGATATGAAAATACGATTTTTTTGTCCTACCTAGTTAGTTTAAGTCCGACTCAGCCTATATCAACTCCAACTTCCAAACTTCCCACGCCTACACCAAAGTCCGTGGCTACTTATAAAATTAACGAGGTTAAGAGTGAAGATGGAGAAGTTTTAAGCAGTGTGAAAGTTTATCTTGATGGGATTTATATTCATCATTATGCACCTGAAGTTTTAACTTTTTGTGATGGTTGTCAATGTGATACTGATGTTGATTGTGGTTATGGAGAACATATAATAAGGTTGGAAAAAAGCGGTTTTGACAATTGGAATGAGGAGATAATGGTAAATGCTGGATATTATAAAGAGGCTAATCCTGTAATGAATCTATCTGATTCAGTTTTACCGACATCTACATCTACACCGATACCCACTTCTACGCCTACTTTGCCAATACCTACACTTAAAGCAGTTGCTGTTTTAGCTACCTTTTCAGGAGAAATTTTAGGTAACCAATCTTCAGAATCAGGTAATTTTTATGCGTTGGAAACGACACCGAGTGCTGATTTGGAAAAAAAGCTAGAGGAGGATGTTTCTTTAAGCTTTTTGCCAAAGGTGATTTTGTTAATAGGAATGGTCTTTTTGTTATCAGGAGGTCTTTGGCTGTGGTATAATTTAAAGCATTAATGAAAAAGTTAAGATTAATCATCAATCTTTGGTTTCCAGTCTTATTATGGTGTGGATTGATTTTCTATCTTTCTTCAATTCCTAATTTGAGGACATCTCCCAACCCTGTTTGGGATGAATTTATTAGAAGTTTTGCTCATGGATTGTTCTACGCTATTTTATATGTACTTTTTTTCAGAGCAATAAACTTTAAAAAAGATCAAAAAGATTTATGGTTACCTTTTTGGCTAGGTGCCTTATACGGATTTTCTGATGAGTTGCATCAACTTTTTGTTCCTACTAGGGCTTTTCAATTTAAAGATCTCTTAGTTGATATTTTAGGTGTTTTATTTGGTCTTTTTGCTGTATGGAAATTATTACCAAAAACTCCCAAGAAACTCAAAAGCTTGGTCAAGGAATTGGGTTTAAGTTAAAACCAAAGAAGATTTTAGCCCTTTATGGGGATTTAGGAGCAGGTAAGACAACCTTTTTACAAGGTTTAGCTAAAGGGTTAGGAGTTAAAAGGAGAGTTATTTCGCCCACTTTTGTTTTTTTGAAAGAATATCCAATTTTAGATGGTAGTATTTTTTATCATCTTGATTTATATCGTATAGAAAATAGTAAAGATGCTTTAGGTTTGGGATTAAAAGAAATCTTTGATGATCCGAAGGCAATTGTTGTTATTGAGTGGGCTGATAAAATTGAAGGCCTTTTGCCTAAAAAAAGAACAGATATTTATTTTGATTATTTAAGTGATCAAGAAAGAAAGATTACAATAAAAGAAAAATGATACTTTATATTGATACCTCTGACAGTTTAGAAACTAAAGTCGGTTTAGGTAATAAAATCTATAAATTTGAGACTAGAGATCATAAATCTCAAAAATTATTATTTTTGATTGATAAGATTTTAAAGAAAAACAAAAAAAGCATTGAAGATATTTCAGAGATTAAAATTAATTTGGGTCCGGGTTCTTTTACGGGGCTAAGAGTAGGTATCTCAGTCGCTAATACTTTAAGTTGGGCTCTTGACATCCCAATTAATAATAAGCGACAATTATTAACACCGAAGTATGAAAGTTCTAGTTAGTGGTGGCGCTGGTTATATAGGTAGTATTACAGTTGAAGTCTTAAAAAAACAAGGCTTTACTCCTATTGTTTTTGATAATTTAGTTACTGGGCATAGAGAATCTGTATCTGGGGTGAAACTTTATGAAGGTGATTCAAAAACAGATACAGAGCTTTTAGATAAGATCTTTAAAGAAGAAAGACCAGAAGCTGTTATTCATTTTGCTGCTTGGAGTTTAGTTGGTGAATCAATGGAGAATCCCCAAAAATATTTTTTAAACAATACTTATGGCAGTTTAAATATTTTAAAGTCGATGATGGAAAATAAGGTAATGAAATTCGTTTTATCTTCAACAGCTGCTGTTTATGGAGAACCAGAAAAAGTTCCTATTGATGAGGATGATCCTAAAAACCCAATTAACCCCTATGGAGAATCAAAATTAATGGTTGAAAAAGCATTAAAATGGTATGGAATTTCTAATGGTTTACAATCTGCAGCTTTACGTTATTTTAATGCCTGTGGGGCTCTTTTAGATGGGTCAAAAGGTGAGGACCATGATCCAGAAAGTCATTTAATTCCCTTAGCAATTCAGACAGCTTTAGGCAAAAGAAAAGAATTTAAGATTTTCGGTAATGATTATAAAACACCTGACGGAACTTGTATTAGAGATTATATTCATGTTTTAGATTTAGCTGAAGCTCATATTGCTGCCTTGAAATCTTTTGATCAAGGTAAAAAAGGTTTTAATGCTTATAATGTTGGAACAGGAAAAGGCCTTTCTGTTTTAGAAGTTGTAAAAATGGTCAAGGAAGTAAGTAAAGTTGATTTTGATAGTCCTTTTGGAGAACGTAGGGAAGGAGACCCAAATCAATTAGTTGCTAAAGCAGATAAAATTAAAAAAGAATTAAATTGGCAACCAAAATATTCTGATTTAAAAACGATTATTGAGTCAGCCTGGAAGTGGCATAAGTCTCATCCTAATGGTCATAATTCTTAATTTAGGGCTTGACACTTTCCTTTGATTCCCTTTAAATTTAACTAAGCCGGATAAGTCCGGTTTTTTTGTGTCAAAATTTTGATGGTTTTTTGGTGATGCAGAGACCCTTATTTGTAAGTAAATCCGGCTTGCTAGGTCTCTGCAACACCTTAAAACTTTATAAAAAAATTGGAGATATATAGAGAAATCTAGGTAATAGTAGGAATGATGATAAGAAAGGAGGAGAAAAGAAAAAAAATGATGAAAAAAGTTATTATTTTAGTTAGTGCAAGTGTGATGTTTTTAACCTTAATTGGGCCAGTATTTGCTTATAGGAATATTGCCGTTATTAAGAACAACGATGTTTCGGTTATTGCTAATACTGGTGAAAATATCCAAGGCAACAGCGTTAGCGTAAAGAAGGCGATGTTAAATGGCATTAAGATTAGCTTTAACAATACCATAATCACCGGTGATGCTAAGGCTAAGGCCAAATTATATATTAGAGCAAATGACAATTGGGATTATGAAGAGAATAATTTTGCCGTGGTAAAGAAGAATGGCGTCAATGTTTATGCAGACACAGGCGTAAATGGTCAATTTAATGATGTGACTGCAAAGAAGGCAATGATGGATAACATTAGGATTAGTGGTAACAATATTGTAACCACAGGTAATGCTAAGGCTAAAGCCAAGACCTGGATGGTGGTTAACTCCAGTTGGTTGTACTAATAAATTTGTAGGTTGGTAAAGGCTATATGGGAGGGAAAACGATGTTTTCATTAGGGAGGCTTCTGGCTGTTACCTTGCTTATATTTTTATGGTCTAGTTCGGTTTTAGTTTCTTCCGCTTGGGCCGAAGATGGTTTGATCGATTTGTCATCAACAATTATCACTGATAATACTGTTTCCCAAGCAGTAGTAGACATAACGGTCAATAGCAATCAAGATGTGGTTAAGGAAGAGATCTCCATTTCATCCAAGGACAATACCTTATTAGAGGATCAGACGGTTTGTTTGGAAGATATCTCTGTTGAGGGTAATAACCAAGTTGATATTTCCGATATTGCTACTTCTTCGGCAATAGCTGGTAATAATCAAATCGTTGATTCTTTAGGTGATGTGTTTATTAATACTGGTGAGGGCACCGTTTCGGGAGTAATTGAAGACGAAATTAATACTGAGATAATTGTTCTTGAATTACCTGCCGAGTCGACAGGTGAGTTGATTGCCTCGGTTTCTGGCCAGATTGATTTAGGACAAACTGTCGGAGAGGAAAAAACTTTAACTGTTGAAAATAATAATGAAGGAACAGTTATCAATAATACCAGCATTACGGTCCAAACTGGCCAAAATTTAGTCAGCGAAAGTTTAGGTGAGACACAGATTGAAACCGGCGATGCTCTAGCTTCAGCCAATCTTTTAAATTTTCTAAATACCAATATTACTGATTCAAACTTTGAATTCTTTTTAATTAATCTTTCTGATGAAGAAAGGGAGGAGATTGACTTAAATGAGCTTTGGCAGCAAATTCAGCAAAGGCAGGCGACTGACTCATCAAGTTTGGTTGAAGAAACAAGCCTTTCCGAGTTAATAGTTACGGTTCAAAATCAAGTTAATTTGGAAAACAATGTTGAAGTTTTGGCGGAGACGGGTAAAAATCAGGCGAGCCAAAATGACGATACCTATATTAAAACCGGTAACGCTACTGCTTTGGCGAATGTGACGAATATTGTTAATACTAACATTTTGGATTCAAAAGTTTTCTTTGGGATTATTAATATTTTAGATTCAACTGCAGGAGACTTAATTCTTCCCCGACCAGAAGGATTTGATCCCCGAGGAGTAATTTTTACTAACCAAAACCAGGTAGAGATTTCTAATCAAATTGAAACCTTGGCAGAAACTGGAGCTAATGAAGAAAACAATAATGTTGGGAATAATATTATCATCACTGGCAACGCTACTACCCAGGCTAATACTTTTTCTTTGGTAAACCTGAGTATTTGGCGAAATAATAGTTTTTTCTTACTCATTAATAATTTAGGTAATTGGACAGGCAAAATTTTTGGTTGGTCATCTCCAGAGGCAGTTGAACAACCTATTGAAGGAAGTCAAACCTACCAAGTTGGGTTTGATGAAGATACTCAAGAAAGAGAAGACGTCCAAGAGGAAAATAAAAATGAAGCTACTTTGAGTAATAATCTTCGTATTTCGGCTTTGACTGGCGAAAATCAGGCTTATGAAAATAAAGGTGATGTTTCAATCCAAACAGGTAATGCTCTATCTTTAGTTAATCTTTTTAATTTAGCTAACTTAAATATTTTAGAAAGTCGTTTTTTTATGGTAGTCATTAATGTTTTAGATAGTTGGTCGGGAAATGTCATTTTTACTTATTCTAGTGAAGAAACATTTGAGGAAAATGGAGAAGAAAGTGAAGAAGAGACAACAATTTCAACTGAGATAAAAGAAGAAAAGATTGATCAGAGACAACCAAAGCTAGAGATTTCTGTTAAAAACAATGTCGGTGAATTTGTTTATCCTGGCGATACGGTTACTTTTGAAATTACCGTTAGGAATATCGGTGAGATATCTTCATATAATACTCAGCTGACTCAGGAATTATTTAATAAAGTTCTTGGCGGGTTTGGAATAGTCGAATTTAATTTGGGAACAATTGAAGCAGGCAAAAGTGGCAAACTCTCTTTTGGTTTAAAATTAGCTGATAATGGTGAATTACCTGCTGGAGCATATTATACAATAGCGATAGCGAAGGGCTTTGCTCTTAATGGTCATGAAGTTGCCTCTAATAAAGCCAGAGCCAATTTTAATATCAAGAATAAAAAGATGCCTTTGTCACTCGAAACTAAGGTTATTGAAGAAAAAAGGACTTTAGGTAGTAGTACCATGGTTAATCATCCAAAGAACAAAGAAATTTTTCCTTATATTTTGCTTTTTGTTTTAAGCTTGTTGTGGTTGCTTATTAAAGTCAATTCTTCTTGACTTCATCTTTCAATTAAGCCTACAATGAATATAATATGAACCTAGGTGATTGGGTTAGACATTTTTTTACTCCGCATAATACTAATAATTGTCGGGCTAGGATTCTTCATCCTTCTGTTTTATCTTTATTTGTTGTACTTTTTTTACTTGGTCAGTTTGCTTTAAATTTCTATCTTCTAATTTCTCCTTCTGTTTTAGGTTTTGCCTCTAATATTAGTCCAGAAAGAGTTATTGAAGCGACCAATCAAAAAAGAGCCGAAAATGGATTAGCCCCTTTGACTTTAAATGGTACTCTTAGTGGGGCAGCTCAAAGAAAAGCCGGTGATATGTTTGCTTTTAATTATTGGGCTCATGTTTCCCCATCAGGAAGAACACCATGGTCTTTCTTTAGAGAAGTTGGTTATCGTTATGTTTATGCAGGAGAAAATTTAGCTAAAGATTTTATGAACTCTGAGGCCGTAGTTGAAGCTTGGATGAATTCTCCTTCACATAGAGATAATATTTTAAATAATAACTTAATTTCCCCATTTCCCCCTGCACTTCCAAGATGTAGGCTGTTTGGGCTTCTTGTGCTCTTCTATAAGCTTGAATGAATTCCTATCCTTCTAAAGAAAGTTTTGCTAATTTTAATAATCTATAAGAAT
>CAZJJY010000028.1:0-6993 GCA_964546445.1 uncultured Gammaproteobacteria bacterium
GCGATAGGAAGAAATTTGTTAACTTTTCCAACCAGTGATTCAAGGCCAATTTCATTTAGTTCTTCCTCCTCTCCAGTAAGTTCTCCGGCACCAGAATCACTTGTTTGCTTATGTCTTGTTTCATATTTTAAAGGTTCTTGACAACTTTTAACTCCATAACCAGTTCCTTCTAAGGATGGATCGCGGCATTCAGTACAGCCGTTTGTGGCTCCTTGGCATTGGCTATTATTATCACAGAGAGTTCCACAACCTGCAGCAGAAATATCTTTAGGAGTAAACAAAAGTAGAAATCCTATTATTAAAAAAATAATTTTTTTCATTTAAGCAAAGTTTATCAAATAAAGATATAGGGTTCAAGAAGAGAGAAAATGTTATACTTTATTTAATATGAAATTTTCTTTTAAAAAGTGGCTTTTGATATCGCTTTTACCTTTGTTAATCATTCCTTTTTCTTTCTCTTTTGCGAAAGAATGCAATGAAGGTGACCCTACCCTACAACAGATTTGTTTAGATTTGAATGAGCTTAATAAGTCTTTACAGATGTCGGTTGATGCAACTAAACCTTTAGAATCAGAGTTGAATAAACTAGAATTACAAATAAGTAATATTCAAGGGGCTATTAACGTAGCCAACAATAAGATCAAAACCTTGGAAGAAAATATTTTTCAGCGAGAGGTTGATTTAGAATATCAGAATCAAGTTTTGGCTTTAAGGGTAAGAAGTTATTATAAAAAATCTCGTCAATATTCTCCTTTCTTAATATTTTTAGCTTCTTCTTCAGCTAAAGATTTATTTAGAGAACTTTCTTATAGACAGACGGCAGCGAGTGAGGATAGAAAGATAATTGCTAAGATATCTCAGGAGATAATTGATTTAAGTGAAGACAAAGAAACCTTAGAAAAGAATAAAATAAGCTTAGCTGCTTCACAAAAAAAGCTTGATAAAGATGCTGAATTCTTTAGAACTGAAGTTGGGGCAGCAAAAGCTTTTCAAGATCAACTTTCAACTGAGATTGCTGAACTAACAGCTAAACAACAATCTTTGTTATCAGAAAAAACAGGTACTTTTCAGACGACGGTTGGAGATGTTCCTTTAGCTGATGATCTAAACTCTCGTCCCGATTATAATCCTGGTTTTTCTCCCGCCTTTGCCGCTTTTTCTTTTGGGGCTCCTCATCAAAAGGGGATGAGTCAGTATGGAGCTTATGGTCGAGCTAAGTCTGGCCAATCAGCTGAACAAATTTTGAAAGCTTATTATGGTGGGGGAATTGAAATCAGAGATCATGATCCTAACGCACAAATTAATGTGGAAGGTTATGGTTCATATTCACTTGAAGAATATGCCAAACGAATTTATGAAATGCCAAGTAGTTGGGGTGATAATGGTGGAATGAATGCCCTTAAGGCTCAAGCAATTGCGGCACGTAGTTATGCATTGGCTAGAGGAGGAAGTATTTGTGCCACTGAAAGTTGTCAAGTTTTCAAACCTGATCCTAAAGGTGGTAATTGGGAACAAGCAGTTAATGAAACTAGAGGGAAAGTAGTTTATGCCAATGGTGGACCATTTTCTACTTGGTATGCTAGTACTAGTGGTGGTTATCAAAAATCTTACAGCTCTAATGGTTATTCAACCCCTGGATTTTGGGACACTTCTTGTGACAACCAAGGTTGTTGGACGGGGGAAGCTTGGGAGAAAAAAGCTGACTCTCCTTGGTTTTACAAAGGTTGGTATAAATCAAGAAGTGGAGCTACTTGTGGAAGATCTCATCCTTGGTTAAATCAAGAGGAAATGGCCGATATTCTTAACGCTGTTTTGGTTTATCGTTCTGGTCAAGGAACAGAACATATCTTGCCGATTGATTATGTTTCTTGTTTTGGTTCAAGTGGTGACCCTTGGTCAATAAACCAAATGAAGAATGAAGCCAATAGTCGAGGAGGATCATTTAGCTCTGTTTCTAGTGCCAGTGTTAGCTACGCTACTAATGGGATAACAGCGAAGGTAATTTTTTCTACAAACAAAGGTTCTTTTGAAGTTTCCGGTGAAGAATTTAAAACAGTCTTTAATTTAAGAGCTCCTGGGAGAATAGCTTTAAAGTCAAAACTGTTTAATATTGAATATAAATGATAAAATACTAGGGATGCAAGATTTATTTGTTGCCTCAAACCATAAGAAGAAAAAGAAGGAGAGAAGAAAAAAAGAATTTGATAATAAAGAAATTATCAAAGACAAGGGACCTAAGGAGGCTTTGGCGGCCTTTGCTATTCATCCTAAAAAGGTTAGAGCGGAAATCCAAGATAAAGATGAAGAAACAATCTTGTTTTTAAGACGTCATATTATCACCAATGTTGGTTGGATAGTTTTAATTTTAGGGTTAGCTTTGGTGCCTATTCTTGCTTTTAGTTCTTTTTCTTTTTCAATTATCCCAACGAATTTTCGGATTATGGCAATCTTACTTTGGTATCTTTTAGTTTTTGCCTTTGCTTTTGAAAGGTTTCTATCTTGGTTTTTTAATATTTATATTGTCACCGATGAGCGTATTATTGATATGAGTTTTGTCAATATTCTATTAAAGGATATTAGTGAGACAAAAATAGATCGTATTCAAGATATTTCTTCTAAGACGGGTGGTTTTGTTCGTTCCTTTTTCAGATTTGGTGATGTTTATATTCAAACGGCCGGTTCAACTCCTGAAATTTGTTTTGAGGCTGTTCCTTATCCAAGTAGTGTGACTGCTGTTTTAAATGATTTAATTTTACAAGAAGAACAGGAAAAATTAGAGGGGAGAGTTAAATGACCCCCTTTGAAGAATTTATCCAAAATTTAACTCTATCAGGTTCTAATTTTTGGTTTTTAATAAAAATTCTTTTTATCGTTGCCTTGAGTTTGTATTTAGCTTTCGCGGTTATTATTGTTCGTCAGGTTAAGATAATGTTCGAAACTTTAAAGGGGATGTTAGATTGGCCTATTAAATTAATTGCTTGGGTTCACTTAGGGATTGCTTGTTTTATTTTTATTCTAGCCTTTATTATTCTTTAAAATTATGAACGAATTTCTGCTCCATTCGGCCAAAATTGTTTCCACGCCGACAAAAGAAAGTGGATCTTGGATCCATGTTTTTTCTCCCCAGACTTCTGATCAAAAAGATAAGTTAGAAAAACGTGGTCAACTTTTGGCTGTTATAAGTTTAAATAACTTTAAAGGTGAAGGAGAGATTGCTGTTTTAGGTAAAGAAATAATTTCTCGTTTACAAGAAGAATATTATGGCGACTTAGCTAAAGGTGCTTTTGAGTACTTAAAAGAATCGGTAAATAAAGTTATCGGTGAGACTGAAGAAGAGAGTTTTGATTTAAGTATTGGAGCAATTGTTATCTTAGACTCAATTTTATATAGCGTTATCAGCGATGGAGGAAAACTTTTTATTCATCGTGAAGGTCAATCTCATCCGTTGTTGTCAAGGAAAGATAGCTTAAGTGGTTATTTAAAGATTGGTGATAGTTTTTTATTAGGGAGTGGTGAATTCTTTGGGCTGGTTGACAATCAGAGTTTAAAAAATGCTCTATCTTCGGCGACACCTCAAGAGGGAGTAGAGATTTTAGCTCCCCTAGTTCATGAGCAACAATTAGGTGGAGCGGCGGCTGTTTTATTTAGAGTTTTTAAACAACCAGAAGAAAAAGAACTCTCTTCTTCTGAGGCAATTAGTGTTAGTAAAAAAACCAGCTTTTTTTCATCGTTAACGATGAATATTAAAGATAAATTTTCTTCTTTAACAGATAGTTCAAAGAATTATATTAAAAAACGAGCAATTTATCTTAAAAGTGAGAAAGAAAAATCTTCTCGTCCTCAGAAAACTTTAATGACTGTGGCCGTTGTTCTTCTCTTCCTTCTTTTTTCAAGCGTTTTTTTTGGAATGAGACAGAGAGAAAGATTAGGCCTAGATCAAGGATCCCAAGAAATTTTAAGAGAAGCTAGGCAGAAAAAAGAGGAGGGAGAAGCCCTGCTTACCTTGAATCCGGCCAAATCAAGACAACTTTTATTGGAGGCGAAGGACTTATTGGGACAAATAGATCAAGATAAGGAAGATAAAAGTTTTTTGGAATTTAAAGAAGAATTGGAAAAAGTCCTCAATGAAGTTTTGCAAGAACATGAGGTTATTGGGGAGTTATTTTTTGATTTAGAAATTATTAAGGCTTCGGCCTTTGGAGATAGGATATCTCTGTTAGATGATAGATTAATTATCTTAGATAAAAATCAAAATTCTGTTTATAGTATTGGGGCTGAAGATAAAAAGAATGCTATTTTATCAGGGGGAGAGAAGTTGAAAGGACCAAGTCTTTTAACAACAACGGAAAATGGAGCTTATGTTCTGGCCGAAGATGGTGTTTTAAAAGCGGCTAAAACGCCAAGCTTGCTTATAGAGAAAGATAGTACTTGGTCAAATATTATAGATATGGAGGGTTTCTCTTCTAATTTGTATCTTTTAGATAATGGAGGAGAGATTTGGAAATATCCATTTTTGGAAACGGAATTTTCTAGTAAACAAAGGTGGCTTAAAGAACAGACAAGTCTCTCTTCGGCCTTATCAATGGCTGTTGATGGTTCTTTGTGGGTCTTATTAAACGATGGAAGTATTTTGAGATTTACTCAGGGCGATAGTAATTTCTTTAGGATTACTGGTTTAGAAAAAGGATTTAGTAATCCAAGTATTATTTACACTGATTTTAACAGTGAGAATCTTTATATTTTAGATAAAGGTAATTCTCGTGTTGTGGCCATAGATAAATCAGGGGAATATAAGGCAGAATATCATTGGTCAGAGATGTCTAGTGTTAATGACTTGCTTGTTTTAGAAGAACAAAGTAAAATCTTCCTTCTTGTTGGTAGTAAAATTTTTACTATTGAGATCAAATGAAAATAAAAAATCGTAAAGCATCTTTTAACTATCAAATTTTAGATAAATTTGAAGCAGGGATGGCTTTGAATGGCGCCGAAGTAAAGTCAATAAAGAACGGCCATTTAAAGCTAGAAGAGTCTTTTGTGCGTTTCAAAGATAATGAAGCGTGGCTTTTTAATGCCCATGTTCATCCTTATGCTTTTTCTAAGAACAAAGATTATAATCCGCTACGTCCAAAGAAGCTTCTTTTACATAAAAAAGAACTTCTAAAATTAAGACAAAATTTAGAACAAAAAAACTTGACAATTGTGCCTATCTTATGCTATATTAAGCATAATAAAGTTAAGCTTGAAGTAGCTTTGGCAAGAGGGAAGAAAAAATACGAAAAGAGGGAATCGATTAAGAAGAAAGACTTGCAAAGAGAAGTTGAAAGTAAAATTAAATTATAATTTTTTGGGGATGTAAGTATCGACGGAAAAGTTCTTTAAAAGACTGCAGACCGAGGATAATACTGCTCGTAAAAGTGTATTAAAAATAACTAACGTTAATAAAACTAACGTTCCTGTTTTCGCTTACGCTTACGCTTAAGTTTAAACAGTGCTTGTTTTCTTTTCTCTTGGTGAGATGAACAAGTAACAACACAGCCAAGATGCGATTTTAATGGTTGATTTTCATTAAAATCAAAGACTTTAATCTTTACCTTAACTTTCCGGTCAACAGGATCATTTTAAGGCGAGAATTAAAAGTTGACTAAGTCTGTAGAGGTCTTTTAGAAATTTGTTTCGGACCCCGTTTCATCGCGGGCATCTCCACCAAGAAAAAGCTGCCGGATTTACTGGCAGTTTTTTTATGTTTTTAGACCTACTTTTCCCTAAAATTTGTTTTGGTTGTGGTCAATGGGGATATTATCTTTGTCCTGATTGTCAAAAAAGGATAAAACCAGTTTTAAATCAAATTTGCCCTCTTTGTCGTTTACCTAATTCTAAGGGCAAAACTCATTCTGTTTGCCAGGAAAAAGAAGCTCTAGATGGGTTGATTTCTCTTTTTTATTACCGAGGTTTGATAAGAAAAGTAATTGCCAAATTAAAATATAGATTCGTTAAGGATTTAAAAGAGGAATTAAGTGATTTACTAATTAAAAATATATTATTACAAAGACCCTCTTTTTTAAAAGATTCTTCTTTAATTTTGGTTCCTGTGCCTTTACATAGAAAAAGACAAAATTATCGGGGTTTTAACCAAACAGAGATTTTAGGTCAAAATCTAGCCTTGTTTTTTAATTGGCAGTTTAAGCCCCACCTATTAAAAAGATCAAAAAATATCTTACCTCAAGCTTCTTTAAACAAGGAACAAAGGATAGAAAATATTAAAGGAGCTTTCGAAATTAATGGTTCAGTTAAGGGTTTAAATTTTTTAATTTTTGATGATGTTTGGACAACTGGTTCGACCTTAAAAGAAATGGCTTTAGTTCTGAAGAAAAACAAAGCTAAAAAGGTTTGGGGATTAACGATTTGTAGGTGAAAATGTTATAATTAAGAACAATAAGGAGGAGTCGCATAGTTTGGTCCATTGCGGGAGTTTGCTAAATTCCTGAGCTGTAAGGCTCACGTGGGTTCGAATCCCACCTCCTCCGCTGATATTACAAGTTCAATTTTGATGTAATAATTACATTGAGGTGGGATGGCAGAGTGGACTAATGCGCTGCTCTTGAAAAGCAGTATGGTTGTAAGATCATCGTGGGTTCGAATCCCACTCCCACCGCCAAATTTCACTTTTGCCCGAAACGGCAGAATGTGTAGTGTCGCGAAGCGACACAGAATGTCAAGAACGCGCTTCTTCTGGTCGCATTGTCACGCAATCGGAGCGTACGAAAGAGTATAAAGTCACCACGCGCTATTCTTCAAAATCCTGCGATTTTGTTCGTAAAGAGTTCGAACTTCGTTCAAGAAACACCGCCAATATTGAAATTGTTTATCCTCTGCAATAATTCTTTACTTAATGTTATAATTAAAAAAGAATAATGCCTGCTCAAGCAAAAAACCAGTCCAGTTCTTTGAAAACAAAGATAATTCCGCTTAAGGTAATGTTGGAGTGGCAAGCCC
>CAZJJY010000029.1:0-6878 GCA_964546445.1 uncultured Gammaproteobacteria bacterium
TAAATGCTATATTTAACTAAGAAGATGGATAATAAAAAAGCTACACAAGTTAGAAAACAATTAAGTCAATTAAACGAAGAGAGATTTCCTAAACAAAAAAAAGAAGGATCTAATGATGGTGTTGTTAGGGAAATGATTTTTGATAATTCAGATAAAGAAAATGTTTCTGGTGATGAAAAAAAGGGAAAAGATCAAGCTTTCACCAAGAGAAGAATTGCCGAACTTGAAGCAGAAATAAGAGAGATGTCTTTAAAAAGACAGCAGGAAATGAGGGAAAGAAATAACCAAGAAGAGAAAAAGGAAGAAGGGCAAGAAAATGTTCCTGCTGATATTCCGTCTGGCAAACCTAAGAGAGGTTTTGGGGCAAGAAGAATAAAATCAGCTCAAGAGCAGGCTCAGCCTGAAACAGCCGGAAGGAGAGTCGCTGGCTAATGAAGTTCTATAACAGATCAACTAAAGAGTTAGAAGAGTTTAAACCAATTAAAGAGAATATTGTTGGTATTTATTCTTGTGGTCCAACAGTTTATTGGAATCAACATCTAGGCCATATGTACGCTTATGTCCAGTGGGATATATTGGTAAGATTCTTTAAATATTTGGGTTTTGAAACGAAGTGGGTTATGAATATTACCGATGTTGGACATCTAACTTCTGATGAAGATGAGGGTGAAGATAAAATGGAAAAAGGAGCTGAGAGAGAAGGACTAACTGTTTGGCAAATAGCTGAAAGATACACAAAACAGTTTTTAGAGAGTTTAAAGCTTTTAAATATTCAAAAACCAGATGTTTTATGTAGAGCAACTGATCATATTCAAGAACAGATAGATTTAATTAAGAAGATGGAAAAGAACGGTTTTACCTACAAAACTAAAACAGGACTTGTTTTTGATACGTCCAAATTTCCTGATTACGCTAAATTTGGCAATTTAAACTTAAAAAAACTTCGATCTGGTCAAAGAGTCAAGATTGATGAAGATAAAAGACAACCTTGGGATTTTCTTTTATGGGTGACCAATCAGCCAAATCATATTATGCAATGGGATAGTCCTTGGGGAAGGGGATTTCCTGGTTGGCATATTGAGTGTACGGCCATGTCGACGAAGTATCTAGGAGAAAGATTTGATATTCATACTGGCGGAATTGAACACATTAAAGTTCATCACACCAATGAAATTGCTCAGGCTTTTGGAGCTTTTGGTCATAAAACAGTTAATTATTGGCTTCATAATGATTGGTTGGTCTTTGATGGAGAGAAAATGAGTAAAAGTTCGGATAACAATATTCTAGTCACAGATTTAGTTGAGAAAGGTTATGACTCATTATCTCTTAGGTATTTAATTTTAAATTCTCAATATCGAACTGGTCTTAATTTTACTTATGATTCTTTAAAAGGAGCAGAAGTAGCTTTGAAGAAATTAAGAAGTATAGTTGATAATCTAAGGAAAGAAGAAGGAAAGAAAAGTGACGGTAAAGAGAAAGATCTTTATAAAGATAAATTTAAAGAAGCTTTGAATAATGATTTAAATATTCCACAAGCTTTGGCTGTTTTATGGGAAGTGACAAAATCAGATCTTAACTCTTCAAATAAACTGTCTCTTATCTTTGATTTTGATAAAGTTTTAGGATTAGGTCTCGAAAGTTCCAAAAAAGAAAAAGTGGAAGTTTCTCAAGAGATAAAAGATCTCATAAAAGAAAGAGATAATTTAAGAGAACAGAAAGAATGGCAGAAAGCAGATGTGGTTAGAAAAAAGATAGAGGATTTGGGTTGGCAAGCTAGAGATACAGATAAAGGAACAGTAGTAGAGAAAAAATGAAAAAGATTAGTTTAATCTTAATATCAATATTAACTATTTTATTTGTTGCCAATATGGTTGTTTTGGATATTAATTGGTTGAAATCAAAAAGAAGTGAAAATCTATCTTCCGGGGGAATAACTAAACCTTCAACTTCAGATATCACACCCGTTCCTTTAGCTATTCCTATTTCAGAAAATTGTACTGCTGATTGTAATGACCTTATTGATCAAAAGATTTCTCAAGCTATAGCGACTATTTCTGGTAAAGAAACGATTAGAGAGACTAAGGTTGTAGAAAAAACAACAACTACTTCTCAACCACAGGTAATTTATATTCCTTTAGGTGGAGGTGGTTCGACGACTAATAAAGAATGGACCGATGTTGGTAATGCCGAAGTTTATTTTAATATTGGTGACTATTCAAATGTTGATAGAATTTACTTTGAAGGTTTCATCAATGTTAAACATGGTAATGGAAAAGCTTTTGCAAGATTATATGATGTTACTCATGGGATTGGGGTGCAGGGAAGTGATATTTATACTGATAGTGAATCCTTTAGTTTAGTTGAATCAGGGTCTTTAAGTTTTTGGCAAGGAAAAAATCTTTATCGAATTCAGATAAAATCATTAAATGGCTATGAAGCTTCTATTGATTCAGGCAGAATAAAAGTAATCTTAAAGTAGTTATTTTACCCAGTAAATGGAGAAGTTTGACTTATTAATTCTTGCAAGGTTATGATAAAGGTAATGCCCGAAGTAAAAAGAAGTAGGAAAAGAATAACTTTAATTTTCTTTATCGTTTTGCTTAGCTTCATTTTACCTTTTTGGTTTATTATCTTAGGTATTTTTATTTTCAGAAAAACGAACGTTACTACTAATATTTCTGAAAACGAAGCTCAAGAAAGAGAAGTAGTTACTCCTGACGAGCTTCTAAAAGATAAGTTTTCTTTTCATAATAAGAAAATTACTTTAAGAGGAAGGGTCTATAAGGAATCTGTAGTTTGTGAAAGAGGGAATTGCCCTGAAGAAGATCCTTGTTGTGGTTGTCCTGAAGACAGAGATTTAATTATAAGTGAACCTAAGAGTTTTTTGAATTTTAAAACAGAAGGGAAGCTAAAGCTGTTAAGCAGTGATGGAATATCTTTTTGTCAAAGAGAAGCTTTTAGTTGTGAATATAGCTGTGGAGATTGGGAAGATGGATCAATTTATAATATTACCGGTGATTTTTTCGCCCAAGCCCCACCTCCAGGTTGGAAATCTTCTTTAAGTTATTATTTTCAAGTAGAGAGTAAAGAATTAGTAAAAGGCTTTGGTTTTAAAGATGCCTTAACTAATTTTTTCTCAGAAATAAAAGATAAATTGTTAAGTCTTAAAAACACCAATTCTTTTGTTCTTCCTTAATTTTGAACTCTTGTTTTGCCCGCCTAGTCTATGCTATACTTACCTCACTTAAAGCTAAATAAAGTGTTATGAGAAATTACGAATTGACTTTAGTAATTGATCCGGATTTAACTTCCGCAGATCAGAAAAAATTAGTAGAAAAAGTTAAAAAAATTGTTGAAGAGGTTGAGGGAAAGGTAAACAAAACTACTGAATGGGGAAAGAAGGAATTAGCATATCCCATTAAAAAGAAAAAAATGGGGTATTATTTTTTATGTCTTTTAAGTCTCCCTGAAGATGGGGTTGAAAAAATAGACAAAAAGCTTAAAGTAGAAGAAGGAATTATTAGATTTTTACAAATTAAAACAGAGAATTAATTTATTTAATTATTTTTAAAAAAAAGGAGAAATAGTATGGCAGCACGTTCACTAAATAAAGTCCAGTTAATCGGTAATTTAACCCGTGATCCTGAGTTGCGTTATACTCCTCAGGGGACCGCTGTCAGTACCTTTGGTCTAGCTACTAATCGTACTTGGACTACTGAATCCAATGAAAAAAAGGAGGATGTAGAGTTTCATCGTATCGTTGCTTGGAATAAGCTAGCTGAACTTTGTTCTCAGCTTCTTTTCAAAGGGCGAAAAGTCTTTGTTGAAGGTCGTCTCCAAACTAGGGAGTGGACCGGCAAGGATGGAGTTCAGAGGCAAACAACTGAAATAGTTGTTGCTGATATGATTATTTTAGACTCAAAGAGAGCTCCAGGTGGAGAAGGTGTTGGAGGTCAGGCTCCTCAGGGACCAAATTCAGCCAATGTTGATAAAGTTTCTGTCGGACCATCCAAGCCTGTCGTTGAAGTTTCCGAAGTCTCTCAAGAGAAGAAGGATTTAAAAAAGGAAACGGTAGCCAAGGATGAAGAAAAAAAGATTGAGGTTAAAAAAGAAGAGCCAGAGTCTGACGAAGTAAAACCTGAAGACATTCCTTTTTAGAGAGGTTTAATCAATGAATAAAAATTGTTCCTTTTGTCAATCAGGGAAGAGTCCTGATTACAAGGATTTTGACGAACTAAAAAAATATATTTCTGATCAAGGAAAAATTCAAAAGCATCTACGAACAGATGTTTGTTCTAAGCATCAAAGGAAACTAGCTCAAGCTATCAAAAGAGCTAGGTTTTTGGGATTGATTCCTTTTACAGCTCGTGTTTAGCATGAGAATTAAATTAAACTTAGGTCATGCGAGATTAATAATCATTGGTTTTGTTATAGCTGCCCTTTTCGGTAGTTTGGGGTTTTACTTAGGAACCCATAAAGTTGAGATAGAACTTCAAAAAAAGCCTTCTGTTAAAATTGAAAGAAGAATTCCAGCAAAAAGAGAGGATGTTGATTTTGCCCTTTTTTGGGAGGTTTGGGATAGATTAGAATTGGATTATTTAAATCAACAGGATTTAGATTCTGCTAAAATGGTCTACGGAGCAATCCAAGGAATGGTTGCTTCATTAGGTGACCCTTATACCGTCTTTTTAGAACCTCAAGATCAAAAAGAAGTTAAGGAAGATTTAAATGGTGCTTTTGACGGTGTTGGTATTCAATTAGGTTATGAGAATGAACAGTTAACTGTCATCGCTCCTTTGATAGGTACTCCTGCGTTTAAGGTAGGGGTAAAATCAGGCGATCTCATCTTAGCAATAGACGGGCAAAGCACAAAAGATGTTTCTTTACCTGAGGCAGTTCATCTGATTCGTGGTGAAAAAGGAACAGAAGTTATTCTAACTTTACTTCACAAAGGAGAAACAGAACCTTTCGATGCAGAAATAACTAGAGATACGATTGTTATTCCAAGTGTTGAGGTTATTTTTATCGGCGAAAATCATGATATTGCTCAGTTAAAACTTCTAAAATTTGGTGATCGTACCGCCGAAGAATGGAATACGGCCGTTTCAAACACATTAGATCATAATCCAATGGTAAAAGGGATTATCTTAGATTTACGTAATAATCCCGGTGGTTATCTTTCCGGCTCTGTTTTTATTGCTTCTGAATTTTTAACATCAGGAGTAGTTGTCCAACAAGAATATGATGGTGGACAAAAGAAAGAGTCATTTTCCGTTAATAGAGCGGGGAAGTTACTTACTCAACCAATAGTCGTTATTATTAATAAAGGAAGTGCTTCTGCTTCAGAAATAGTTGCCGGAGCTTTACAGGATTATGAGAGGGCGACTATTATTGGTGATAAAAGTTTTGGAAAAGGAACGATTCAAGAAGCTCAAGAATTATCAGAGGGAACAGGACTGCATATTACCACGGCGCGTTGGTTACTACCCTTAGGTGCTTCAATTGATAAAGAAGGAATAACTCCAGATGAAGAGATTTCAGATGATTTAGAAACACAAGATATCGATGAACAAATTCAAAAGGCGATAGAGGTATTAAAGAGTGAATAAAAGTTAATTATTATTAAGCTTCTCTAGAATTTTATTTAAATTTCCGTTTAAAATATTTTCTAGATTATGGAATGATTTTTTTATTCTATGATCAGTAATTCGATCCTGAGCGAAATTATAAGTTCGTATCTTTTCCGCTCTCATACCCCGACCAATAGAAGATCTATAGCCTGAAATAGTCGCTTCTTTTTTAAGTTCTTCTTTTTCCCAAAGCTTAGTTCTTAATAATTGAAGAGCAATTTGTCTGTTTTGTTCTTGGGTTCTTTCTTGCTCACAAGTAACAACAGTATTAGTTGGTTTATGAATTAAACGAACCGCCGAAGAAACCTTCTGAACATTTTGGCCACCTTGAGAAGAAGCCCTGTAGAATTGCCAGTCTAGATCTTCTGGTCTTGTTTTTATTTGGCTTTCATCTATTTGAGGAAGGACAGCGACTGTGGCGGTAGAGGTATGAATTCGACCGTATCTTTCTGTTTTAGGAACACGTTGAACTCGATGAACTCCAGCTTCATTTCTCAAAGTTTCGAAAGCATTGCTACCTTTAATTTTTAAAACACTACTGTCTATTACTTGGGCCTGCCAGTTTTGTTTTTCGGCAAAACGAAAATACATTCTAAAGAGATCTTCGGCCCAAATTTTGGCCTCATCTCCACCAGCTGCAGATCTAATCTCCAAAATGGCACAGTCTTTGTTAAAACTTGATGAATTTTGCATAGGAAGTTGTTACTTACCCAACATTGATTTTAAAGATTTAGGGTGAGAGTCCTTTGATTCTTTATTTTTTGCTTTTTTCTTAAAAGAAGAATCTTTAGCTGCTTTTTGTTTGGCTTGAAATTTTTCAATTCTTCCTTGGGTATCAACAAATTTCATCTCTCCGGTAAAGAAGGGATGACATTTTGAACAGATATCAACATCAATACTGGGCTTGGTTGAGCCGACATTAAAAGTATTTCCGCAAACGCAGGTTACTTTGGCATCTTCATAATAGGTAGGATGAATACCTTTTTTCATACCTAAATTCTACCATAAAAAAATCTACCTCACAAGGTAGGAAAAGAAATATTGGGTGTTGTTTTTTTAAGTTTGGTTTTTTACAATTTTATTATGAAGATAGATGAGGGTATTTTTAAGAGTTACGATATTCGCGGAACTTTTCCTGAACAACTAAATTATGATGTTGCCTTAGCTATTGGACGTGCTTTTGCTGATTTAATAACAGATTCTGGTCCAATTGCTGTGGGGCGTGATATGCGTCTTTCTTCTCCTGAA
>CAZJJY010000030.1:0-4935 GCA_964546445.1 uncultured Gammaproteobacteria bacterium
CAGAACAAAACAATTAAATCTTGAGTCAGCTCAAGTCACTGGCATGGATTGTCAATATACAGATACATGTTATTGCTATAAAGAAGATTTTGGTTCCATTCATGAAGATGGTCCTGAAGTTATTGTCGACCCTGTAAAACCGATCACTGAAACTGCAAAAAATGAATCAAGTGAAATTGGCCTTGAATCACTGGTTGGAAAAGTTAACAAATTTCTTCCTATCGCCATGGGGCTTGGAGGAGTTATCGCTTTTATCTTGATTGTTATTGGTGGTTTTCAAATAATCCTCAGTGCCGGAAACCCAGATAAAGTTAAAGCTGGTCAAGAAATGATCACCTCGGCTATCGCCGGATTACTTTTAATTATCTTCTCTGTTTTCATTCTAAGATTAATTGGTTATGATATTTTAAAAATACCTGATTTTGGATAACCATGAATAAATTAGTTTTAAAACTACCAGGAACAACCGAAGAAATTGGAAAAACAAAAGAGCTAGAAAAATTTAAATTTAGTGATGCCACTATTGGTGATATTATTTCCGACTTGATTCCCTATATTTTCACCATCGCTGGATTAGTATTATTTATTATGCTAATTATGGGTGGTTTTGGACTTTTAACTTCAGGAGGAAATCCTGATAAGGTTAATGCCGCCAAAGGAAAAATTACTTCAGCTCTTATTGGCTTTGTGATAATTTTTGCCAGCTATTGGCTAATGAAAATCCTAGAAATTATCTTTGGGATAGACATAATTTAATTACTTCCCAAAATTTCTCTTTCTTCTTTGATACTCTAAAATTGCCTTGTCTAACTCTTGTGGAGAAAAATTTGGCCATAAAACATCAGTAAAATAAAGTTCTGAATAAGACATCTGCCATAAAAGAAAATTAGAAAGCCTAATCTCTCCTCCTGTTCTGATAATTAAATTAGGATCGGGTTCTCCATTGGTATAGAGTAATTTACCAAATGTTTTTTCATTAATTTTCCCAGTTGGAATTTTTTTAGAAACAACTTCTTTAACTGCTTTTAAAATTTCATCTCGTCCACCATAATTTAAAGCCACATTAACCTTCAAACGTTCATTTTTCTTAATAATATTAAGCATCTCTTTAATCCCAGCAGCTACTTTTCTTGGGAAAGCTTGAAATTCACCCAAAATAACTAACTTAACCCCTTTTTTCGTATATTCTGATTTTCTTTCTTTCACTGTTTTAAGTAAAAGATCGAAAATACCTTTCACTTCAGTTCTCGTTCTCTTTCTCCAATTTTCAGTGGAAAGAGCATAAACAGTCAATGTTTTAATTCCTAAATCTAAACAGTGATTAATAATTTTTTCTAAAGCATCTTCTCCTGCTTTATGTCCCTCATTCAACCCTAAACCTTTTTCTTCGGCCCATCTTCGATTTCCATCCATAATAATACCAATATGTTGTGGGATGTTTTTACTGTCCAATTTTATCTTCCCCATAGTAAAAACGATTCTAGCACCTTCAATAATCAAAGTCTAATTTATTGACAGCCCAAACTAAATCTTGCTAAACTGAAACGGTGAAAAAATTTTTAGCTAAAGAAATTGAAGTAGATATTGGTAAAGATTTTTGGGTAAAAGAAAATACCGGAATTGAAAGTGCTTCTGGTTTTGGTTCTATCGGTGAAATCATTTCTAATCTTTTAAATAACGTCTATGTTTTAGCTGGAATTATCCTCTTTATACTCTTGATTATCGGTGGTTTTATGGTTATGATTGCAGCAGGACAGGAAAATCCTGACCAAGTCAAAAAAGGCAAACAAACAATCACTGCCGCCTTAATTGGTTTTGTTATTATTTTTTGTGCTTATTGGATTATGAGAATTATTGAAATCATGACAGGTTTAAATATTTTTAATTCAAACTTATAATGAATAAACTAGCACAATCAAATATCTTCGGTAATATTAAAACTCCTGAAGTGATAGAAAGATTCAGTCTTGGTGGAGGACCAGAGGGAATGATTGTTCTTTTCAATAATATTCTCAGGCTTCTTGTTGTTGCCGCTGGAATTTTTGCTTTAATTAACTTTATTATTGCTGGTTATAGCTTCATGAATGCCGGCAATGATCCTAAAAAAATGGAGCTTGCCTGGGCAAAAATATGGCAATCAATGATTGGCCTTCTTATTATTGTTGCTTCTTTTGCTTTGGCTGCTTTGATTGGTTTAATTCTCTTCCAAGATGCAACCGCTATCTTAAAACCAGCTATTTATGGCCCTGGACCAGAAATTCATGGCCCTTATAATCCCTAAAATTAAAATGGAAAAAATATTAATTAGTTTTAAATACGAACTAGACAAAATAGAACGAATTGGAGAAGGAGAAGGTTTAGGTCCTTGGAACAATCCTACCCAACCAGGTATTATTCTAGCCGATATTATTAGTATGACCATAGGATTAATGACCTTAGGAGCTGGTATTTGGTTTTTATTTCAAATCATTGTTGCTGGATACAATTACCTCAGCGCTGGTGGAGATAGAGAAAGATTTGTCGCTGCCGGTCGTAAAATAACTAACTCCATGATTGGCTTAGCTATTGTTATTGCCGCTTATGCCTTAATAGCTTTGCTCGGAACAATTTTTAATGTAGATTTCTTAGACATAAACGAAGGGATTTTAAATATTGTTGATCTTACAAAATAATGAATTTAAATAATAAACTTTTAGCCCAAGAAGGAATAATCGAAAATCCCCTCGCCGGAAAACTTGGTAAGGGAGGAACAGCAGCAGGAACTGCTCACATTGGAAGTATAATTGTGAGTATCTTAAACGTCATGATTATCGCCGGAGCTGTTATGCTTTTGATTATGATTGTTTGGAGTGGTATTGCCTGGATAACCTCAGGAGCTGATAAAGAAAGACTACAAGGAGCTAAACAAAGATTAACCAATGCCATTATTGGTTTTATTGTTTTAATCTGTGTTTTTGCCATCGCTAACTTTATTGGAAGTATTTTTGGTTTAGGTTGGTTTCAAGACCTAAAAATTGATTTACCAATCGCCAGAACAATTTGACAGTTTTAAAAATTAATAATATGATTATTAATCATTGAAAGGAGGTGAAAAAATATTAAAAAAATAATTAACAAAGCTAAAAATTTCCTACCAGGAATTGTTTTAGCTGCTGAGGAATCTATTGATCTTGCTCCACCTTCAGGAACCCAATTCGCCGATCTAGCTAATTTAACTGTTCCTAAAATCGTTTCAGCTGGTATCCGTTTAATTTTGGTTGTGGCTGCTTTAACTGCTTTTGTTTTCTTGATCATTGGCGGTATCAAGTGGGTTACATCAGGTGGTGATAAAGAAAAAACAGCTGGAGCTCAACAAACATTAACGGCTGCGTTGGTAGGTTTGGTTATCGTCTTTGCCTCATGGGCAATTATAAAGTTGATTGAAACCTTCTTTGGTATTGAAATATTAACTTTAGCCATTCCATCCGTCTAGGCAACAAAAAGGTTTAATTATTTAAACTGGTTTTCTTGACGGTTATGTTTTTTTATTGTAAATTTAAAACGTGAAGAAAATTACTTCTTATCTAGCTATGTTGCCGGCGGTTGTTTTAGCCAAAGAAGATATGTATGGTCCCGAACCGCTTGGATTAGAT
Organism: uncultured Gammaproteobacteria bacterium; assembly: GCA_964546445.1. GTDB lineage: Bacteria > Patescibacteriota > Microgenomatia > PFEM01 > JAPLYW01 > CAZJJY01. Next base: position 3,633 of record CAZJJY010000030.1, read on the forward strand.
CACTTGGGTAATATTATTACAAATTTTTTAAATATTGCTGTTAGATTAGCCGGTATCGCCGTTTTTATTATGCTTATTGTCGGCGGTTTTCAATATTTAACCGCTGGAGGAGACCCAAAAAGAACCCAAGCTGCAGGACAAACAATTACCTACGCTATCTTTGGTATTATCGCCGTTATTGCTGCCTGGTTTATCATGCTCTTTATAGAGAATATTACCGGAATTAATCTAACTGGAATAACCGAATCAATTAAGATCGATTTACCATCTCTTGAAGGCTAAAAATGAAAACCTGTCCCCCTTTCAAAAGATATCTTTTAAAAATTATTTTTTTATTTTTTTTACTAACTTCTTTTCTCTTTTTATTTAAAAATAATTCCTTCGCTATCGGTTGTGGAACTCCTTGCAATAGTAGTGATACATGTCAAGGAGCTACGGATGGTTGTACTGAATGCCGTGACCCATCCTTGGAACAGATAACCGGATACACAACCTGTCAAGAACCTTTGGAATATGAAAAAAGACATGAACAAACAAGTGATTCTGGTGGTGAAATACTTATTGAAAAAGCTAATATCATGATCGAGTTTCCTTCTCTGGTAAACCCTAATAATTGTCAGTTTTCTGAATGCAAAAAAGAAGCATCACCAGAAAGAGACCCAAGACCAGCCAAAGGCGATGTTTGTAGTGAAAATGATCTTTTTACTCCTAGCTGTGCCAGTTCTTTTGGAGTATACGATACAGTTGATTTTCAAGGTGAAAATCGACCATACTCTTCTTGGGAAGAGTCCATTTTTATAGATCCGACAGGAATTACTATTCCTTTTGTTGGAAAAAAAAATAAAGAATCTTGGGAGTTTTGGGAAATATCAAATGCCAGTGAAGCTAAATACATTACTGATTACATAGAAGGAACCAATGAATACTATAGAAATTATGGTAATTTGAATACCATTACTAACCACCAGGGAATTTTGAGGAAACTTACCCCTTTTGAATATCAAAACCAATTAAAAAAGAATCTTATCAAAAGAGCTCACTCTGAATATGAAGGATTAGATAAAATCCATGATTATAATATTAAATATATTTCCCGTATTTGTTGGGATTTTCCAGCCTGGATGGATGCCGGTAAGTTTATTTCTGATATCGCCATTGATCATAGCATCGATAAGATTGGAAATATTATTCTAAATATATTAGGCATTGAAGGAGAGTTTGACTTAGAACTTCCTGATATTGGCCATTACTGTCTTTATGCCAGCAAACAAGAAGGAGATGGTCAATGGGCTATTGTTAAAGG
>CAZJJY010000030.1:5035-6258 GCA_964546445.1 uncultured Gammaproteobacteria bacterium
CATCTCGCCAGACTCTATGAAGGAAGTCGAGAAATAAACAACATACTTATTCCTTTTTCCGAAGAAAAAAAGATCGAGATGGTCCAAAGCGAAGCTTATCCTGAGAGTAACCCTCCAGAAACATGTCTCAAAGAAAATTATATTCCCACAGGTGATGAAGGCGATTCCCTTTGCTGTGGTTTAGTCAAAGCAAAGATAACTACTCAGGAAGAAACCGAAAGTTTTGCCTATCCTTGTAGTAATCCAGTCATTCAAAATGTTGGGGCTGGTGTTGGAGAAGAAAATCTTAACATTTGTTATAAAAAATCTAAGGATATCTCCCGAGAAATTGGTGTCAACTTAGAGCACCCATATCTAGATGAAATTTGGTCTTACACCGCTAATGCTAATGGTGGTTTCTTTAATGTATTCCGTCCTTATTCAATCTCAAACTTTGAGGATATTTCCACCGTCACTGACATTTATTATAAATCTTCTTCATCTGAAATCTCTCCTGAAAAAGGATCATTTTATTTCCCTCACTTAGGAGGAATACAGAAAGCCAAAGAATGGGTTGTTAATGAGGTCCTTCGACCTTATGTAGACAATTGAATTTAAGACTGATTGATGTTATCGTTTAACTAACAGATGACTGCCAAAATAAAGTTTTTAGCCAGATTCAAAAAAATAGCTTTAATTCTAATTATATCCTTAGTCTTACTCTTCACTTTTCCTAACAAAACTTACGCTTTTGAAGATCGAAGTTCAAATTATTCTCTACAATTTGAAAACGCTCTCAAAATAGATGAGATGAATTTACAAAGTTTTGTCAACGAAACAATCAAAGCTGTTTCTGCTTCAATTCTCCGCCTTATTACTGGAAGTTTCTTTCAAATAAGTGAAGGAGAATTTTATCTTGAGAAAAAAGAGGAAAATAAAAAAGGAAATCTAATAAGCCCTCAAAGGATTGGTCTTTTATCAGCAACTGGGATGGTTATGAACGGATTATATACTAACCCCCCTGCCTCAGGAATCCAATATTTTGCTGATCTAGGAAACAAACTTAAAATTGTTAAACCCGCCTTAGCCCAACAAGATGAAGGGATCGGTTTTAACCTCATGAAAACCACTCAACCAATATGGCAAGTCTTCAGGAACATTACCTATATACTTTTTGTTTTTATTCTTGTTGGCATGGGATTTGCCATCATGTTTAGGGTAAAGATTTCTCCACAGGCTGTTAT
>CAZJJY010000031.1:0-5661 GCA_964546445.1 uncultured Gammaproteobacteria bacterium
ACCATCTTTATAAACTTGTTTTCCTAAATAGGTAATATTTTTTGGGATAACGTTAATTTCTTCTTTCAGTTCTCTTTCTATTGCCTGTAGGGTTTGTTCGTTCTTTTCAATAGCCCCTCCAGGCAAACTCCATTTATTGGGTGATGGAATACTTGGTTTATTGTCTCTGAGAATTAAAAGCAATTTTTTATTATAAATTATAAATGCTTTAACGCCTGGTTTCTTCATACTAGAAGTATAGCAAAAACTATGTAGTTATGTATTGAAAATTTTATCTGCGACCCCATCCGGATTTGAACCGGAGTTTCTAGGATGAGAACCTAGTGTCCTGGGCCTCTAGACGATGGGGCCTCAATGGGAATAATTATACCTCTTTTACCTTTCTTTTTCTATATCTTGACAGGCCTTTTTTAAAGGAGTAACATTTTTTCCTTATAGAGTCATTTTTTATGACAAAAGAAGGAAAAATACCCCTAACTAAAGCAGGCCTTGACCAACTTCAAAAAGAGTTGAATAAGTTGGTGCAAAAGGAACGTCCTGAAGCAATAGAAAGATTAGTTGATTCTAGAAAGTCTGGGGATATGGATGAAGATAATGAAGAAACTCAGGCAAAACAAAAACTTTTATTCATCGATGGTCGTATCTCTGAGTTACAAGATGTGATAAACAATGCATTTATTATTGATAAAGGACATGATGATTGTAAAAAAGTTGGATTAGGCTGTAAGGTTACGGTTAAAAACAATGGTAAAGATTCAGTTTTTCATTTGGTAGGTGAATGGGAAGCTGATCCTGCTAACGCTAAGATTTCTCATCAATCTCCTTTAGGTAAGTCTCTTTTAGATAAGATTCTTGGTGATAAGGTAGAAGTAGAAGCTCCTGCAGGGAAAATAACCTACATTATTACTAAAATCGATTGAAGAAGCCTCTTGTTTTATGGTAAACTTCTCTTAAATGGCGCAACCTATCGAAGAACTCAAAAAAATCCGTTTAGAAAAATTAGAAAAGATTCAAAAATTAGGTATTGATCCTTTTCCAGCTGTATCTAAAAGACAGCAAAAAATTGCTCAGTCATTAAAAATGATGGGTAAAAAAGTAACTGTGGCAGGAAGAATTGTGGCGATGCGTGGTCATGGTAAAATTTATTTTTTTGATCTTTTGGATGAATCAGGAAAAATTCAAATTGTTTTTAAATTTGAAAACTTTAAAGGTAAAAAGAAAGAGCTTTTTGAACTTTTAGATATTGGTGATTTTATTGATGTTGAAGGTGAAGTTTTCAAAACCAAAGCAGGCGAAATTTCTGTTTTAGTTAATAATTTTGATTTTTTGGCTAAATCATTAAGGCCTCTTCCTTCTAAATGGTATGGTTTAAAAGATGTTGAGGAAAGATATCGTAAAAGATATTTGGATTTGATAATAAATCCAGGTGTTAAAAGTGTTTTTGAAAAAAGATCTTTAGTTATTGCGTCTTTCAGGGAATTTCTTTTGGAAAATGGTTATTACGAAGTGGAAACTCCTGTTTTACATCCTCTATATGGTGGAGCTTTAGCCCGCCCCTTTAAGACTTATCATAACGCTTTAGGCATTCCTTTATATATGAGGATTTCGACAGAACTTTATTTAAAAAGGTTAATTGTTGGCGGTTTTGAAAAAGTTTTTGAAGTTAATAAGGTTTTTAGGAATGAAGGTATTGATAGACAGCATAACCCTGAATTTACACTTCTTGAAACAATGGAGGCCTATATTGACTACAAAAAGAATATGGAAATTACAGAAAAAATGATTGAATATGTGGTTAAGAAAGTTAATGGTTCAACTAAAGTTAGTTTTCAGGAGCAAGAAATTGATTTTAAAACTCCATGGAAAAGATTAACAATGGTAGAAGCAGTTAAAGAATATACAGGTATTGATTTCGATAAAGTTAAAGATCTTAAAGAAGCTTTGAAGATAGCCAAAGATTTAGGGGTTAAACTAGATGATTATCTTTCTAAAAATAAGGGTTTAATTTTAGCTGCCATTTTTGAAGAAAAGGTAGAAGAAAAATTAATTCAACCAACCTTTATATGTGATTTTCCAATAGATACTTCACCTTTAGCTAAAAAGTGTGAAGACAATCCTTTATTCGTTCAACGTTTTGAGCATTATGTAGCCGGCATGGAATGTTCTAACAATTATAGTGAATTAAATAATCCGTTAGAGTTAGAAGATCGATTTAAGGACGAAAGAAAGAAAGAAAGATTAGGAGATGAAGAAGCTCATCAGACAGATACTGGATTTGTTGAAGCTTTAGAATATGGAATGCCACCAACTTCAGGTTTGGGCCCTTCTATAGATAGACTAGTAATGATTTTAACAAACTCGCCATCAATTAGAGACGTTATTTTGTTTCCCACTTTAAGGCCGGAAGGAAAAGTTAAAGATAGCGGAATTCGTGGTGACAAGGAAATTAAAATAAAAAAATGAATAGAGGAGAAGCTTTAGATTTTTTAAATAGAAAAGTTAAGAACAAGAATATCGTTAAACATATGTTGGCAACCGAAGTCTTAATGGAAGATCTTTATGATTTTCTAAAAGATAGAGGTGATGGGGATTTAGGAGTAAAATCAGATTGGGCAATGACCGGTCTTTTACATGATGGAGATTATTCTGATGAAGTTCCTGAAGAAAAGCAGGGCATTGAGATAAGTAAATGGTTAGAAGAAGAAGGAATTTTTGTTCCTAAAGAGGTATCTCAGGCGATGGCAGCTCATAATGCCAAAAGTGGGGTAAAGCCAGAAAGTAAAATAGATTGGGCTATTTTTTGTGGAGATAGTTTAACTGGTTTAATTGTAGCTTGTGCTTTAGTTCGGCCAGATAAAAAACTAGCTTCTTTAGAAACGGATTCTATTTTAAAGAAGTTTAAAAATAAATCTTTTGCTGGAGGGACAAGAAGAGAAGATGTTCTCTTGTGTGAGAAAAAATTAGATATTCCCTTAAAAGATTTTGCTGAGATTACTTTAAAAGCAATGCAAAGAATTAGTAGTAAGTTAGAGTTATAATATAAATAGTATGTTAGATATAAACTATATTTTAGAAAATAAAGCTAAAGTTAAAAAAGGTGTTGAAGATAAAGGATATGATCCTAAAATTGTTGATCGACTTTTAAAAGTCGACGAAACAAGAAGGCAGTTAATTACCGATATTGAAAAATTAAGAGCAGAAAGAAATAAACTTACCAAAGAAGATATCCAAAAAGGTAAGAAAATAAAAGAAACCCTTCGTCGTTTAGAACCTGATTTAAAAGCAGTTGAAGAAGAGTTTAAAAAGATCTTATATCAGATTCCTAATTTACCGGCCAAAGATGTTCATGCAGGAAAAGATGAGCTTGATAATAAAGAAATTAAAAAATGGGGTGAAATTCCTAAATTTTCTTTTAAAATAAAATCTCATTTTGAACTAGGAGAAGATTTAGATTTAGTCGATACTAAAAGAGCCGGAAAAGTTTCTGGAGCAAGATTCAGCTATCTCAAAAATGAAGCGGTGATGTTGGAATTTGCTTTAATTAATTTTGCTTTTGAAATTTTATTAAAAGAAGGATTTTCTCCCGTTATTCCACCAGCTCTTATTTCTTTAGATTCAATGAAGGCCATGGGTTATTTAGAAAATGAGGGAATTGGAGAGATGTATGTTTTGGAGAAAGATAAATTAGTTTTAGTTGGAACAGCGGAACAATCTATTGGCCCAATGCATAAAGATGAAGTTTTAAACGAAAAAGATTTGCCTAAAAGATATGTCGGTTTTTCTCCATGTTTTAGAAGAGAAGCAGGCAGTTATGGTAAAGATACCAAAGGAATTTTACGAGTTCATCAATTCAATAAAGTAGAAATGTTTTCTTTTGCTAATCCAAAAGATTCTGATAAAGAACATGAATATCTTTTATCTTTAGAAGAAAAATTAATGCAAAAATTAGAAATTCCTTATAGAGTTGTCAAAATGTGTAGTGGTGATTTAGGTGATCCAGCCACTAGAAAATATGATATTGAAGCCTGGTTTCCATCAGAGAAAAAATATAGAGAAACTCATTCTTCTAGTACTTGTACTGACTATCAATCAAGAAGATTGAATATTAAATATAGAAAAAAAGTTGGTGGATTAGATTTTGTTCACACTTTAAATGGAACTGCTTTTTCGGAACGTCCAATTTTAGCTATTTTAGAAAACTATCAGCAAAAAGATGGTTGTGTTTTAGTTCCTAAAGTTCTTCAGAAATACACAGGTTTTAAAAAGATCTGCCCTAAATAATAATAATGGTAGAAAAAATTTCCTCTAAAGAAAAAAATACTGAAGATATAGAATTACGCTATGCTGATACTCAAGCTTTTGTCTCTCTAGACGGAGGTTATGTAACTTCTTTTAATATTGGAGGAAAAGAAATTATTTATCCTGATGGTTTTTTAAAAATTGATAATCAAGAAAAAAGAAGAGGAGGTATTTTTTCTTTATTTCCTTGGGCGGATAGATTAGAAGGAACTGATTTACCTCGTCATGGATTTGCTAGAGATTTAAGGTGGGAAGAAGTTTCTGAAAAAGAAAGAAATGAATTAATTTCTGATAAGGCTTTATTAAAACTAGAAGCTAACGATGAAACTAAAAAGATATTCCCCTATAATTTTGAAACAAATTTAGATATTTCTTTAAAAGAAAATTCTTTGTCTTATAAATTAACTGTTTTAAACAAAGATAAAAAGGATGTTAAAGATTCCAAAGTTATACCCATTGCTCCTGGTTTCCATCCTTATTTCAAAATTCCAGAGGGAGAGTTAGCTGGTATTGAAACAAATATTAGTGGTTTTGATAATGAAAATTATAAATTGAGTGAAACCTTAATCTTTCCTTTAAAAGATTTAAAAGTTTCCATTCCTGGAATAGGTAATTTAGAAATAGAGTATGGGGGTTATTTTGAAAGACTACAAGCAAAATTAGCTGTTTGGACAGATAATGAGGATTATATTTGTTTTGAACCTTGGATGACAGAAGTTGGAGGTTTTTTAAAGAAAGATCAGCAATTTTTAGTATCTCCTGGGGAAAGTGCTGATTTTAAGATGTCTATAACTCTTAGTTAAATTAGCTTCCTGTGTTAAAATTAATATATGTTAAAAATCTTTAATCGTTTATTGGATTTCAATGAAAAAGAGCTTAATCAGCTTCGTCCTTTGGTGGAAAAAGTAAATTCTTTAGAACCACAAATGAAAAAGTTCAAGACTAAAGATTTTGCTAAAAAAACAGAATCTTTTAAGAAAAGGTTAAACAAGGGAGAAACTTTAGATGATCTACTTCCTGAAGCTTTCGCCTTAATAAGAGAAGCAATTTTTAGAATTGTTGGGGAACGAGCTTATGATGTTCAATTAATGGCCGCTATTGCTCTTCATCATGGCAATGTAGCTGAACAAAGAACTGGTGAAGGAAAAACGTTGGCTTCCACTATCGCTGCTTACTTAAATGGTTTATCAGGTAAAGGAGTTCATATTGTCACTGTCAATGATTATCTAGCCAGAAGAGATACCGGTTGGTATGGTCAGGCGTTGGATTTTGCTGGCTTATCCTTAGGTTGCATTATCCACGAACAATCATTCTTATTTGATAAGAAACATGATGAAAAAGGACAAGAGGATGAGAGGCTTC
>CAZJJY010000032.1:0-5316 GCA_964546445.1 uncultured Gammaproteobacteria bacterium
AAGAGGGAATTGAAGTTTTGTATGATGATAGAAAGGATATTTTCGCTGGGATAAAGTTTGCTGACGCCGACTTAATTGGAATTCCTTATAGACTAGTTATTTCAAATAAAACTAAAGGTAAAATTGAACTAAAGAAAAGAGAAGAAGACAAAACAGACCTTTTAAGTTTACCCGATCTTATTAAAAGAATTAAAAATTAATGAAAAGGATTATTACTCATGTTAATCCAGATTTGGATGCAGTTGCTTCCGCTTGGCTTATTCGAAAATTTTTACCTGGTTGGGGAAAAGCAGAAATAAGCTTTTGTCAGGCGGGGACTACTTTTGATGGAAAAGCAGTCGATAGTGATTCTAATGTTTTACATGTTGATGTCGGTTTAGGGAAACTTGACCATCATCATACCAGTGAATATCTTTCAGCGGCTAAATTAGTTTGGGATTTTATTAAAAAGGAAAGAGGAAAGAAAGAAATGATCTCTCTTTTAAACAAAAAAGTAGTTGAGAGGTTAGTTGAAGTAGTAACACAGATTGATAATGCATATGATTTTAATTGGGAAGAGATAAAAGAAGATCGTTATTACTTTTATTTAAGCCCGCTAACTGAAGGTTTAAGAAAATTATCTTTAGATGATTTGTCAGTTTTTAAAGAGGTATCTTTAATGTTGGAGGCAGTTTTAGTTAATTTGAAAGGGAAAATTAGAGCAGAGGAAGAGATTAAAAAAGCTACCAAATTTCAAAGTCCTTGGGGTGAAGCAATTGCTATGTCGGTTAGCAATAAAGAGTTTTTACATTTTGCTCAAACACAAGGCTATGTTTTAGTTGTAACTAAAGACCCAGATGATGGTGGAGTGAGAATTTATTCTCGACCTGATTCTAAAGTTGATTTAACAAAATCCTATAATGAAGTGAAAAAACTTGATCTTCAGTCCGACTGGTTTTTACACGCCAGCAAGAAATTGCTTTTAAATAGTGCTTCGGCGGCGAAGATGAGACCAACAAAATTAAGTTTAGAAGAAGTAATTAAGGTTTTAAAGAATGGTTGATTGTTTATTTTGTAAAATTGCTCAAAAAAAAGCTCCGGCTGAAATAGTTTATGAAGACGAAGATATTATTGCTTTTAATGATATTAAACCTTCTACTTTTGTCCATATTTTGGTTATCCCCAAAAAGCATATTGAAAAATTACAGGATATAAGCGATAATGATAAGGAACTTTTAGGAAAAATACTTTTAAAGATTAAAGAAATTGCTAAAGAGAAGAAAATAGATAAAGGCTACAAAGTACAAATTAACTGTGGTAAAGATGGAGGACAACTAGTCCCTCATTTACACTTTCATTTACTAGGTGGCTTTAAAACTCCTCAAAGCGATCTTTGATTTTTGCCAATAACGAAAGGAAGGTGAATTTTTAAAAATGGCAACAATAGTTAGAAAGTCTCCAGGGGAGACAGAAGATAAATTAATTGCAAAGTTTAGAAAAAAAATCATTGTAGAACAACTTTTAGATGAAATTAGAGAAAGAAAATTCCATAAACCACCGTCTGTTAAAAAGAAAGAACGATTGGCGGAATTAAGAAGAGGGAAAGGGAAAAGAAGATAAATGTTGGACAAAATTAAAAATGATTTAAATCAGGCCTTAAAGAATAAAGACGAAATGAAGGTTTCTGTCTTGCGGATGTTAGTGGCCGAAATTCATAATAAACAAATTAATAACAAAAGTGATGAGATTTCAGATGATGAAATTATTAAGACAATTCGTCAGCAAGTTAAGAAAATCAAGGAATCTATTGTAGCTTATAAGCAAGGAAAGCGTGATGATTTAGTTAAGAAAGAGAGCCAAGAATTAGATATTTTGAACAAATATCTTCCTCAGGAGATGGCCCCAGATGAATTAGAAAAAGTAATTAAAGGAATAATTGATAGTGTGAAACCTCAAGGTCCTCAAGATTTTGGCAAAGTTATGAACGAAGCTATGAAGCAACTTTCTGGGCGCGTTGATGGATCGAAAGTTTCTGAAGTTGTGAAAAGATTGATATAGTTAATTATAATTAAGCTCTAGTTGACAGCCTCCAATGAATTCCATTTTAATTAAAACAGATCAAGATTCCAAAGTAGACGAAGAGAAAGTGAAGCTTTGGGCCGAAGAAGCATTGAAGAAGTATAGTTTTAAAAATTGTCAGTTGAGTATTGCTTTTATTACAAGTGAAAAGATAAGATCTTTAAACAGAGATTATCGAAAACTTGATAAAGCAACAAGTATTTTGTCTTTTTATCAAGGGCAGGCAGCCCCTAATGGTATCCAAGTCTTGGGTGACATTGTGATCTGCTTACCAATAGCGAAAGAAAAAAATCTTTCAATCAAATTTTTAATTGACCATGGAATCCGTAACCTTTTATCTGAAATATCGACCATCAAAAGTCAAGGAACTTGACTTGGTTGACGTTCGTGAAAGTTTAGAAAAGGTTCTGTACTCTGGTAAAATCCCTCACGCATTTCTGTTTTCAGGTCCTAAAGGGACAGGAAAAACTTCAACAGCTCGAATTTTAGCCAAAGCCGTTAATTGTTTAAAGAATCGTAAGAATGGTAAAAAGAGTGACTTTGAACCTTGTAATAAATGTGAGATTTGTCAGGAAATAAATGATGGTCGAGCTTTAGACTTAATTGAGGTTGATGCTGCTTCTAACAGAGGGATTGATGATATTAGAAGCTTGAGAGAAAAGATTAAGCTTTCGCCGGCAAAATGTGACTATAAAGTCTACATCATTGATGAAGTGCACATGTTAACCACCGAGGCCTTTAACGCTTTACTGAAGACACTAGAAGAGCCTCCAAGACACGCTTTATTCGTTCTCTGCACCACTGAACCAGAAAAATTACCTAAGACAATTATTTCTCGCTGTACACAGATTAAATTTAAGAAAGCCAATCAAGAAGAAATATTAAGATCTCTAAAAAGGGTTGTTAAAGGGGAAGGACTTAATCCAGAGAAGGAAGTTCTAGAAGGAATTGCCAAAAGTGCTGACGGTAGTTTTAGAGATGCTCAAAAAGTTTTAGATCAATTATCTTCAAGCGGAAAAAAGATTTCCTTAAAAGAAACAAACAAGCTTTTAGGTCGTATCGAAGAATTAAAGCCAGATAAATTATTACTCTTTTTGTCAGAGAAGAAAGGCAAAGAATCTCTTTTAGAAATTGACAGGGTTGTTACTTTTGGGATTGATTTAAGTTTTTACTTACAAACAATTTTAGAAAAACTCCGTTTGATTTTACTTGAAAAAACAGGTATTTCAGAAGTAGAAAGTCAAGAATTGGATGAAGAATTAAAAGAAGCATTTTCAAGCTTAAGCAAGGGGAATGTCTTTAAACTTATCACCTTGTTCTCTCAAGCATCTTTAGAAATCAAGATCAGTCCAATTCCTCAATTACCTTTAGAATTAGTTGTTGTTCAGTGGTGCCAGGATCAAGAACAAGAGAATGACAGTAACTTAGAGAATAATCCTAAAAGAGAAGTAAAAAAGACAAGTAATCCTGATAATCAAAAACAAGAAACTAAGGGAACAAACGGCGATACTCAAATCAAAAAAAGTAATGGAGTTAGTCATGGTTTAGATAAAGTTGTCGACCATTGGGATGATTTACTTGTTGGGGTCAAACCATTAAATCACTCGGTTGAAGCTTTGCTTCGTGCTTCAAGACCATTGAAAATGGAAGGGAATTTTCTAACCTTGGAAGTTTTTTATAAATTCCATAAAGAAAGACTAGAAACAGAAAAATGTCGTTCAATTGTTGAAGAGATTGCCAGTCAGATTTTAGACGCTCCGATTAGACTAAAATGTGTTTTAGGAGAAAAGAAAAATACTCCAAATTTGACTCAAACAGATGAAGAGAATAATGGTGATAAAAGTGATATAATGGATATTGCCGGTAAGATATTTAGCGGTAAATTAATTGATTAAAGGAGGTTTTTATGTTTGATAAAGTTAAACAACTAGGCGAATTAAAAAGAATGCGTGATGAAGCAATGCGTATTCAAAAACAATTAGCCGCCGAAACAATAGAAGTAAATGAGGGCGGTATAAGAATCGTTATTAGTGGTGATCAGCAGGTCAAAGAACTAGAGATAAATGAGGAAAGCAATGAAGAATTGGTCAGAGTTTTAAACAGTGCCTTGAAGCAGTCTCAGAAAGTGGCCGCTCGTAAAGTCCAAGAAATGTCAGGAGGACTTTCTGGATTACTAGGGAAATAAACAGAACCTGTTTATCCTAAACTCTAAATGATAAAATCTTTCTAATGAATCTTCCACGTTCTATCAGGAAGTTAATTGAATCTTTTGAAAGACTCCCTGGAGTAGGTCCTAAGACAGCTCAAAGGTTAGTTTTTTATCTTCTCCATGTTCCACAAGAATATTTAGACGAATTTTCTAATAATTTAAAAGATTTAAAAAATAAGACAGTTTTATGCTCTATTTGTTTTAATGTGGCTGAAAGCGATCCGTGTTTAGCTTGTTCTGACAGATCAAAAGATAAATCCACTATTTGTGTTGTCGAACAACCATTGGATGTTTTGGCTATTGAAAAGACAGGAAAATTTGAAGGAGTTTATCATGTTCTACATGGAGCAATTTCTCCTTTAAATAATATTGGTCCTGATGAACTTTATATTAAGGATTTTTTAAAACGTTTGGATAATAAAACACTTCCTGTTAAGGAAATTATTATTGCCACTAATCCAAATATGGAAGGGGAGGCAACGGCGATGTATTTGGTCAAACAAATTAGAAAAAATGATGAAAATATTAAGATTACGAGATTAGGGCAGGGTTTGCCAACTGGAGCTGATTTAGAATATGCTGATGAAATAACATTATCAAGAGCTTTAGAGGGAAGAAGAGAGTACTAAAAAGCGAGAAGGGAGTTTATCATTTATTTTCCATATGGAAAAAATAAAGGATAAACCCCCTTAAAAAACTAATAAAGATCATTTACGATCTTAAACAAAAAACGTTACGGATTCATACCATAAAAAAATTTTCGTTGCTCCCACAGGCAAATTATTCAACAAGATGCTTTAAGTGCTTGGAGATAGAATGTTTCTTCAGCTTTTTGTGCTAGTTCTTCTCTTCCCCAATTACCCACTAATTTGGTTAAATTCTTTACTTCTTTCTCGACTGGACTTTCTTCTCTTCTTTCCGTTGCCACTACGTACCTCCTTTGTTCTTTGTTTATTAGTATGTTTAAAAGTGCATTTTTTACTAATTAGATAATTATTTTTTTGCTGATTCTTCAATGGTTTATTCAGAAAGATTATTTGATCACAATC
>CAZJJY010000033.1:0-5123 GCA_964546445.1 uncultured Gammaproteobacteria bacterium
TTTTTAATGTTTGATATACTTCAAAGAAAGTTAACAGTTTTGTTAACCTTTAATGAACAAGTTATGGATAAACAACTGGCAATCAAACTCCAAGAGAAAATACACATATCTATAGATAAAATTGTGCGGGAAGAATACGAAATGATTCTTTTAAAGAGTCTTTTTGATAGTAGTTTTGGTTCCAAGTTGGTTTTTCGGGGAGGGACTGCCTTGCGGTTAGCTTACGGTTCTCCTCGATTTTCCGATGATCTAGATTTTTCTGCTTTGGATTCTATTGATGAGGATGTTTTTAAGAAATGGTGCCAAGAAGTAGCTAAAACTAATTCTAATTTGACTGTTTCTGATAGCCATCGGAAATTTTACACCCTATTTGCTCTTTTTAAGGTTATTGATCCCACTTTACCCCAGGCGATTAGTATTAAGATAGAGATTTCCACTCGAGGGAACGGATGGATAAGGGGTAAAACTTTTGCTTTGCTCAATATTAGTAGTCAGGTAACTCCTATAACCGTCATGGTTCAGGTAGCCATTTTAGAAAAGATTAAGGCAGAGAAACTAACTATTCAACCACCCCGTATTCGAGATATTTTTGACTTGTGGTTTATTGGTCAAAAGCTGGGTAAGAATACCCCGATGAACTTTAAGGGCTTTCGAATTAGGGAGATGCGAGCCGAATTACATAAGTATCTTTCTCAAAAGGATTGGAGGTTAATTGAATCATGGCTGCCAGAAAAATAGATAGCCTTGATCTTATTAAAACTTTGTCTTCTTTAGACAAAGGTTACTTTACTACGGCTGATCTTGAAAAAATTACCGGGTTGGAAAAAGAGAGTCTTAAGGTAGCTGTGTACCGGTTGGTGAAGAAGGGGATTCTGACTAAGATTAAAAGGGGAATTTACCAACTTTCTTTTAATCCAGTGGACGTTAAGAAAATTGCTAACCAACTTTATTATCCTTCTTATTTGTCTTTTGAATCCGCTTTATCCCAATATGGCATTTTAAGCCAAATTCCCCATACTCAGACCTTTGCTACCCCTAAACGATCCAAAAAGACTACTCTTTGGGAAACGGAAATTGATTATCGACAGTTGCAAAAAAAGCTCTTTTTTGGCTACGTTCTGTCTAATGGTATTTATATTGCTGAACCTGAAAAAGCCCTTCTTGACCAATTCTATTTAGTCAGTCGGGGGAAAACTACTCTCAATATCAAGGAGTTGGATTTAACTAGAATTAATCAGGAGAAGCTGATAGACTATGCACAGAAGTTTCCTTCTTATATTATGCCCTTGGTGAATAAAATCAATGGAAGATAAAACATTTCAGCAAACACCACCAATAGAGGTTAAAAAATCAAAAAAGGGATTGATTTTAGCAATTGTTGTTTTAATTATAATCCTTTTTTCTTTATGGTTAACGGTTTTTTTTATTAGTCAAAGGACAAGTTTTTTAGGTCGGGCTTCTTCTCCTTCACTTGGCTCAGGGGAGATAGCTCTAGATAACTCTTATATATTTGCTTCTCCTTTATCAGCTAAAGCTGATGGTAAAGAAAAGATTCGTATCACTGTTTTCATTCTAGATTCTCAAGGCAAAGGGGTTTATGGTCAACCTGTTTTTTTAGGTGAAGATGAGAAACTAGAAGTAAAAGAAGTTCAGTCTGTTACAGATAATATTGGAAGGGCGATGTTTGATGTCTCTTCCTTTACAATTACTGATTATTTTGTTGAGGCAAGTGTAAATAATCAGGTTTTACCTCAACGAGTGAAGGTTTCTTTTAGGTAGGAAAGCTTTGGTGACAAATTTTAGTAACCCCCCTTTTTTGGTACTTGACTACTAGAAATTCGGTACTAAAATGTAAATATATGATTAAAAGACAAATACTTGCCAGGTTAGAGAAGCATCTAGGATCAGACCAAATGAGCATTCTTATTGGCTCAAGGCAAGTTGGTAAGACATATTTGATGCGTCTTTTGAAGAAAAAGTTAGAAAAAGAGGGTAGGAAAACAATTTGGCTAAGTTTGGATAACGACGAAGATAAAGCTAGATTTACATCCCAGAAGGCGTTGTTGTCTTTTATTGAACTTACCGTCGGTAAGAAGAAAGCCTTTGTTTTTATTGATGAAATACAACGTAAAGAAAATGCCGGACTCTTCTTAAAAGGAATTTTTGATATGAACGTACCCCACAAGTTTATTATTTCCGGTTCTGGTAGCTTAGAGCTTAAAGCAAAAATATCGGAGTCGATGGCCGGTAGGAAACAGCTATTTACTATTGATCCCATAAACTTCGAAGAGTTTGTTAATTTTAGAACCAAGTATTTATATGAGAATAAGTTAAAAGACTTTTTTGATTTAGAGAAAGATAAAGCAGATCGTCTTTTTGCTGAGTATTTGGTCTTTGGGGGCTATCCGCGGGTAGTTCTTGCTGATACTGTTGTTTCAAAGCAGGAGGAGATGCAAGAGATTTATAGAAGCTATATTGAACGGGATATTCGTGGCCTTCTAAATTTGGAGAAAACAGATGCTTTTACTAAGCTTCTTAAGATTATTGCTTCACAAATAGGAAGCCTAGTTAATATGACTGAACTTTCTTCAACTGTTGGTATTGACCAAAAAACCATCAAGCACTATTTGTTCTACTTAGAGCAGACTTTTATTATCAAAAAAGTCACTCCATATTACCGTAATCCCCGAAAAGAAATTACTAAAGCGCCGATTTATTATTTCTATGACACAGGACTTCGCAATTGGCTTTTAGGTCTATTTGGTTTGCCGGAAGTTCCTGTTCCTTTAAGTGGACATCTATTCGAAAACATTGTTTTTAATCTTTTGAGAGAACAATTAGGCCTTTCGTCAACTCAGATTCACTTTTGGCGAACACGAGACCAAGCTGAAGTGGATTTTGTTTTAGAAAAGGGGCTAGATGTCTTACCGATAGAAGTCAAATATGCCAAGAAGTTGCGACACATAGAGATTCCCCGTTCCTTTAGGAATTTTTTGGCAAAATATCAACCAAAAGTAGGCTATATTATTCACCTAGGCGAAAGTCAAGAGACTAGAATAAACAAGACCCAAGTTTACTCATTTTCATTTTATAAGCTTGTAGGTAGAGATAGTCTTTTTAATTGGCAACCAGATTTTAAATAGGAAATAATAATCGTATATTTTGCAATATGTACTTGACAAAATAAGCGATCATTTTGTGTACTCGCAATTTGTTTTAGCTATGGGGAGTTGTCAATGATTATTTTGTTGAAGCGAGTGTACAAAATCAGGTCTTACCTCAAAGGGTGAAAGTTTCTTTCCAATAATCTTCTGGTTTTCTTTCTTCTTATCATGGTGTTTTTTAAATAGATAAAAGATGGCCATTATCTCTAATAGTATAATCAGCCAGAAAGAAGGCTTGAGGAGCCCTAAGAGGCTAATAAAGGCCTGATAGATCATCTTAATAAACCATAACCACCAAGGAATGATTTTAAAGTTTAAGGTATTGCTTTTAGGGGTAGGAGAGTTCAGAAAGTTAGCTCCGGCGAACATTTTCCAGCTAGATTGTTCTTCATTGGGAAGATTGAATTCAAAGTAACCATTTTGATCGGATACTGTTTTGTAAGAGGGAAGATTGTAGGCATGGGCAGATTTAACTAAAGAAAGTCGTTTAATTTTTGATTGATCATTGGCCAAAAATATATTTACTTCTGAATTAGGGATAGTTAATCCTTGAGCTTTTATTTGTTCCTTAGTAATAAAAATGCCTTTATCCAAGCTGACGGTGGGGGGAAGAAGAACAGGTCCCACACTAATAAGGTAATTACCAATCGGTAAACGAGGGAGACAAGTAGGAAAAGAAGCACGGCTTTGAGTGTCTGTAGTCGTGAGACAAAGTTCAGGATATTCAGGGTTGGGTAGGGGTAGAAAGATCCTATCAAAGAAGAAGTATCCTTTTTCATCGGCAATAACTTGTTCATTAACCCTATCTCCTTGTAGTTGAATGAGGCCCTGAGGGGAAGAATAGCCAAATAATATTAATTTTGGTTCTCCAATAGAAGCAGAAACTTTAATTTCGTAATTAATATCAGTGGCGTTTATTTCAGTAGGAATAAAAAACCAAAGAAAGAAAAAAAGGAGAATATAAGAAATTTTTATTTTGTTATTCACTTTTCTTTTCGAGTTCAGATTCAAGTTCTTCAACTTTTTCTTCAAGGTCTTCTTTTTCTTTTTTAAACTTCTTATGTAGGAAGGCCGCCAGAAGTATAATAATGACGATTCCCAAGATAATAGCCGTAGCTAGTTTCCAAGGGAATACCCAAACATAAGCTAAAGCTTCGATAATTTGGCCAGTTTCGCCATAAGAAGCGGAAAGTTCTATCTTATATCTACCCATCATCCATTTTTTACCAACCTCATTTTCGTACATTCTAGAAATATCAGGGAAAATATTATTTTCTTGAATTAGAACCTCGTCAATTTTTTTACCAAAAATACTAGTTAAAGAAATAATTCCCTTGGGTTTGATATGATAATTGCCTTTATTAAGAATCTCAGTACTAACTAAAATTGGTCCATATTCTGAGAAACGAGGAGCTTTTAATTGGGTGGCATAAGCATTTTCTTTAACTGGTCCAGCAACTCTAAGGTAAACAAGCCCGGCAATTCTAAAAGTCGTTGGGGTAGTTCCTTCTTTAATCTCTCCAATTTCTATCCCAGCATTGCTAGTTGGTTCAAAGTAAACGGCAAAATATTTACCACCTGATTTGACACCTTCAGGAATCTTAAGTTTAGCTTGGATTTGAACGTTGTCTTTAGCGGCAATGCTTATCCTATCGTAGGGGAGAGTGACCCAAGAAGCAGCCGCATAATCTGGAGAAAGCTCGTTCTCTTGTTCTAAAAAAGTAGGGGAGCCATCATCGTTTTCAACAATAAAATTAACTGCCTTTATGATTCCAGAAACTGGAGTATCACCGCGATTATAAAATTTAAGATTAACGGCCGTTATTTCTCCTGGATCAACAGTTATTTCCTGGCGAGAGGGAGCTACGGTAAAAGGGGCGATGTCAACAGCGGAAACATTTTTAGCTATTAAAAAGAAAAACAAAGCTGCAATAACTAAAGCGGTAATGAAATATTTAT
>CAZJJY010000034.1:0-4903 GCA_964546445.1 uncultured Gammaproteobacteria bacterium
TGTTGCCCTAGGAACACATGCTGACTTTCATGATAAAGATGGGAAATGGGGATATATTCGAAATTTTATTCATTGGCATAGCGAATACCTTAAGACATTTAGAAAATATGGTTTAAAAGTTGTAGATTGCAAAGAACCGGTTTTAAAGTCAAAAAATTTAAGAATCTCAGATTTAGAGAGTGAGGGTAAAATAAACAAAGGAACTTTGGATTTGGCTTTGAAAGATCTTCCTTTAGTTTTAATTTGGTTACTTAAGAAAGTTTAAAGTGAAAAAAATTTTAGATGCCATAAAGGAACAAGATAATGATTACTCTAATTTGGAAAATTTATACTTAGAGAAGGTTGGAAAATCCCTAACTACAAACAAAAAAATAAAAAACGTTCAAACTACCACTAAAGGGGTTCTTAAAGTGAGTGTTGTTATATCAGCTTGGAATGTTGGATCTTCAATTTTGTCTTGTCTAGCCTCCATTGAAAAAAGTAGCTTTAATATGAAATACCAAGACAAACTTGAAATAATAGTTATTGATGATGGTTCAACAGATAACACTTGGAGCCTAATTAAAAAATCTACTTTTTCTTTAAATTTGAAAGTGTCAAGGCAAAAACACCGAAGCATCTCACATGCTAGAAATTTAGGAATTAATCTTTCCAACGGAGATATTATTATTTTTTGTGATGCAGATATGATTTTATCCCTTCAAACTATAGAAAATTTTGAAATAAGACATAGGGAGTTATCAAATGTTTTGTTGGTTGGATTTAGATCTAGTATAGAGAGTTCTGATTCTCGAGCTAAATATGAATATATTACCACGCATGGAACCTCTAACGAAGACTTTTTTGTTGGTGATAGTAGAATAGATTTTTGGAAACCTGGTTTTCCCGAGAATATGTGTTTAGAAAGTAATCACTTTAAAAATCTAGGTAACGGAAAATTTTTACAAATGCCAGATAATGATAGTTGGTTTCTTTCAGACCTTGTTTTTGGTGCGTTATTTAGTTTATCTAAAAAAGCTTGTATGAAATTAGGTGGATATGATGAGAATTTTTTGGGATGGGGGTGTGAGGATAGCTTTATGGCTGCTAAGGCATTTGCTGCTGGAAATAAAATAATTCCAGTTTATGTCGCTTCCGGTCAACATATAAATCACCCTTCTAGAAATAAAGATCAACAACATGATTACGATCGTAATAGGGTATTGTTTAATAAATTTCTAATAACTCAGGAGTGTGGAAATTATGTTGACTATATTCTGGAAACTAAATCAAGAATTATTGAATCATTTTCAAGAAAAGCAAAAAATAAATCCTTCCTAAGTATTAAGGAGTCTTTATCATGTAAGAAACACGAAAAATTGATTGATCACACTAACAAACTAATAGCAACAGGTAGATATAAAGACGCCCTTTTCGTTCTTTTAGATAATCCCAATGTAGATAAAAATCCAATGATAATGTCGAATATAGGAAAGTCATACTTGGGGTTATATAACTATAAAAAGGCTATCAAAATTTTTAAGACGACATCAGTAGTATTAGATGTAGATTTAGTTAATTTGGCGAAAGCCTTGGCTGCAGATGGTCAATTTAGGCTTGCTAACGTAACCATTAGAAGGTTAATGGAAATTAACCCTCAACATCCATATCTTAAATATTGGTATTACTCTGATGTTGGGCAGAAAATAAAGCAAGGGGTAAGTCACTTTAATCAACAGTTTTATTCTACTGCTCTTAGATCTTTTGAGGCAGCGCTGATAGTTGAGCCGTATAATAGTGTTGCACTAAAATATAGAGATAATTGCCTGTCATTAATATTAAATAAAAAGATAAATAGGTTAGTGTAAAGTGGATATTATTGAATGTTTTATATATATCTGTTAGAATAGCTTCATTACACACATCGGTTGTTGTTTTTCTGATAAGCTACTGGCCGATGGAGGAATAAGAAAAACATCGTTTTTTAATGTCAAAAATTAAGATTGAACTAAAAGATTTGCTTGATGCAGGTGCTCATTTCGGGCATCAGTCTCATCGTTGGAATCCACATATGGACTCTTATATCTATGGAGCTCGTGATGGAGTGCATGTTTTTGACCTGGCCAAAACTAAAGAAGGTTTAGAAAAAGCTTTAGAATTTGTTAAAGAAACGACTTCTTCAGGTGGTAAAATTATTTTTGTTGGGACTAAACGTCAATCACAATCAATAATTAAAGAAGAGGCTTTAAAGGCAGAAATGCCTTATGTCATTGAGCGTTGGCTAGGTGGTATCATTACTAATTGGGATCATATTAAGCTGTCTATAGATAAATTAAAGGATTTAAAAGAGAAAAAAGAAGCAGGAGAACTTAAGAAGTACACTAAAAAAGAAAATATTTTAATTGATAGAGAAATTACCAGATTAGAAAAGTTTTTTGGCGGATTAGTTGATTTAAAGGGTCTACCAGCAGCAATTTTTGTTATTGATGTCAAAAAGGAAAAGGCAGCTGTTAAAGAAGCAGCTAAGAAAGGGATTCCAATCGTAGCTATTGTTGATTCTAACTCTAGTCCCGATTTAGTCGATTATGTTATTCCAGCCAATGATGATGCAGTTGGCTCAATTAAATATATTACCGAGAAGGTTGGTTTAGTTGCCGCCGAAGGAAAAGAAATTTTTAAAAAGAAGAAAGTTAAATAATAAACAATTATGAAAAATAGTTTAGATCGGATTAAAAAGTTAAGAGCCAAAACCAAAGTTGGTATTATGGATTGTCGCCAGGCATTGGAAGAATGTAAGGGTGATTTTAAAAAAGCCGAGGCTTGGCTTAAAGAAAAAGGAATAAAATCAGCTAAGAAGAAAGCAGCTCGAGATACTTCTCAAGGAATGATTGAAGTTTATAGCCATGGTGATGGGAAGATTGTCGGTATGGTTGAAATTTTATGTGAGACAGATTTTGTTTGTCGTAATAAGGAATTTAAAAAGGTAGCTTATGAGTTGGCCATGCAGATTGCCGCTATGAATCCTCAAGATGTCAAAGATTTTTTAAAACAAAAATGGATTAGAGATGAATCACAAACGATTGATGATTTAATTAAAGGGTTAATTGCCAAAACAGGGGAAAATATTAAGATTAGTAGAATTGCCAGGTTTGAATTAGGGGAAAAGAAGAAAAAAGCAAAAAAATAAATATGGAATCAGAAGAAATTCGCAGTAAAATGCAAAAAGTAGTCGATTTTTTAATCGAAGACTTAAACTCCTTGCAGGTTGGTCGAGCCAATCCTTCAGTTATCGAAAAAATAATGATTGAAGCTTATGATTCAAAAATGCCTTTAGTAGAATTAGCGACGATTATGTCTTCTGAAAGTAGCCAGCTGGTGGTGACCCCTTTTGATCAGACTATTTTAAAAAATATTGAAAGAGCCTTAAGTATGAATCGAGATTTAGGTTTAACAGTTAAGCTTGAAGAAGACGATATTAGGATTCAGTTTCCACCCCTAACTGAAGAACGAAGACAAGAATTTACTAAACTTCTAAAGCAAAAAGTTGAATCGGCTAGAGTTATGGTTAGGCAAGTTCGCCATGAGAAGCAAAGTGAGGTTAAAAAAGGTTTTGAAAACAAAGAGATTGATGAAGATCAGAAGTTTAAACAAGAAAAAGAATTACAAGATTTAACCGACGAATTTAATAAAAAGATTGAAGAGATAGGTCAGCAAAAAGAAAAAGAACTTCTTTCAATCTAAACTAATTTTTATTATCCTTTAAATTATGTTATTAAGTGTCATTACTTTCTTAATTGTTTTTACTGTTATTATTTTGGTTCATGAAATGGGCCATTTTTTGATGGCCAGGAAAGCGGGGATTAGAGTAGAAGAATTTGGTTTTGGTTATCCTCCGCGAGCCTTTGCTAAAAAAATAGGCAAGACGATCCTTTCTTTAAATTGGTTGCCTTTTGGTGGTTTCGTTAGACTTTTAGGAGAAGATCTAAAAGAAGGTCCTAAAAAAAGAAAAGATTACAAAGAAGCTTTTTGGTATAAATCTAAAAAGCAAAGAGCTATTGTCCTTGTTTCTGGAGTAGTAGCTAATTTTTTATTAGCAATTGTTTGTTTCTCTATTGTTTATTCTGTTTTAGGGATACCAACAGATACAGACAGAGTTAATATAGTTGGTGTTTTACCTGGAACCCCAGCTGAAGTTGTAGGGATTAAGGAAAATGATGTTGTTTTAGAAGTAGATGAGAAAAAGATTGAAAATATGGATCATTTTATTACTTTGATTGATGAGAAAAAAGGTGAAGAAGTCGGTTTGTTGATTGCTAGGGAAGGTAGTGAGGATTTAACTTTTAAAATAGAACCTCGAGAAAATCCTCCTGAAAATGAAGGGTCATTAGGGGTTATTGTGACCGAGGTAGAAATTAAAAAATATCCTTTATGGCAAATGCCTTTTAGGGGAACGGTTGAAGGGTTTAAGGCGGCCATTACCTTAGTTGGTCTTGTTGTTTCAGGATTAGGAAATATGGTCTTTAATTTATTTACTCAAGGTCAAGTTCCAACCGGAGTAGCTGGTCCGGTGGGGATTATGCATATGACGGGGATTGTAGCTCATTCGGGGATTATTGCTGTCTTACAATTTACAGGTCTAATTTCGGTTAATTTAGCCATTATAAACATTTTACCTTTCCCAGCTTTGGATGGAGGAAGATTGGTTTTTATTATTTATGAAGCTATTACTAGAAGAAGGCCAAAACCTTCCTTTGAAGCTTGGACAAATGCAGCCGGAATGGCCTTGTTAATTGTCTTCTTGATTTTGGTAACAGTTAATGACGTTAAGAGAATATTTATAAACTCAGATCTCTTTGAAAAAATAAAGGCGATTTTGCCGTTTTAATTTTTCTGTTATACTTTAATTAATTATGCGTTATTCAAA
>CAZJJY010000035.1:0-4648 GCA_964546445.1 uncultured Gammaproteobacteria bacterium
ATCATTGACATCCCAAACTAGCTTAGCACCCATTTTAAGAAGTAAGGAAGGGGTAAAAGAGTTTTTAGAAGTTACCGGACCTGGAACAGCAAAAACTTCCCGACCTTGTTCACCAGCCAATCTAGCGGTGATTAAAGAACCTGATCTTTCGGCTCCCTCAGTAACCAATGTCCCCAATGATATCCCTGAGATAATTCTATTACGGGCCGGAAAATTACCTCTAGAAACTCTAAATCCAGGTGGATATTCAGAGACAACAACCCCACCTCTTTTAATAATCTCTTTTACTAAACCTTCATTTTCTTTTGGATAAACTTCATCTAAACTACAAGGTAGAACAGCAATCGTCCTTCCATTATTTCTTAAGGTAGTTTTATGAGCGACTGTGTCAACACCATAAGCAAGACCTGAAACAATAGTTAAATTATAACCAACTAAATCCTTAACCAACTTCTGTGTCACTAGTTTTCCGTACTCGGACATTCTTCTCGAGCCAACAACCGCCAAAGAAAACCTATCTTTGGCCATTAACTTCCCTTTTGAAAATAATATAAAGGGCGGATCATCAATATTTTTTAAGTTTTCTGGATAACTTTTATCTTCGAGTGTTTGGCACTCTATTCCATTTTCACGCAACCGAAGGAAATACGAATCTAAGTTTAAATTTTCTCTGAATTTTACAAAGGAACTCACAAGATTTTGATTTAACCCTGTTTCTAATAGCTCAAAAGAAGAAGCAAGATAAGCTTTTTTAACGGAACCAAAATAATCTTTTAAAAGAAAAAGTTTCTTAGGACCAATTCCCAAAAAAGCACTAAAGCCTAGATAATATTTCTTTTCATCTTTCATGAAAGTAATAATTCATGATCTCCTTAACCACTGGAGCAGCAACATCAGAACCTTCTCCACCCTTTTCTATCAGGGCTGTGGCCACAATATCCGGCTTGTCGAATGGTGCAAAAGCAGTTAACCAAGCATGGGTTTCCCCTTCTGGATCTCCAAATTCAGCTGTTCCTGTCTTACAAGCTACCTGAGGTTTAAAATCAAAGAAAGGAAAAGCTGTTCCCTTTGGCGAACAGGCTTCTTTCATTCCTTCTTTAACCAACTTTAAAGATAAGTCTTTCAATCTTAAACTCTGACAGTCTACTTCCTCATCCTCTAACAAAGAAGGATTACATAATTCACCACCACTGGCAATAACATTAGTTAAATTATTAATTTGTAAAGGAGTCGTTAAAAGATCCCCTTGTCCTATGGCAAAATGATAAGTATTTCCCAAGAACCATCTTTCTCCTTTAAGTCTTTGTTTTTCTTTAGGTGTTGGCACGAAACCAGCTACTTCCCCAGGAATTTTAATTCCCGTCTTCTTACCTAAACCAAAAGCATAGGCCCACTCTGACAAACGAGTGGCTCCAACCCACTCACCTATCTTGTAAAAGAAAGTGTCTGTGGAACGCTTAATGGCCATTATAAGATCGATCTCTCCTTCTGTTTTACCATATTGGGTAAAATACCAGTTTCGATAAACATATTCCCCTATTTGTATCTGACCGGTGTCATTATAGATTGTATCTTCATCAACCTTACCTTCTTCAATTCCAGCTGTCGCGGTCACAATCTTAAAGGTAGAACCAGGCGGATAAACTCCAGTAATAGCTCTGTTAAAAAATGGTTTTAAGGGGTCTTTAAAAAGATCCTTTATCTTCTCTTGGCTTTTTTCATCCTTATTCTCAGTTCTACTTAAAAGATTAGGATCAAAACTAGGCGAAGAAACTAAGGCCAATATTTCATTATTCTCTACCTTAGAAACAACAACCGCCCCCGGCTTTCCTTCTAAGGCTGCGTATGTTTTCTTAGAGAGTTCTGCATCAATTAGAAGATATAAATCATTACCAGGAATTGGTTCGAAACGACCAATCTCCCTAATCTTATTTCCATACGCATCAACTTCATAGATTAATCCTCCATCTTGTCCTCTTAATAAACGATCATATTTTTCTTCTACCCCCATTCGTCCAACCAAATCTCCCATCTGATATTTACCTAATTCTACTTCTTCCTTGTTAGCTTCTCCCAAGTAACCCAAAACATGAGCTAAGGCTTCTCTGTAAAGATAATCCCTACCAATATCTGTTCTTAAACCATCTAATTCTCCTTGAGCTTCTAAATTCAAGGCCTCATCTCGAGAAATAACCTTAAAACACCCTTCTTCATCTTCACAATTCTCCTCTGTTTTCAAACGATAAATAGGAACATTCCTAACTAGCTCCTTATCATAACGATCGTAGATAATCCCTCTTGGGGCAGGAATAACTTCTTTCTTAATTCTATTGCCTTCAGCCAAAGCTCTATTCTTAGAACCAAAGACTAATTGCAATTCAAAAAGTTTTCCGACAAGAAGCAGAAATCCAATGGCTAAAAAACCTAAGAAGATATAAAAACGTGCTTTGTTATCCATTTATCTTTTTAACCTAATATCTCTTTTATCAATTTCTAACGGTAAAAACATTAGTACAAATCTCGTCAGCAAAGTAATTAAAACTAAAACAAGAGCCTCTTTCCAATCAAAAAATCCATAAAATAAAAAAGAATATAAGGTTGATGATATGGCCACAAAAACTACCAGAAATAACCAGTGAGTGGCTGAAAAACGATAAGAATATAAAATCAATAAATAACTAAACAAAAGGAAAATCAAAGCAGACAAACCGACTAAATGGCCTTTGCTTAAATCTAAAATTAAACCTGAAAACAGAGCTACATATAAACTTTGCTTATCTTGTTTCAAAATCGTATAAAAGATAACTACTAATAAAACCAGGTTAAAACCTAAAAATGAACCTTGGAATAAGCTTAAAAGTAAAACTGGTAATAAAATTAAATAACTTTTCATTCTCTTGTCACAATAAAAACAAAATTTAAACTTCGATAATTAATCAAAGGACTTACGCTTGCTTTCTTATATATTTCTGCCGACTTGCCAGAGACATCTTCGATCTGACCAATTAATAAATCAGGGAGCCAACCTTCTTCGCCACTAGTAACTATTAGATCTCCTTTTTGAATAAATTCGGCCTGCAAGACCTTATCTAAAAGTAAATTATTTCCTGACTGACCAAATAAAACTCCTCTTGCTTGCAAACCTTCTATGTCTGGTCTCCTAACCTCTATGGGAATCTTAGAAGAAGAATCGGTAACTAATTGAACCAAACTCGTCTCTTTGTCTACAGAAACTATTTTCCCCACTAAAACATCTTCAGCCACAACATTCATCCCTTCTTCCAAACCATCCTTCTTCCCTCTGGCAATTCTCATCCTCTCAGAAACACCAATAACTCTAGCCTCCATAAACTGCCATTTGATAGGTAAGGAAGCTCCTAATAACCTTTTAATTTTTTTATTTTCTTCTAGACAGGAAGAAAGCTCATTCTCCTCTTGGGCTAAATAACGCAATTCACCTTCAAGCTCGATTATTCTTTTATCTAAAGCCTTTCTACTTGAAAAAGAAAAAAAACCTGAAACATTTTTATAAGAATTAAAGAAGCTTTGTTCTACTTGATTAAGAGGTTTTCTTATTAAGACAAAAACAGGTGAAATCCAACCTTTCTTATCAAAGAAAAACAAGAAAAAAGAAAGAAACACTAAGACTAAGAATAAAAAGCTAATTTTTTTAAATTGCTCACCTTTCATAGCCTTATTCTATCATAATAAGCCAACAAAAAAGCCACCTTCTAGGTGACTGTTCTTAATAAAAATTAAAGAAAAAATAGGGCAAGAAATTTTGGTAAGGCTAGATAGCGAGTGTTTAAAGAGATTATCACTCTACTATCTAACCTTAACCAATGGCGTCCCGTACAATTGTTTGTTTTAATGAAGTTAAAACTGCAATTTAGTAATAACTAACATTAAAACATTACCATCTGACTGTAGTTGCAATTCCATAATGGAATAACACCATAATCAAAACTTTTAAAACTCTCATTCTATTTCTCCTTAATAAGTCATTGCCCCCCACAGGCTAATTTTCCAAAATTAGAAAATTATTTTTTATTTTCATTCCTCGTACAAAGAATCCATACTAACGAAAGAAGTAAAGCAACTGCTAATATCCAGATTATTTCTTTCTCATCAGCACTGCTTCCTATGGCCAAAACAACAAGGATTGCATCCACAATAATGAGGAATGCGTAACCTAGTTTTTTACCACAACTACCTGTATTTCTTTTTTCAGGATAACTCTTCATTTCTTACTCCTTACTTTGCTATGATTTTGATTACGTTTTTTGTTTCTTACCCTATTTGAATGTGCAAATAAGAAAACAAGCTTTTGCTTATTTCTTAGTCAAGATATTACCATATCCTATAGACTTTGTCAAGTTCAGTCCTATAATCTTATAAGACTAAAACCCTATAGATATTGAAACCGACAAAAAAGTTGCCTTTTAAACGGCTTTTAATATAAAAAAGGCAAGAAAGGTGGTATTAGATAGTGTTAATTGAGAAGATAAGCAAAATATCGCTCAACACTATCTAATACAATTCTTCAAAAGCATATTAATACCTACTGAAAAAACAAGACAAAAAAGAAAAGCTCCTATACATAAAGGCCAAATTGTCTTCGTTTTAACTACTAATTCTTTACCCTGAC
>CAZJJY010000036.1:0-4639 GCA_964546445.1 uncultured Gammaproteobacteria bacterium
GTTAATTCAGTTGTTATCTACCCGCCGATTGATATTGTTTCTTTCAAACCTCTCAAAAAAGAAAATATTATTTTAAGTGTCGGTCGTTTTACAGATTTATTACATAATAAAAGACAAGATGTTTTGGTAGATGCTTTTAAAAAGATGTTAAAAGATGGCTTAGAAAACTGGCAATTAATAATTGTTGGAGGTGATGGTGAGGGAAAAAGTTTTGTTTCTAAACTTCGAAAAGAAGCCAAGAATTATCCAATTGAGATAATCACCAATCCTGACTTTAGTCAATTAAAGCGACTATATGGGAAGGCAAAGATTTTTTGGACAGCAGCAGGTTTTGAGATTGATCAAGAAAAAAATCCAGAAAAGGTAGAACATTTCGGAATCACAACTGTTGAGGCGATGGCGGCCGGATTAGTTCCTGTGGCTATTAATAAAGGAGGACAGCCAGAAATTGTTTCTGATGGGCAAAATGGTTTACTATGGAATAGTATAAACGAATTAACTAAAAAAACTTTATTTTTAATTAATAATCATAAAGAATGGTTAAGATTATCGAAAGAAGCACAAAAGAAAGCTGATTATTTTTCTCAAAAGAGATTTTGTCATGAAATTAAAGAATTACTTTAATAAAATTTTTAAATCTTGGTGGTTTATTCTCCTTATTTTGGGTGTTGTTTTACGTTTGGTTTTAATGCCAATTACCCTACATGTTGATTTATGGGGGCATTCTTTCAGTGCTTATTTTTTAGCTTATGAAGGAAGGCTAAATATTTATGAAACTTTAGTTAATCTACCTTCATCTCATCCTTTGGTTAGTAATTTTGGTGTAGCCGATATTTTTATTTATCCACCTCTAACTTACTATACCTTAGGTTTCTTTAAATTATTAATGAGACCTTTTTCAGATGCCTCTTTTATTCCTTGGTTGATGAGTAATTTAGATAAGATATACACTTATCCTGGGTTGCTTAAGGAAATCTTCTTGAGTAAGCTACCTTATCTTTTCCTAGATGTTGCTCTGGCTTTCTTTTTAGCTGGTCTATTTAAGGAAGAAAGGCTTAAAAAAATATCTTTTGCTTTATGGATGTTTAATCCTTTAGCTTTATATGCAACTTTTATGGTTGGTCAACTTGATATCTTACCAGTTTTTTTCGTTGTCTTAAGTCTTTACTTCTTTAGAAGGAAACCTTATCTTGCAGCTTTCTTTTTAGGAATAGGTGGGGCTTATAAAATGTTTCCTTTATTGTTTATCTTGCCTTTGGCTTTTGTTGTAGGGAAAACTTTTTTTGAAAGATTTAAATTAGTTGTTATTGGATTTTTACCTTTCTTTTTATCTATTTTGCCTTTTATAAATTCTTCTGCTTTCAGATCGATGGTTTTGTTTAGCCCAAAAAGTCAAAAAATGCTTTTTATGGGTTGGAATCTTTCAGGTGCAGAAGTAGTTTATCCTTTCATTTTATTTTTAATATTCTTTTATTTTCTAGCTTGGTTTTATCCGAAACGATGGTCTATTTCTAATTATTTTATAGCCATTCTACTTCTAATATTTTCTGTTACTCATTATCATCCACAATGGTTTTTATGGGTGACTCCTTTTTTGATTTATGATTTGGTAAAAAATAAATTTAAAAATTTAGTTTTGGTTTTAACATTATTTGTTTGCTGGCTTATTATAACCTTACTATTTGAACCATCTTTATCTTTAAGTTTATTTAATCCTATTTTTCCTGAATTAAATAAGGCGGTTGGCCTTTCTGAAATATTATCGAAATATACAGATGTCTTTCAGTTTAAGAGTTTAATAAGAAGTGTTTTTGCTGCTACTTCTTTGTTTTATATTTTTCGTCTGTTTAAATCTCCACTAAAAGATGATGTTTAAAAAACTTTTTTTAAATCACTGGCCTATTTGGTTAGCCATTGTTTTAGTTGTTGCTTTTTTTTGGAAGTTTTTTCTAAGGGATTTGATTCCTATGCCAGCGGACATCACCGTTGGTCTTTATTTTCCTTGGCTTGATTATAAATGGGGGTTTTCAACTGGTGTTCCGGTCAAAAATCCTTTACTTTCAGATATTCCTTCGCTTTTATATCCTTGGCGGATGTCGGTTATTGAAAGTTTAAAAAACTTTACTTTTCCTTTATGGAACCCTTTTTATTTTACTGGTATGCCATTATTGGCTAATTTCCAATCAGCAACTTTTTCTTGGGTAAATATTTTTTTTGTTTTTTTGCCAGCTGTTAAGGCTTGGAGCTTAGGTATTATAATTCAACCCTTGCTAACAATTCTTTTTACTTTTCTTTTCTTGCGTAATCTAAAGATTAATAAAATAGCGTCGCTTTTGGGAGGAATTATTTTTGCTTTTTCGGCATTTTCTTTGATGTGGTTGGAACATAATGTCCATGGTCATACGGCGATGTTCTTGCCACTTTTGTTATTAGTGGTTGATAAGATTGTTGAAAAAAGAGAAATAAAATGGGCTTTAATTAGTGGAGTTCTCTTAACCTTATCTATTTTTTCCGGTTATCCTCAAATTGTTTTTTATTCTTTAACAGCTGTTGGTTTTTATGCTCTTTTTAGATTATTTGGTTTTTGGAAAAAGAGAAGAAATCTCAAGCAAATATTTATTTCGTTTGGATTATTAATATTTTTTGTTTTATTAGGAATTTTATTGTCAGCTATTCAATGGATTCCCGGATGGGAAGCACTTGGATTATCGGTTAGAGAAATAGACCCAATTGCTTCTTTATCTTCAGGAGGATTTTTACCTTGGCGAAATTTAGTAACTTTTTTGGCTCCTGATTTTTTTGGGAATCCAGCTACTTATAATTTTTGGGGAAGTCCTTGGTATGATAACTTTGCCTTATATGTTGGTATTTTGCCGTTAATTTTAGCCTTTTTAGCGATCTTCGGTCGTAAAGGTAAGGAAGTGTGGTTTTTTCTATTTTTGTCTGTTTTTGCTTTGTTTTTAGCTCTGCCAACACCAATTGGTAAATGGGTAGC
Source organism: uncultured Gammaproteobacteria bacterium (assembly GCA_964546445.1). Lineage (GTDB taxonomy): Bacteria > Patescibacteriota > Microgenomatia > PFEM01 > JAPLYW01 > CAZJJY01. The sequence continues at coordinate 2,996 of CAZJJY010000036.1, forward strand.
TAGTATGGGTATCTATGGGGTAAAATCAATTTCCTCAAGAATAATTTTTCTTTTAGATTTTAGTTTGGCTATTTTAGCGGCCTTTGGATTAAGTTGGCTTTTAGATAAGAAAAGTAAATTTAATTTTTCAATATATTTTGTCATAGGATTTTTTACTTTAATTTTTACTGCTTTATGGGTCTTTGTATTTTTTGCCAAAAACTTTTATCCTCAAGCGGAGTGGTTGATTCATTTATCAGTAAGTAAGAGAAACTTAATTTTACCTAGTTTACTTTTCATAGCTTCAACAGGATTATTTCTTTTCTTGATTATCTTTAAAAAATGGAAAGGTACAAGACTTTTATTTGCTTGGTTGGTAATAATACTTATTGTTTTTGATCTTTTCCGTTTTGGTTGGAAATATTTACCTTTTTCAAAAACAGATTTATTTTTTCCGACCACTCCGGTCATAGAGTTTTTAAAAGAACAAGAAAAACCTTTTAGAGTTGAATTTGGTGAGACAATTCCTCAAAACATGTGGATGCCTTATAAATTAGAGTCAGCGGCAGGTTATGATGCTATGGCTCCTTTACGTTCAACTCAGTTTTTAGGAGCAGTAATGACCGAGCGAGCAGATACACCTTATGGTCGAGTAGCTCAAGTGGAAAATTATGATTCTAAACTTTTTGATCTTTTAAATATCAAATATGTTTTAGCTGTTAAATATGATGAGAATGGAATTAGAAGCCCAGATGGTAATCCTAAACCTATTTTTGGAAATAAAAAATTAAGATCAATCTTTGAAGATAAATCAGTTCAAGTTTATGAAAATAAAAATGTTTTACCAAGAGCTTTTTTAGTTCATGAAGTAGTTGTAAAAGAAAATGATCAAGATATTATTGATCAAATGCTTGATCCAGAATTTAACTTAAATAAAACGGTTGTTTTAGAAGAGAATGTTAATTTAGCAAAAAGTAAAATTACTTTAAAGAAAGATGAGGTTACTTATCTTAGTTATAATCAGAATTCATCAGTGATTAAAACAGATTCTGAAAATTCGGGGATCTTGTTTGTAGGTGATGCTTTTTACCCTGGTTGGTATGTTAAGGTTGATGGGGAAATAAATAAGATGTATAGAGCTAATTTTGCCTTTCGTGGTGTTTTATTATCTCCAGGTGAACATATTGTTGAATTTATTTACAATCCGCTTTCTTTTCGTTGGGGGAGATTTATTTCTTTAAGCACATCGCTTATAATGATAGCTATTATTATCGTTTTTTTCTCTGTCAGAATTGTTCCTAAAATTTTGACTAGAATTTTTAAATAATGAAAAAGAAAATTAAATATTCAATTATTCTGCCGGTCTTTAATGAAGAGAAAAGCCTTGAGAAACTAACGCAACGTTTAGTAAAGGTATTAAATAATCTTAAAGATGATTACGAAATAATTTTTATTGATGACGGCTCTTCTGATAGGTCATTGGCGGTTATAAAAAAGATTATTCATAAGATTTCCAAAGTTAAAGTTATTTCTTTTAGAAAGAATTTTGGTAAATCTACCGCTTTAATTTGCGGTTTTCATTTTAGCTCAGGTGAAATAATTTTTACTATGGATGCTGATCTTCAAGATCAACCTGAAGATATTCCACTTTTTTTAAAAAAGTTT
>CAZJJY010000037.1:0-1502 GCA_964546445.1 uncultured Gammaproteobacteria bacterium
AGATTAAACAAGCGCAAGAAGAAGAAAAGAAAAAGAATCAAAAATCCGGCTAATAACCACCATTTATATTTAATAATAAAATCTAAACTACTTTTCATATTTTCCCTTAATATCATTAACCTTTACTCTAATGATTTCACTTAACATTTCTTTTGATTCTTTTAAGAAATTCTTTTGTTTTCCTATCGCTTCATCTTTATCATCCCAGGTGACAACAACTTCGGCAATCTTATAATCCATTTTTTGAGCAATAAACAAAAGCTCAACATCAAAAGCACCTACTCGCCAACCTTTAATTTCTTTACTTTCTTTAAAAATTAAAAGACGACTAAATAAATCTTTGGCTACTTTATTTTTAAAGGCTTTAAAACCACACTGTGTATCTTGAATACCTTTTAGTAAAAACCAACTGCGGACTATTCTAAAACCCCAAGACATAACTTTGCGATACCAAGGAAAATCTTTACGCTCAATCCCTCGAGAACCAATGACAACATCACTACCATTTTTAAAAAATGGTAGTAACTTAGCTATGTCCTTGATTGGAGCCGATTGATCTATATCGGTAAATAAAATTATTTTACCTTGGGCTTTTTTAACTCCCGATCTAATCGCATAGGGCTTACCAGCATGTTTATTTTCTAGAAGCTTAAAAGTAGGGTGTTTTTTTATAAAATCTTTAACAAAAGCCAAGCTATCATCAGTCGAACCATCGTCAGAAATAATAACCTCACTTTGATATCTTTGTTTTTCTAGATAGTTAGCAACTTCATCTAAAACACCTCTTCTAAGATTTCCCTCTTCGTTATAACAAGGCATAACAACTGATAAAAATATTTTCATTATTTTCTTAATCTCCTTTCCGTGGTAATGCCTCCAAATTTCTCCACCTTAATGGTATCAGCTATACCATCTTGTCGAGCCAACCAAGCATCTAGAAACATAATATGTGGTTTATCCATCTCATATAAGATATATAGTAATGGAATATTTTCTTCTTGCGGCTGATAATTATATTTCTTTTGACCATACCATTGAAATAAATAATCATAAGAATAAGAAATGACAGGCGGAACATAAATATCAACGTTAAATTTTTCTCCTTTGGCATCTTGATAAATCCAATCAATAGATTGAAGTTGGTTACCTAAAGTAATATGTTCCGGACCATCAAAACCAGCTGACAAGTAACCCTTAAGATATAAGATATTTCCCTTAAAAAACCAAATAATAATTAAAGCTAAGATAGGTAGATAAAGTTTTTTATTGAAAAACTTAGAAACAAAAATGGCAAAAAGAAGGATAAAGGCTGGAAAAAATCCAGTCAGATAATAATCATACAGTCTTCCATAATTACCTGAAAAGAAAAATAAGAATAAAAGAGGAACAAATAAGAAAATAATCAAAATAAAAGCCATCTTATCTTGATCAGTTCTTTTCTTAAAATATCGCCATATTTGATAACCAGAGAAAATAAGCCATAACCATCCTAAAAACTTAGA
>CAZJJY010000037.1:1602-4353 GCA_964546445.1 uncultured Gammaproteobacteria bacterium
ATCGCCATATTTGATAACCAGAGAAAATAAGCCATAACCATCCTAAAAACTTAGAGCCCATTCTAGGAACTCCTTCTAACTTAGAAAACAATATATCAAAATAGGATAAAAATCGTTCTTTAATAAAGTCTAAATTAGGAATCGCCCATGTACTTGTATCGGTATTAATATCTCCTTTATTAAAATTAAAGAAGTTTCTAATCATCAAAAAATTATTTTTTATCTCAAATAATGCTTGAGGAATTAAAAAACCGAAAAATATTAATAGAGAATAAATAATATTTCTTTTATTTTTTATCTTTGGCTTAAAGATAAACCAAATTAGAATTAAAGAAGGAAAGAAGAATATTGCTGAGGCTGCCTCAAGCTGTAATGAAACAGCCAAACAAAAAGCAATCAATAAAAGATATTTGTCTTTCTTTTTGAAGATTACCTGTCCTAAAGCGTAGAGTAAAAGAAACACAAAAAATGGTAGAGGTGAAGGATTAGAGAACCAACGAGCTGAACGAATCAAATAATAAGAAAAGCCCCAAAACAATGCTCCCAATAAACCAATTCTACGGTCAAAGAAGTCTTTTCCTAGAAGATAAATTAAATAAACAGAAGCTGCATCAAAAAGAGCAATAAAACTTGCCGCCACTATTGGACTACCTCGACCAATAAAATAGAAAAGAGCTAGAAAATAAAACCAAAAAGGGCCTAGAAAAAGACCAGCAATACCAGTCGTTGGACCAATGGCTGGAAAATCTTTTAAAGTTAAAATCTCTTGAACTTTTAAAGCATCCCTACCTTGATCGTAATAAAAACCCAACAGAGCATCAACTCTATAGACACGAAAAAATATGCTAAAAGCTATTATGATAAATAGCAGAATATAAATTATCTTATTATCTAAAATTTCTTTTTTCATTTTTCTGTGTGTATTAACTTATAAACCTCTACTCCTTTAAAATCCCATTTTTGCTCAATTTCCACCCAACCAAACATAGCGATTTCCGCTTTAGGATGATTAATAGGCTCACAAGGAAGTTTCTCACAAATAACAAAAAGTTGATCAGTAATTGTCTCTTCTAGATTTAATGGTTCTATTTTAATTGGTTTATAGCCCCAAATTTCTAAAAAGAAAGCATAAGCATCATCATAGTTTCTTTCGGCAATTAAAGCTAAATTAAAAGGATTATCTTCTGATTTTTCAACAATAAACTCAGCAATTTCTTGTGTCCTACCAAATTGGTTGTTAGGAGGATAACGTAAAGGCGAGTCTTTTATAGATAAAAAGGTTAAAAAAGCTAAAACCAAAGTAACCATTAAAATACCTATTTTTATCTTCTTAAAATTACCTATTCTCGCTAATAACCATCCGATAAACAGAAATGGAACGGGAAAGAAAAAACCAAAATAATGATCATAAATATGCTGCTTATAATTACCAAGACCAAACAAACCGACTAAGAACCAAACAAATAAAAATATTATTCCTTTGTTTTCTTTTAAAAACCCTTTTGTTTTTTTCTTAAAAATATCAAAAATAAGAAAAATGAACAAAAATAAAAATGTTAAACCAGAAACAAAAGGACCCCAAAAAGCATCTTTTCCAGAAGTTAATCTCGTAAATACCTGTATCGTTAAATCTATAAATTTAGGGATTGCTTTATAAGGTCTTAGATTAACTGTCGCCTGCCTAACGGTAAAAAATTCTTTAAAAGCGTTCGCGTTAATAGAGCCATGACGTAAATCAAACCAAACTAAAGGTAAGATAGTTAGAAAACCAAACAAACCTAAGAGAAAGAGAGTTTGTAAAAAGAAAGTTTTTAACTTTTCTTTCTTTCTTATCATTTCTATTAATGTTATTAACCAAAAAATAAAAACTGTGGGAAAAATTAATAGACCTAAATAATGAGACTGTATACAAAACGATAAAGTAATTCCTAAAATAGGCAGCCAAATAAATTGTCTTTTTTGCCAAACTCGCCAAATACCAAATAAAGTAATCAAAGCAAAGAATGGCATGACATTAGGATTCCAAGAAGAACGAGAATAAATAATTACTACTGGAGAAATAGCATACAGAAAAGCCGCTATCATTGCGCCTTTTTCACCTACCCATTCTTTTCCAAAAAGATAAATTAAATAAACAGTAATAATTCCTAAAACTGCGACCATCAAGGCTGGACCTACAGGTGATAATCTAAAAACAAACATTGCCGGTAACATTAAATAATAGTACAAAGGCCCTAAATACATATTACCAATAGAAGTTACCGGACCAATTAAACGAAATTTATGATCAACAATCATATGTTTCACAGCCAATGCGTCTCTTCCTTCATCCCCTAAGAAAGTCATGTATTCAGATAAATGCCATAAACGTAAAAAAGCCGCTAAAATAATAACGACTAAAAGAATAATTTTAAATCTGTTTTTGGAAAGAAATTCTATCATTAGGATCTTAATTTTTGCCAAAGCTTTATTAAATCCACAAAACTCTTAAAAATAACCTTTAAGCTCGCTCCCGTAGAACCACCAGCTAAATCAGGATAATGATGAACGCCTACTTCAACCATCTTGAAGCCTGCTCTCTTAGATTTAACTAAAAACTCCGTTGTGATAAAGGCTCCTCTCTCTGACTCTAGCTTAGGAATTTTATCAACAAGTTCCTTTTTAAATAATTTAAAACCACAATCAATATCTCTAATCTTGAGACCAAAAAGAATAAAAACTAATAGTTCCCATAAAAAAGAATTTATCTTT
>CAZJJY010000038.1:0-4169 GCA_964546445.1 uncultured Gammaproteobacteria bacterium
CTACTTTTATCTTTTATTTTAGTCAGTGCCTTTATAAGTAGACTTTATACGGGAAAGTTTTATTTTTTCTATTATATTTTTATTTATATTATTCCGTTCTTATTTTTAGGTTTATTCTTTTATCTTTTATGGCAGAAGAGAATAGGAAAGATTTTGGCCATTTTAATTTTTATTTTAATGTTTTCCTTTAATTTAAAACATGTTTTAGTTTTTGAAAAACCAGAACGAATAATTGATGATATTCAAAGAATATCTAAAGTTATTGCCGAAGATATTGATGAAACAAAGACCTTTAATTTAATGTCCAATTATCATAATCCTGACCGTTGGGATCATAATGCGGTTGATTATCGTTATTTTATAGAAGCTTTTTATGGTAAAAGAGGGTTAGATTGGCAGCCTGAGGATTATAAGAAAGCTGAAATTCTTTATGTTATTGCCGAAGGAGGGCTACCTGATCCTATTAATACACAGATAATGGAAATTTATGAATTTAAGCCAAAAGAAATTTTAGATACTTGGGAATTAGAAGATAACGTTATTATTTATAAATTAGGTAAATAAAAATGAAGATTGCCTTTATTGGTTATGAAGCTAATATTAAAAACAGAGTTGGTTCCAACCAATATGCCTTTGAACTTCTAAAAGCTTTTTATAAGCTTGATCATAAGAATGAATATATTGTTTATTTACCTTCAAGACCATTGGATGATATGCCTCAAGAGAGAGAGGGTTGGCAGTATAAAGTAGTTGGACCTCAAAAGCTTTGGAATGTTTTTGCCTTGCCCTTTGCTTTGCTTAAAGAAAAAAATAAATTTGATCTAATTTTTAATCCAGGTCATTATTCACCTTTGTTTTTTAACTCCCCTTTATACCTTTCTATTATGGATTTAGGTTATCTAAAATTTCCCGAGCATTTTAGCAAAAAAGTTTATTGGAAATTGAGGCTAGGAACAGCTTTTTCTCTGAAGTTGGCTTCTTTTGTTTTTCCTATCTCTAAGGCTACCTTAAATGATATAATTAAGTATTACGATATAAACAAAGATAAGGTTGTTGTTAGTTATCCAGGAATTGATCATGGCAGATTTAATTTAGAGGCGAAGAGTAAAATAGATGAGGTTAAAAGAAAATATGAGGTAGAAGGCGATTATCTTTTGTTTTTAAGTACTTTAAAACCAAGTAAAAATATTGAAGGTTTGATCAGGGCCTTTAAAGAATTATATGATAAAGGAAGTAGTCTTAAATTAGTAATTGCTGGGAAAAAAGGTTGGCATTATGAAGGTATCTTTAAAGAGGTAGATAAATTAAAGTTATCAAAAGAAGTTATCTTTACGGATTTTGTTGATGAAAAAGATATTTCAGGTTTGATGGCGGGAGCAAAAGTTTTTGTTTTACCTAGTTTTTTTGAAGGTTTTGGTATTCCAGTAATTGAAGCGATGGCTTGTGGTACGCCGGTAGTTGTTAGTAATGCTGGTAGTTTACCTGAAATTACTGGTAAGGCAGGTATAGTTGTTAATCCTTATGATTATAAAGATATAGCTCGGGGGATTAACAAGGCTTTGTTTAATAAGGATAAATTAGTTAGACTAGGATTAGAGAGATGTAAAATTTTTACTTGGGAAAATTGTGCTAAAAAAATATTAGAATTTTTAAAGGAGGAAAAATAATGGGTTTTTTAAAAGATAAAGAAGGAAAAGAATTAAATAATAAAGAAGTTAGTATTAAGGTCAAAAACAGAATTTGTAATTGTTTTTTAGACTTTAAGCTTATGCTTTTGCGTTGGGTGGGATTTATTCCTAGCCATACTCTCCGTAAAATGTTCTATTTGCTTTCAGGAATAAAGATAGGCAAAGGTTCGACCATTCATATGTGGACTAATTTTTTTCAACCAAGAAATATTGAAATAGGAGAAGATACTATTGTTGGTGATCATTGTTTTCTAGATGGGAGAGCCAAAATAAAAATTGGCAATCATACTGATATAGCTTCTTTTGTTTTAATTTATAATTCCCAGCATAATGTTTATGATGAAAGTTTTAGGGCGATTGAAAAACCAGTCGAAATTGGCGATTATGTTTTTATTGGTCCTAGGGTAACCATTCTCCCAGGAATAAAGATAGGCAAAGGAGCAGTTATCGCGGCTGGAGCGGTGGTAACTAAAGATGTTAAGCCTGGGAAGATTGTCGGAGGAGTTCCGGCTAGAGAAATTAAAGATAGAGGGCTTGAAGATTATCATTATTATTTGGGTAGAGCGAGACTATTTCAATGAAAAGATGGGCTTGGATTTTAACTATTTGTATTTATCTTCTAGGGATTTTTTATATTTTTATCCCTGAACCTGTTATTCCTAATTTGAAAGGGGCCTTAAAATCTACAGAACCTGGTGATACAGTTCAGCTTCCAGGCGTCTGGGCCTATTATACTGATTTATCAAGAAGGGAAGCAATTGATTCTTATAAAGAAGTCTATTCTCGTTCGTGGTTTTTAAACTTACCTTTACCTACCTATATTTTAAACCATCCTCCAGAGTACGCTCGAGAAACAATCAAAGATACTTTACAAACTAATTTTTATGAAGAATTAGTTCATCCCTTAAAGGGATCTTTGTTTATAAGTGGTTGGATTCCTAAAGAAGATAAAATTTATTTAGCTCAACATCCAGAAAATCCGATAACTTCCTTTTTAATTGAAGGTAAAGAGTATTCTAGCAAGATTACTCTATATCATGCTCCTTCCTCTTGGTGGGCGAGATTTCTTATCTGGACAGGGATAATGGCTGTGATTGTGGCGATAGGTTTAATTTGTAAATCAATAATTCTTTCCCCATGGAGAATAAAGAAATAAAAATTTCTATCATCATCCCCAGTTGGAATACTAAAAACTTATTAAGAAACTGTTTAAAGAGTTTAGGATCTTCGTATGAGATTATTATCGTCGATAATAATTCAACTGATGGGACGGTCAAAATGATCGAAAAAGAATTCCCTGATGTTTTACTTATTAAAAATAAAAAGAATTTAGGTTTTGGAGCAGCTAATAATCAGGGGTTGAGAAAGGCAAAGGGGGATTATCTCTTATTATTAAATTCAGATACGGTTATCAAGAACAAGGCTCCTTTGGTTATGGCTCAATATTTAAAGAATAATAATGATGTTGGTGTAGTTGGCCCCAAACTTTTAAATAAAGATGAAAGCTTACAACCTTCTGCCGGACCTTTTCCTAATTTAAAGATATCTTTTATCATGCTCTTTTTAGAACACTGGTTGGGTGATTTAGTAAGAAGTTCTTTTAAGAAGACTAAAGAAGTTGATTGGGTTATGGGGGCAGCCTTTATGATTAAAAGGGAAATTTTGAATAAAGTAGGCTTTATGGACGAGGGATTATTTATGTATATGGATGAAGTAGAGTGGTCTTTTAGAATTAAAAAGGCTGGTTATAAAGTTGTTTTTTATCCTCAAGCTCAAATTACTCATTTGGGAGGAGCAAGCTCCAGAACAGGCAGAAAGGACCCTATCTTAAATATCTATCGAGGATTAATTTATCTTTATAAAAAGCACTATCTTGAATGGCAGCTACCAATTTTAAAAATAATGTTAAAATTAAAAGCAGCCATATCTTATCTATTAGGTTTAATTTTAAATAATAGTTATCTTAAACAAACTTATGCTCAAGCATTTAAAATCGCCAGCAGTTAATATTTTATCTCTAGGGATAATTAGCTTATTACTTTTTATTCCTTTGTACCCTAAATTTCCTTTACTCAATGTTATGGGGACTTATGTGGCTATTAGAGCAGAAGATGTTTTAGTAGTCTTTTTATTGTTAATCTGGTTCTTTCATCAATTAAAATTAGGTTTTCCTAGTCTTAAAGATAAGGTAGGGAAGTTAATTATCTTTTATTGGATAGTTGGCTTTTTATCTTTACTAAGCGCCTTGTTTATTACTAAGAACATTGTTCCTCATATTGCAGTCCTTCATTTTTTAAGAAGAGTAGAGTATATGTCTTTATTTTTTATTGCTTTAGCTTCAATAAAGAGTTTAGAAAATGTGAAGAGTTATTTATGGGTGATTCTTCTGTCAACAGCAGGAGTAATTGCTTATGGGGTTGGACAAAAGTTTTTTGGTTGGCCAGTGGTTTCGACTATGAATGAAGAATTTTCTAAGGGGTT
>CAZJJY010000039.1:0-3983 GCA_964546445.1 uncultured Gammaproteobacteria bacterium
TAATACTTTTCCTCCAGCTCTCAACGCGTAATATTCTAATTCTATTTTTTTCTTTTTCTGAAAGTTTAGAAAACCAATAGTTAATAGTACTTTTAGATACTTCTAGTTTAGATTGTATTTCTTTGTAACTGTGCCCTTGTTTAAGTAATTGTGCACCAATTTTACTTTTAGAACTCATAGTGTATTTATTTTAATATTATTATGAGTTCATGTCAAAGTGCAAAGATAAATTGGTGCTGAGGGGCGGAGTCGAACCGTCATCTCAGCTTTTTCAGAGCCGCGCCGTGACCACCTTGGCTACCTCAGCAAACTTCTTTATTGTATCATATTTTGTGGACGAGAGAGGATTCGAACCTCTGACCTTCTCTGTGTAAGAGAGACACTCTAACCAGCTGAGCTACTCGTCCTTATGGTGCCGGGAACAGGACTCGAACCTGCACGTTTATTTAAAAACACTACCTCCTCAAGGTAGCCTGTCTACCAATTCCAGCATCCCGGCTTAGGTTTAGGCTTAATGTGCCCTGAGAGAGATTTGAACTCCCACGTCCAAAAAGGACACTAGCTTCTGAAGCTAGCCTGTCTACCAATTCCAGCATCAGGGCATAGCTGGATTATAACAAAAAAAACCTTTTATTTCTAATCCTTAGAGATAGTATAAACGGTTGGATGAAAGAGAAAAATAGCGGGAGTTTCTTCAACAATCGATTTTTGAAAGTCAGAATAAATGTCTTTCCTTTCTGTTTTATCTAGTGTTTTACGACCATCTTCTAAAAGCTTATCAATCTTAGGGCTCTTATATCTACTAATATTACCAGCTTGAGTTGAATGCCAGAAAAGATATTGGTCAGGATCAGAAGGTATTTCTTGAGTAGCTAAAAGAGCTTGAAATTCAGCGTAAGGATTGTTAATGACTTTAATTTTAGTGTTGATTCCTAAAGCATCCCAATCTTTTTTTATTTCTTCGGCGATAGGAAGCAAAGAAGATAGTGTCGTTAATTCAATTTCTTTAAGTTCTCCCAATCCTGTTTCCTCTCCCTCTTCTTCGTTCTCAGTATCTCCATTACCATTTTCTAAGAGCTTTTTGGCATTGTTGGTGTCATAGTTATAGGGTTTTACATCGCTATTATAAGCCCAAGAAGAAGGGTTGAGTGAGTTTAAAGCCCTTTCTTCCCAATCTTTTTTAAGAGCATAAGCTAGAGCTTGTCTGGTTGATTTATTACCTAAATGAGGGTCATCGGTATTGAAGAAGACGGCCACAAAACGATTGTATTTAACTTCAGGATCAATCTTTATTTTTTCCCAGTCATTTAAATCTTCAACTCTGACAATTTCTTTTAGAGTGTCTATCTCACCTAGTTTAAAACCAGATCTGGCTGCTTTTTCAGTCGGATAAAATTTATAGATAATTTTTGGTTGAGTTTTATTTTTTGTGGGGGTTAAAATTATACTTTCGACGATTTCTCCATTCCTTTGAACCTTGCTTACTTCATAATCACCAGTTCCTAAAAGACCTTTTCTGAAAATAGGTTTACTGACGACAGTCAAAAAAGGTGAAAAAGGTTCTTTCAGTTGAAATTTTATATGAGTGTCATCAATGACTGTTTTAGTAACATCACTGAATTTAAGACTAACGTCTTTGGCGATCAAAGGTTCTTTATCTTGCCATAAAAGACCATCTTTAATTTTAAAAACATATTCTTTACCATCGTTTTTTATTTCCCATGATTCAGCTAAGAATGGTTCAACTGAACCATCTTCAGTGACCTTGGTTAGTCCATTGCTAATTAATCTTTGTATTTCTAAGGGTAATTCTTGAATATTATACTTTCCTACCAAACCTATTCTTTGGGTATTATCTTGAAGAGTATTGAAGAGTAATCTATAAGCAAAGAAAAAGAAGATGATCCCCAATATGAAACCTAAAATAAAGATTTTTTTTCTCTTTTGCCAGAAAGCCCGCCTGACATTATTATAAAACCTAAATTTTCTAAAAATTCTTCTCATTTTTTATTTAATCAAGAGATTAGCTGCTGAGGTTAGAAGAAAAAGAATGGCCAAAACAATAGTGATATTAAAAAGGAGTTTATCTGTTCCTCTTCTACTATCAAACGTTTCGCTTGATCCTCCCCAAGCAGCCCCTAAACCAGTCCCTTTTGATTGAGCTAGAATCGATAAGATAAGAGAGATTGAAACAATAATTTGAATAGCGATAACGATGTTTTTCATCTCTTTAATTATAACACAAGTTTTATTTTTTGATTAACCAAAGAGTCAAAGAGTTAGTCAGGCTGATGACCAGAGAGCTTAAAACAAAAGCCCAGAAGGTGGCAACATAAAAGGAAGGGATAATAAATCCTTGGTAATTAAACCCTTCAAAGAGAAAGCTTTTAATTTGGAATTGAGGGATAACAAAAGTGACCAACCAAAGGACAATAACGTTTACTAACCATCTAAAAGCACCTAAGGTGATGAGGTTAACAGGAAGTAAGAGAAGTTTTACCAGAGGTTTTATCAAAGTTCCAAGTAGAGTTAAGACTAAGGCGGCTAAAGCAATCGTTTGCCAACCACCAATAAAGCTAACACCCGTAAAGATAAAGGCTGTCAGCCATAGAGCAAGTAAGTTTATTAGAAAAAAACGAAAGTACCTTTTGATAAATGACATCTTATTATTTTTAACACAATTTTTAATTTAATGTCAAAATTTCTTTTTTAAAAGAATAAATAGAGTTAGTAAAGTAATGAGTCCTCCTACTATTGGAATGATGATTTGCCATATGAAAGAGGCCATTTCTATCTGTCTCTCAAAAGTTTCTCCATTAATATAAATCTTTAATAATCCCCCACCATTGCCGAAGAAATTATCAGAGTTAATCACTAAAGGAATTTCTTTATAAGAGAATGGTGGTAAGATCTCTATTTCTTTAAGGCTTTCTTCCAAATATAGATTTAATCCTTTAACTTCAGTATCAATTTTTAGGTTATATAGGGCACTTGTTCCTTTATTTTGAACAATAATTTTTCCTTTTTTATTTTCTTTCCAAAATATTTTAGAGGGGATATCAAAATTAATCTTAAGTTCAGGCTCTATTTCTTGTTCATATTCTCCAAAGGCCACCTGAACAGTTTTTTCTAAAGAGTTTGGTGTTTTATATGATCCAGCTGGATATGGTAATTCACTATCTTTTCCATGGATAACAAAAACAAAATGATTTAGGTCACTTTTATAGTAGTAATCAACCCCCTGAGTTGTTTTTTCCCAAGTGGGGTCAACAGGTGTCCAGATTTCTTTTTCTTCATCGTAATATTCTGGCCAAGCATGTAAAATGTCAGTTACCAAGTCTAGAGGACGCAATCTTATATCATCAGTATAAGCAAAACCATTAATTTCTCTGGCTGGAATTCCGGTCGCTCTTGATAGAGCAATGAAAAGATCAGTAAATTCCATACAAATAGCCTGATCGGGGTTATTTAAGATTTCTTTAGCTCCCAACCTTTCAACTCCTTCGTTAACTCTCTCAAAATTGTAATCTAAAGTATTAATGACATAATTATAGATCGCCCTTGGCGTTTTTAACTTACTAGCTAAATCAACAATTTGGGTATCGTTAATCTCCCAAAAAGGAGCCTTCAAAAGGTTGTTTTCTAGTGTTTTTTCATCTGGTTTAGGAAAACTTTGAGCTTCAGCCAATATCTTTACCTTTCCGGTAACGGTAATTTTTACTTTTTCTTTTGGCTTGAGAATATATTTAGCTAGCCAGTTACCATCTTCGTCAGTAGTAACATTTAAAGGGAGAGGATCAATTCTTTTAAAGTTAATTTTCTGAAATGCTGTATCAGGAGGAAGAGCAATGGATGCTTCGGCCTTAGTATAATGATTGTTTTCTAAATTATAAAATAACGTAAAATCGAATATTTGGAATGGACCGAAAGTAGCTTTGATACCAGATTCAACTAGTTTTTTTTGAGTAAAGCGATAATTAAAA
>CAZJJY010000040.1:0-3834 GCA_964546445.1 uncultured Gammaproteobacteria bacterium
TCTTTATGATTTCATTATATCATAAATAAAAAACCCAATAAATAGAGCTTTCTAAGCCTAGCTCCGCCTGATAGACAATGTTAGAACCTATTATTTGGAGATTTAGGCAAGAAAGAGGCAGAGATTAGACACAATTTTAAAAATTTAAAATTGGCTAAGAGCTCTGCCGAAAAGTTGTTTTCTGAAAAAAATTAGACAGCTAGGGAAGAAGAAATCTTTACCTCAATTTCCTGGGTATCGTAAGTAAAAGACCCACTTGGATTACTAATAATGATAATAATCTCTTCTCCATCTAGCAAATCTGATGACTTCTTAAAATAGATACTTCCATATTTCTTCACCCTATCTGTAATATCAATTTCTCCTATAATTTCTCCACTTTCATTTTCTTTAATCGAAAGAATAATTCTATCTCCCTGGTGATATGGATAATACCGATCATCTAGCTCTTTCCCATTAACTAAAACTGTCTTGTCGATAATTCCTGCTAAACTGTCAATGATACGTCCACAATTAGCAAAATGTATCCAAGGTTTTTCCTCTTTTTGTAAATCTACAAAAACAAGGGTTACTACTCCGTTTTCGTGATAAGCTACAACACTTAGACTTTCTTCCCTATTATTTTGCTCGGAAGAATATTTATAAGCGAGTAAATCACGATTCTCAATTACATCATCCATCTTAAAAGAGTCAACTATTTTTCCTGAATCTACTGGAACATCATCACCCTTTTCTAATTCAACAACATCAATCTTTAGTGATTTCCAAACAACAATCACATCTCCAGGAGTTCTTTCCTTACCGTTAACCAAAAAAGCCCAGGTTTTCTCTCCATCAATAGGAGGGCGAGGCAAATTCAATGTAACTTTGGGACAAAAGAAAAAGTAATAAAGAAATACTCCGGTTACTAGTAAAAAAATAACTACCAGCGATATAGTAATTTGTTTTTTCTCTTCCATCTTCACATCTCTCTTCCTCTTAAGAAATTGTTATTTATATACCTATGTCAAAGAACCAACTTTTCTAAGAAGAATCATAGCAAAAATAAAGCTAAAAGTCAAGTTATAGGATAGTTTGCTCCCCTCGTGGACGATGTTAAAACCTATTATCTTTATAATTATCAAATCACTTCTTGAGGGTGTAGAATAGCTTATGTCTTCAAAAACCATTATTTACATCGCTATCTTCATCGGTTCAATAATTGGAACCTACATACCAAGGCTGTGGGGGACAGGTTTGATTTCTTTTTCTTCGATTATCTTTAGCGCTCTAGGAGCGTTAGTGGGATTTATAATCGCCCGGAAATGGTTTAGAGATTAGCTCCTCGGGTAGGACTCGAACCTACAACCTACCGGTTAACAGCCGGGCGCTCTACCATTGAGCTACCGAGGAATATTGATTTCAATTATAACATTATTCGAGATAATCTTGAAGTTTTTTTCTTCTTGAAGGATGCTTTAATCTTCTTAAGGCTTTAGCTTCAATTTGTCTAATTCTTTCTCTAGTCACACCAAATTCTTTACCAACTTCTTCTAGGGTCATTGATCGATAGCCACTTAAGCCAAATCTCATCTTTAAGACTTTCCCTTCTCTTTCAGATAAAGTTTGAAAGACTTCGTCAATATTTTCCTTTAGGAATTGTTTCGAAGCACTATCATATGGTGATGGTTGAGAGGTATCTTGAATAAAGTCACCTAAGAATGAGTCTTCTTCATCCCCAACTGGCTTCTCTAAAGAAGTTGTCTCTTGAGCAATCTTGAAAATCTCTTGAACTCTTTGAGGAGTCAATTCCATTTTTTCAGCTAATTCTTCATTGGTGACTTCCCTTCCCAACTCTTGAGTCATCCGTCTGGCTGTTTGACTAAGTTTATTGATTGTTTCGACCATATGAACAGGGATCCTAATTGTTCTGGCTTGATCAGCGATAGCCCTAGTAATGGCTTGTCTAATCCACCAAGTAGCATAGGTAGAGAATTTAAAACCTCGACGCCAGTCATATTTTTCTACCGCTCTCATCAAGCCTTGGTTGCCTTCTTGAATAAGATCTAAGAAATTCATTCTTCGACCTAAATAACGCTTGGCGATGGAAACAACTAATCTTAAATTAGACTGAATCAACTTCGACCTGGCTCTTTTTTCTCCCTTTTCAACTCTTTGAGCTAAATCAACCTCTTCTTCAGCAACTAAAAGAGGAATTCTTCCAATTTCTTTAAGATACATTCTGACTGGATCGGTTAAGGTTTTATCTTGTAAAGTCGATAATACTTCTAATTCTTTACTTAACTCAGAAGTCGCTTTTTCATCTCCGGCAATTTCTTCTTCAGTGACTGTTTCAAAAACATCGATACGACTGTCTAAAAGCTTGGTATAAAGACCATCAAGCTCCTCCAAACGAAGCTCTGCATCAGGAAAAATCTTTAAGATTTCCTCTTGAGTAACAAAACCTTTGTTACTCCCCTTAGTAACAAGAGCTTTAATCTCTTCTTTTCTTTTTTCTTCTTTTTTAGTTGTTTTTTTAACCACCGTTTTCTTTTTAGGCATAATTATTCCTTTTCAAATTCAGATAACTTTTTTGATAAATCACGAAACTCAAAATAAAGCTTATCCAGCTTTTTTTGTTCTTTAGAAGAAATTTTATCTTCTTTCTCTAGCCTCTTTATTTTACCACTAATCTCGCTTAATTTCTCCCTCAAATCTATGTCTTCTAAACGATCCAATGTTTTACTAAATTCTTTATCTAATTTTTCTTCATCCTCAACTGTCTCACCTAAATCAGATAAATAAAATTTATTAAGTGTATCTAAAAGTTCAGGATCAAGCATTTTAGCTAATCGACTACTTTCAATTGATTTATATTTTTTAAGATATTTCTTTAACGTCTCTAAAATACGTTCTAAACGATAAGTTTTAATTAAGCCTTGAATTTTCCTTTTCTTTAGAAGTTCCCACCTGTCTGATTGAAAAGCTAAGGAAAAAAGGTAGTTCTCTAGTTTCTCTCTTCTTGATTTTTTTTCAGCTTCTTTTTCAAAAGAAGGAGAAACTTCATAACTGGTTAAAGGACTATTCTCCTGTTTATCAATTTCTTCCAAAATAGATTCTTCAGTAACCTTTAATCTTTCAGCTAATAGACGGGCATAATGAGCCTGAATAATTTCATTATTAGCCTTACTTAAAATAGGAATAATCTCCTGACTTATATTTCTTTTACCTTCAATAGTATCACCATCAAAACGATTAAAGGCTGAATCAATAAAGTAATCATAAACAGGCACTGCTCCTTTAATTAATTTTTTCCATAATTTAGGATCTTTCTGAGCAATTTCATCAGGATCTTTACCTTTTTTTAATTCAGCAACCTTGATATTCATTTCTTCCTTATCAGCAATTCCAATCCCCCTTCTAGCCGCCTGATCACCAGCCATATCTTGATCTAAGGCTAGAACAATATTTTTAGTAAATCTCCCTAAGAGCTTAACTTGATTTTCCGTCAAAGCTGAACCTTTAATAGCAACCACATTTTTAACTCCAACCTGATAAGAAGAGATTACATCTAGCTCTCCCTCAACTAAAATCACCTCATCTTTTTCTTTAATAGCTTCCTTAGCTTCAAAAAGGCCATATAAAAGATCTGATTTATGGTACAAAGGAGTTTCTGGAGTATTAATATATTTAGCCTCTTTGACATCTGGTAAAAGTATTCTGCCTGAAAAACCACAAATATTACCTCGATGATCTTTTAAAGGAAACATAATTCTACTTCTAAAACGATCGTAAAATCGACCTGAATCACTTCTGGCAATTAAACCTGTATTCTCCAAGTCTGTTCTTAAATAT
>CAZJJY010000041.1:0-3759 GCA_964546445.1 uncultured Gammaproteobacteria bacterium
CTTTATTTTATCAGGATTTTTGTAGTAATTCCATTGACTATTTTTTATTCAGTAGCTGGAGTAGTGGTTGAGGTAGGAGTGGAAGTTTCTTTTTCTTGTACGCCGGCTATAGAAAGAACAATGCTAGCGGTGATTATTTTATGTTCGTTCTCTGTAGGTTCTCCAATGACAAAAATGCGATCATTTTTTTCAAGATTACTAAATTTAGACTTAGATTTTTTACCATTTTCATCTCTTCTGCTTAGATCGGTATCCTTATCTATTTCAATAGTAAAGATAAGATTTTCTTTTTCATTTTTGACAGTTAGGATCTGTTCTTCGGTAGAGATATCAGTTATTTTTCCTCTAATAACTTCTTTATCACTAGATTTAGGTTTTTCTTGGACAACTAAACGACTAACTTCTAATTGAGCTTGTTCATTAACATATCCCATGGCAACAACAAAAAGATTTTTTTTAAGATCTTCGGCTTTGATATCTTTTCCGCTTTGTCCGATGATGGCGGCATCGGTGGCTACTTCAACTTCTTTTGCTCCTTCATTGGTTTCTAGAGTAAGAGTTAAGTCTTCGATGCTAATAATTGGACCACTATAGCCTTTTTTATCTCCCAATTTATTTTCTTCCAAGATATCTTGAACTTTTTTCTGAACTTCTTCTCTTATCCCTTGAACTTTTTCATCGTTATTAGTAACTTCAGCAGTGGGAGTTGCTTCCTGATCTTGGGCAATAACAATGTTAGTTAAGAAAGAGATGAAAATACTAAGGGCAAAAAATATAGTTAACAGTTTAATAATTTTTTTATTCATTGGATTAAATTTTTGCGGTGGAATAAATAATACTTAATGTTTTCGTTGTTTTGTTATCTTCTTCATCATAAGCTGAAATTTCAATTTCATTAGTTCCACCAACTAAAGAGATTTCTGTTTCAAAGTTACCTTCTTCATCAGCTTCTAATATTTTCTCACCTTCTTGATAGATGATAGTTATTATAGCAGAAGAAGAAGCACTACCTTTAATGGTAATTTCTTCTTCATCGCTAATAGAATTATTTACTGGTTCAATAATTTTTAAAGAAAGTTTTTCTTTATTTTCTTCTTCTGGTTTCAAAACAGAAACGTCCTCTGTTTGAGGGGCTTTTTCCTGATTATCTTTTAGTGATTTGTTAGCTGTCCAAATTCCAAAGGTGATGATCAATCCGAGGATAAAACCTATAAGGATGGCAATAAGGATTTCTTTTTTCATTCGTTAATCACAGCAATATAACTTAAAATTAAACTCTTGTCAAGAGGGTGGTGAGGTGATAGACTTAAAAAACTATGGAGGTCAAATACTTTGGTAATTCTTGTTTCCGGATCAAAGGAAAAGATATAGTCTTAATCACAAATCCTTTTAATTCTTCTTTGGGAATTAAACTTTCCGGTTTAACTGCTGATTTAGTTTTGTTTTCTTCTAAGAAAGATTCTAAAGAAAATTCTTCTTTAGTTAAGGATGCTTTAAATAGAAAAGAAACTTTCATTATTGATGAGCCAGGAGAATATGAAGTAGGTGGCGCTTTTGTTTTAGCAATTCCCTTTGACAATAAAACTATTTATATTATTACTGTTGATGGAATGAGACTAGCCTTTTTGGGAGAAATTTCTCAGAAAATTACAGAAAAAGAATTAGAAGAAATAGATGGAGTTGATATATTGTTTTTACCAGTGGGTGGAAATTCTGTTATTACAGAAAAACAAGCAGCTTATATTCAAGAAAAAATACAGCCGAACATTATTATCCCAATGTCTTTTAAAATTCCTTCTTTAAAGATGGAATTTAATGAAGTAGATGAGTTCCTAAAGGAAGTTGGGGCGGAAGGATTAAATCCAGTCGACAAACTACTAATTGCAAAAGATAGACTGCCGTTAGAAAAAGAGGTAATCCTTTTGAATGCCAAGACAAACTAAAGTTCCTCCTCATAGTGAAGAAGCAGAAACAAGTATTTTGGGTGCTATTTTGATTGACAAAGATGCCATTGTTAGTGTGGCTGAATCTTTACGAGCTGAACACTTCTATAGTTCTAAAAATAGTTTTATTTATCAAGCCTTATTGGATCTTTATGAAGAAAGAGAACCAATTGATATTGTTACCTTAAAAGATAAGTTAAAATCTGCCGGTAACTTAACTATGGTTGGTGGTTCTGGTTATTTAACTGAATTAGTTAATTTTGTTCCAACGGCTGCTCATGTAGATCAATATTCTAAGATAGTTAGAGATAATTATATTAAAAGAGAATTAATCTCTTCGGCCAGTAAGATTGTTGAAGAAGCTTTTGATGAAAAACGACAAGCTTCGGATGTTTTAGATACGGCTGAACAATCTGTTTTTGGTCTTTCTCAAAAACATTTGAGCAAGGGATTTATTCCAGTTAAAGAAGCTTTGGCTGAATCTTTTGACAGGCTGGATGAACTCCATAAGCAAGCTGGGGGGTTAAGAGGAGTCCCGACTGGCTTTAAAGATTTAAATGATACTTTGGCTGGAATGCAGAATTCTAACCTTTTAATTTTAGCAGCTCGTCCCGGTATGGGTAAAACAGCTCTAGCTTTAAACATTGCCCAACATGTAAGTTCTAAAGAAAATATACCGGTTGGCTATTTTTCTTTAGAAATGAGTAAAGAAGAACTAGTTGACCGTTTATTAATCTCTCAAGCTGATATTGATGCTTGGAAATTAAAGACAGGTCGGTTAGAGGGGGATGACTTTACCAAGCTTTCAGAAGCGATGGGAGTTTTAGCTGAGGCTCCATTATATATTGATGATACACCTGCTTTATCGGTCTCTGAAATGAGAACTAAGGCTAGAAGATTGATGACTGATCATGATCTTCGTTTGGTTGTTGTTGACTATTTGCAGTTGATGAGAAGCACGAGACAAAGGGAAAATCGTGTCCAAGAAGTTTCAGATATCTCCCAAAGTTTAAAAAATTTAGCAAGGGAACTTAAGATTCCTGTTTTAGCCCTATCTCAGCTATCAAGAGCAGTTGAGCAAAGAGGGAGAAAGAGACCACAGTTGGCAGATTTGAGGGAATCCGGTGCAATTGAGCAAGATGCTGATGTGGTTATGTTTCTTTGGCGTGAAGATGAAGAAGATATTGAAAATATGGAGCTTGAAGTATCCAAACACAGAAATGGTCCTTTAAGAAGAATAAAACTTAGATTTAGAGGTGATAGGATTAAGTTCTACGGTGTAGATAGAGCAAAAGAGAAGAAATAATAAAAGATTGGTTCTAGCCTTTGAAAATAATAAGAGTGAAGTCTTTTTGGTGGTAGTGATGACGAAGAATTACTATAGAAGAGAAATGGATTGGTTTAACTTTATTTATATAGAAGAGGGAATATTTATTTCTAGTGCCGAGAGTCGGACTCGAACCGACACGAGCTTTTAAGGCTCACAGGTTTTTGAGACCTGCGTGTCTACCAATTCCACCACCTCGGCATGGACTGATTTTATCATTTATCTACTTGTGATTCAATTAATTTTCTATTAAAATCTCCCTTATGATTTCAGTTACAGATTTAAGAGCAGGTAAGGCTTTTGAGATTGATGGTATTCCTTTTATTGTTATCCAATACAAACATACCAAGATGGGGCGGGGGACAGCGAGTATTAAGATAAAGGCAAGAAATTTAGAAAATGGCTCAATTATAGAAAAGACTTTTATTTCTGGAGCTAAAGTCGCTCCGGTTGAAACTCAACTAAAAACAGCTCAATATCTTTATCAAG
>CAZJJY010000042.1:0-3671 GCA_964546445.1 uncultured Gammaproteobacteria bacterium
TTTTTCATAAATTAAAAAGTTTCCCTCTAGCTAAAAAGGAATGAAAACTCATCATCAAAGCTGTAATTAAGCCAGGAGTTCCATCCAAAAAGCCTTTCTTAACAATATAATTGGAAATAAATTTACCTAGAGGATTAAAGATAAGCCTAAACAAACTTGGTTTCACTCCTTCTTTCTTTAATGATTCAGCATGAAGTGAAGAATAAAAATTTATCTCTTTGAGGAAATCTGTAACTGTTGAATGCGGGTAATGCAATAAGGGATTCTTAAATTCTTTTGTCTGGCCTTTGACATCCCAAGTTTCATGAACTTTTCTTTGCCATGAACCACTATTTTTTTTAGCTAATCTTAATAATCGCACATTAGCTGTTTCTCCATACCTTAGAAAACAACCAGCGAAAGAATCATTACGCTTAAAGAAATATCCATTTATATCTTTATCGTTAGAAATTACTGTTTTAATTTCCTGGGCAAGCTTATTACTTACCATTTCATCAGCATCTAAAAACATTACCCATTTGTTTTTAGCTTTTTTTAAACCAAAGTTACGTTGTTTAGAAAAATCACTATCTAATTTGTTTAAAAAAACTTTTGCCCCTAAGTCTCTAGCTATTTTTATTGTCTCATCCGTAGAATAATCATCAATCAAAATAATTTCAGAAGCCAAATCTTTTATCGACTGAAGGCAGTTTTTAATATTTTCTTCTTCGTTTCTGGTTAAAACAACAACACTAATCATTTGTTAACTAAAATTTTAACCCATAAAAGAAACAAATAGAAATAAGCAAGAGGTTTCTTATAAAATTTAAGCCACTTATTAATAAAAATAAAGTTACTTTTTAACATCCAAAGGTGGCATTTTAGAGATTTCTCCCTCCCTTCAGAGAGATTATGAAAAATAGTTACGCTAGAATCAACCTTAATCTTAAAATCTGATTTTTTAGCCCGAAGACAAAAATCAACATCTTCAAAAAACATAAAATATCTTTCATCCAAAAAGCCCATCTTTTCAAAGACTTCTTTTTTTATTAACATACAACACCCCGAAACATAATCAACTAAATTAGTTCTTTTACTTAAAACGCTTTTTTCTAAATGAGTCGTCCTCCCAATTAAAAAATTTACCCTGCCTCCAAAATCATAAACCCACTCCCCTTGTCTTTTAAATTTAATAACCGGAGAAATGATATCCGCTTTTTTCTTTAAAAGACTGGATAAAAAATTCTTCTCTACAATGGTGTCTGGATTTAAAAGTAAAACATAATCAGCTTTTTTTCTTAAAGCATATCTAATCCCTTTGTTAGAAGCAGCCGCAAAACCAATATTCTTTTCATTTTCTAAGATTTTAACTTGTTTAAATTTTGATTTAATCGCTTCTATAGAATCATCGGAAGATTTATTATCAACAACAATTATTTCAGCCCTTTCATATCTTAAAGAATAAAGACATCTTAAAATATCTCTCTTATTATTAAAATTAACAATAACAATAAAGGCTTTTTTCATAAATTATTAATTACTCTAAGAATAGAGGAGGCAAACTTTTTCCAAGAGAAATTTTTAGATTGAAGTAACCCCTTTTTAATTAATCTTTCTCTTAGCCTTCTATCTTTATCCAATTTTAACATAGCATCTTTTATTTGTTTAGAATCTTTAGGATCAACCAAAATAGCTGCCTTATCAACCACTTCTGGCATAGACCCTAAATTAGAAGTTATAACAGGAACACCACAAGCCATAGCCTCTAAAAGAGGTATCCCAAAACCCTCATATAAGGAAGGAGAAACAAAAGTAAAAGCCCCACTATACAATGCAGGAAGATCTTTTTTAGAAACATAACCTAAGTTTTTAACCTTAGTCTTTAATCTTAACTTTTCTATTTTCTTTGAAATATTTTCATCTAACCAAAAATCACTTCCTGCCAGAACCAATTCATAATCTTTCTTTGTTTTTTTAATAAAACTTGCAAATGCTTCAATTATCTCTGGAACATTTTTAATCGGCTTTAAAGAACCAACAAAAAGGAAGTAAGGTTTTTTAAGTTTATATTTTATCCTTACTTCTTCTATTTTCTTTTTACTTTGACGAGAGAATGAAGGATTAAAACCAGGATAAATAACTTCTATTTTTTCTTCTTTAACTCCATAAAGCCTCATTAAATCTTCTTTTGTAGAATTAGAAATTGCTATTACTTTATCAGTATGGGCCGTACCAAATTTCGTCTGCTTAGATAATCTACGGTAAGAACCAGGATAGCATTCAGGATAACCCTCAAAAGCAAGATCATAAACAAACATAATATTTTTAGAAGGATGATAAAGAGGTAAAGCCTGACCAAGTCCTAGAAATATATCTGGCTTTTTTAAAAACATTTCCCATGAGAGACGCAGACTCATCCAGAATTTTTCTGGTAACAAAACTTTATTTTCTATATGTTTATTGAAGTTATAAAGAACTTCACCAGGAATAGGAGAAAAACTATAAAGTAAATATTGATTTTTTTTATCAAGAAGAGAAATTTGTCTCAATAAATTATATGCTAGATAATAAACACCCGCTTTTAATTGTTTTTCTTTTACTGATAGACAAGCAGCATCAATTCCAATAATCATACTTTTCAAGCCCTCCTTAAAAATAATCCTTGAAATTTAACCACGTAAACCATTACTCTTTTTTCCTACAATGTCACTATTATACTGTTAAAGTCTATCAGAATTTAAGGCTAACAACAATTACTCCTTGACAAATAAGGTAAAGAGAATTTTAATTAGTTAAACAAGCCGGAAAGCGGTTTTTTTTATGTCAAAATTAAGGTACCACAAGTTTTTTATTATTCTCTTTGCATTGGCCTTTCTTTTTATTCTCTTTCCAAAAAAAGTTTTTGCTTTTCAGGAAGAATTTAACGGCAGTAATTTAAATGATCATGTATGGCAAAGTTATACCAATAAAGGTACTATTACTTTAGAATCTGGATCTGTCCATATATCATCCAATGCATGTACATGTCCATATGTTACCGCTAAAAATAATCTTTTCCCAACAGAAGGAAATTTCAACATTCAACTTGGTATTCAATATACCGACCCCGCCACACGAGGAACAGGATTTGTCCTCGGAAATCTTCTTCCGCCAAATGGTACTTCCGATCAATACTTCAATGAACACTACTCTGATCTCTTTTTTTTAAAGATCTGGCAAGATTCCGTATATGAAAGAACTTTAAATATATCCTTTACTGATTGCCCTATAGACAAAAACTGTACTCCACACGTTATAATATTCAAATCTAACCAAAATAACGAAATTGATACAAATTTCTATCATATAAAAATAGAATATTTAAACAATGTATATAAAATCTACGTCAGTAATGACTCTCATTTTACTATTGACGATCTTGTTTACACCTCTTCTCAAACACTTAAAAAGCCTACAACTTTGTGGTTTGGTGATCCTCTCGATCACCATAATTATGCACAATGGTCAAGTTTCCAAATTGATTATATCTATATAACAAGTGAAGAAGTAATCCCTACCTCTACCCCTACTCCTACACCAACTTCTCTTCAACCCCTTGTACTTCTCCCAGGACTTGGTAGTTCTTGGAATCATGAAAATATGATTCTGGATATAGAAAAACCGCAATCTGAATGGTATATGATGCCCGGAAT
>CAZJJY010000043.1:0-3343 GCA_964546445.1 uncultured Gammaproteobacteria bacterium
AATAAAAAGTAAAAAAAAAAAAAGATAAACCTATAAAAAATATGATGGAAAGCATAGAAGAGAAAAGGAAAAAAGAAAAGAAAATAAGAAGAAGGAAGAGTAAAAAATGAAAACTAATAAAAGAAGAATAGTTGCTATGGTGATGAAGATCCAAACGAGAAGTAAATTAGAAATATTCCTAATTCTTAGTTGGCCTATTATTTTTGGACTATGTCTGGCCTTATCCATTTATTCTAGTATTTCCATTTCATACGATGTAGCTAAGGCTTAATCTATCCAGCAGTATCATGAATATATTGTTGTATTTAACATGATAGAGTGGGTAACATTTATTATTGGAATAGTTTTTTTCATACTTCTTTTTAGAAGCTTGCGAAAATTAGCTAATCCTAATGAGCTACATTTTTAAAACTTGAAAGGGCTGATGTCACAATTATTGTTTAAGAAATTTATTTTCTTAAACACGTGACCTCTCAGCCCTTTATTTTTTGCCTTATAATTTGACTTCCCTACTCTATTTGAATATAATTCGTGGCAAGAACATTAATAATTGAATATAAATTTTTTAGTATTTGAGAGAAAGGGAGAGAAATATTATGGAGTGGACATCTCACAATATTGTAGGAACAGTTATTATTTCTATTTTTGTAGTGGCAGGGATATTTTATTGTTTATTTGATTTTTCAGGTCAGTTAAAAAAGGATAAGAAAAGAAAGGAAAAGTGATGGAAGATGAGAAAAGAAGAAGAAACGAGAGAGACACTTTTAGCTGATATAAGAAGCATGCTTACTCTTTTAGGATATATTGAAGGTCAAATTTCGAAAACAGAGCTTAAGGGACGCTATGGAGTTGTTGATGCCTATACATGTATAAAGAACGCTTTAGATATTTGGAATAAGAGTTCTAAGAAAAGAAGAAAGAGTCTTCGTGAGCTATTTGATGAAATAGGTGTTGACCTAGAAGAATTTCAAAAGTTTTTCTCTCTTAAAGAAGCTCTAGAAAAAGAAGGTAAAATGAGTAAACGTGAGAGGCAGTTTTATAATTGTGAAGATGACTTTTAAAAGAGAAGAAAGGTAAGGTGAAAAAAGATGAGTAAAAAGAATAAAGAAAATAAAGCTTGGACTTTTATGATATTCCTTTTAGGTTTTGTTGCTTCTGCTTATCTTTTTGTTTTGGAATTTCTAAAAGCTTTTTCAGGAAGTTCTCTTTGGCACTTTTTCTTGGGCATTTTTTTCTGTATTTGCACAGTTCTCTTTTTAGTTATTGGAGTAAATAGATGGGCAAGAAAATTATAAGAAAGAAATACAAATTTAGCTTGTATTTTTTTCAAGTTGAGAACTTATTTTGAACCCCTTGCGGAGTTTTAACAAGTAATTGTTAAGATAAACCAAGGGGTTAAATTTTGCCTATATTTCAACCCTTTTTGCCTCTTGGGGTCGTCTACCGAACGACGTTCGAACTTTTTTTGTGAATCTAGATAGGCAGGAAATTGAGGAATTTAGGGGATTAATTATTTTATAATTTGACTGAAACGTAACTACTTCTTCTTTTTCGAAAAGCCTTCAATTGCTCTTAGAATTTCAAGAGGAGCAGCAAATACTATCGTATTATTTTTATCAGATGAAACTTCATTTAAAGTTTGTAAGGTTCGAAGATGTAGTCCACCTGTTGATTTACTCAATCTTTCAGCTGCTTGAGCGATGTTTTCAGCTGCTGCCTTTTCTCCTTCTGCTTTAATAATAATTGCTCTTCTTTCTCTTTCTGCTTCAGCCTGTTTGGCAATTACCCTTTTCATTTCTTCAGGCAAGACAATATCTTTTAACTCAACTGACTCAACCTTGATTCCCCATGGGTCAGTTGCTTTGTCAATGATTGATTGAATGCGTTTAGCTACTTGATTTCTTTTAGAAAGAAGATCATCTAAGTCTGTTTCACCAACTACATTTCGCATTGTAGTTTGAGCAAGTTGGGAAACAGCAAAAAAGAAATTTTCAACCACAATGATCGCTTTTTTAGCGTCGATTACTCTGTAGTATATAACTGCATTGACCGTAGCGGAAACGTTATCTAAAGTGATTGCTTCTTGGTTAGGGACATCAACAGCTTTGACACGAATATCAACACGTCGCCAACTATTAATAATTGGCCAAACGAATCTCCAGCCAGGATCCATAACATTTTGGAATTTGCCAAAAAGAAACCTGACGCCTTTCTCGTATTGATTAACTTGACGAATTGAAATGATAATGATGAAGATTAGGACTAGTATTAAAACCTCAAAAAACGCCATAGCCCATAAATTATATAACAGTATTTTTAAAAAGACAAGTGAGAAGAAGTTTTTAAGAATGGCTTTAGGCTTTTGCCCTATGATTTATTTATCTAATCTCACTTCCAATTTTTATATTACATTTTTTCAATTTCACCAGCATTTATTTCTAAAATTTTATTAATGGCACTTATCGGAGAAATTGTAGAAGGATTATTGGAATTAGATGGTGAAATATTTTTATGAATATCAATTACTTTATTATCTAATATCCATATAAAATCTAAGTTAAAATTCATATCTTACATCCAAAATTTATATATTTCTGGTTTATTATAAGAAAATAACATTCCTGTTTTTTTATCAATTTTTTTTCTTCCTGATAGCCCTTTCATTTTTTCTTGCTGTGTTTTAGCATGTTCAATCTTAAATTTACATTGACTAATTGTTAATATATCTTTCTGCTGACGGTAGCCTTTGTGTATGTAAAAGCACATTAATAACAAAACAGGTATAACTAATAACAATAAAAAACTTTTTTAACCATAATTTATCTTAACATACTTTCTAACATCCTATAATTTGACTTCCCTACTCTATTTGAATATAATTCTGGCTATCTATTACAGTTCTTTGATAATTGAATATAAATTTTTTAGTATTTGAGAGAAAGGAAGATAGTATGGAAGTTTGGTTGATACCAATAATTGGTTTGATATGTCTAATTGCTTTTGTCATTGGTGTAATTGCTTTAATTACTTTAGCTTTTCATAGATGGCGACAAAAGCATCAGAAAGAAGGAGAAGGAAGCCCTAAAAAAGTTAAACAATACTCCAAATATAAAGGTAATTAAAAGAGAGAAAGGAAAGAAACATGGTTTGGGTAATTTTAATATCAGGTGGAGTTTTAATAATTGCAATTTTTTTGATAACTTGGTTGGGTCAGAGAATGGGGAAAAAATATGATGTTGGTATCTCTGCTTCTCCAATGGCTGTAACACCTCCTAATGAAGTTTTTGAAAGAAGTTTAAAGGACAAAAGGCCAAAATTAAAGCAGCAAATAAACTTAATACCT
>CAZJJY010000044.1:0-3284 GCA_964546445.1 uncultured Gammaproteobacteria bacterium
ACTTTTTTACAACACATCCTGAAGATATTATAACATGTCTTTATTTATTTAAAGCAAGTTTTATAACTTCATCCATATGAGAGACAAAGACAAACTTAATATCTTTTTTAACCTTGTAAGGAAGTTCTTCTAAATCTTTTTTATTATCTTTTGGTAAGATAATAGTTTTTAATCCTGCTCTGTGAGCGGCAATAATTTTTTCTTTAACTCCACCAATTTCTAAAGCTCGTCCTCTTAAAGTTATTTCTCCAGTCATTCCAACTTCTCTTTTACTTGATTTTTTGGTAAAGGCAGAAATTAAAGCAAGAGCAATAGCTAATCCTGCAGATGGACCATCTTTGGGAATCGCTCCCTCAGGAACATGGATATGAACATCTAAATATTTGTAAAAATCTTTTTTCAATCCTAGTTTTTTCCAACGACTTCTAACATAAGAAAAGGCTGCTTTGGCTGATTCTTGCATCACTTTGCCTAGTTTTCCTGTCAAAAGAAGATTCCCTTTTCCGGGCATTAAAAGAGCTTCAATAAACATTATTTCTCCACCAGCTTGAGTGTAAGCAAGCCCAGTTGAAATTCCAATTTCATCCTTTTTCTCAGCCAAAGTTTCCGAATATTTTCTTTGACCTAAATATTCAACAACATCTGCTTTAATAACTGTTCTTTTTATTCTTTTTCTTTCTGCTTTTTTCCTAGCAATCTTTCTCGCAATAGTAGCCAAAGTTCTTTCTAATTCCCTTACCCCTGCTTCTCTGGTATAACGATGAATAACTTCTAGAACAGCTACATCAGCAATTTTAATAGATTTTGATTTTAAACCATGAGCAACTAGTTGTTTATTCCATAAGAACTTTTTAGCAATTTGAAATTTTTCATCTTCGGTATAGCCAGCAAAATGAATAATCTCCATTCTGTCTCTTAAAGCAGGTGGAATAGTGTCTAAAATATTACCAGTGGTTATAAACATTACTTTTGATAAATCAAAGGGTACTTCTAGATAATGATCTGAGAATTCTGAATTTTGCTCTGGATCTAAAGCTTCAAGTAAGGCAGATGAAGGATCTCCTCTAAAATCAGATCCAATTTTATCAATTTCATCAAGCATAAAGACAGGGTTATTACTACCAGAATTTTTAATACCTTGAATAATCCTTCCTGGCATAGAACCAACATAAGTTCTTCTGTGCCCTCTTATTTCTGCTTCATCACGAACACCACCTAAACTAATTCTGATGAATTTTCTTCCTAAGGAGCGCGCGATAGATTTACCGATAGAAGTCTTTCCAACACCAGGAGGTCCAATGAAACATAAAATAGTTGGTCCGGCTACTTCCTTTGGCTCCCGACCATTCCTTTTCAAAAGACTTTTTCTTGACTGTTCCTTCAACTTCATAACCGCTAAATATTCGATGATTCTTTCTTTAATTTTTTTCAATCCATGATGATCTTCATTTAAAATTCTAGAGGCTTTCTGAATAGAAGTTTTATTAGGTGTACTTAGAGACCAAGGCATATCAAGTAAAACATCTAGGTAAGTACGGATATAACTAAACTCCGGATGGGCAGGATTTAAATTGGCCAATCTTTTTAATTCTTTTTGTGCTTTAGAAGATATTTCCTTAGGCATTTTGGCCTTTCTAATCCTTTCTTCTAGTTGTTTCGTTTCATTGTCTTCTCCACCTAATTCACCTAATTCTTCTTCAATCGCTTTTTTCTTTTCTCGTAAAACTGTTTCTCTCATTGATTTATCAAAACGACCTTGAGTTTTGGTCTCAATTTCTCGTTCCAAACTTAGAACTTTTAGTTCTTCAACCAAAAGTCTTAAAACTCTCTTTAAACGATCTTTAACAGATAATGTTTCTAATATTTTTTGTTTCTCTGAAGTCGGAATATTTAAAATATAGGCAACTTGATCAGCTAATTCATTAGGTGAACTTCCTTCCATTAACTTAGTGATCGTCAAAAAATCAATTGATTTTCCTAGATTAACTAATTTTTGGAAGTTGTCCATAACTCCTTTAGTTAATAATTTAATTTCAGGAGAATCTTCAATTACTTCAGAAAGTTCATTAACCTTAGCCACTATAAATGGTCTTTGAGCTTCAATAGAATCTAATTCGATGCGACTAATTCCTTTAACCCAAGCATTCATCCCTGTTTTCCCAGAATAAATCAATTTTTCAACTCTTGCTAATATTCCAAATTGATAAAGATCACTTTCATCGGGATTGGTGGTATTAATCTTCTTTTGAGTAATAAAAGCAACAATCTTATCAGTCTTATAAGCGGCTTCTGTAGCAGCAATAGATCTAGGACGACCAATACTTAAAACGGTCTCTACGTGTGGGAAAACAACCCCTTCTCTTATAGGGACTAGAGGTACAATCTTTTGTTTATTCGTTCCAAGAATTACAGGCATAAAAGCAAGTAAGGAAATCTTATTTTTAGCAGTCTAACATAATATTTGCTAATTGTCAATCGTGGATGACAATTCTTGTTCCTGGATTATCCTTCGCAGAATAGGCTACCCAGCTTTTCTGTCCTACTAAAGGAGATGTCCAATAAAATAATTTTTCTGCATCAGGAATAGCCATATTAATACAACCATGGCTCATTGGATTTCCAAAATTACTATGCCAATAGGCTCCATGAATACCATATCCTCTATAAAAATATTGAACATAGGGAACATTAGATAAATAGTAATAGGTATTATTTTCTTTCTTACCACCTTCCATCTTAGTATATTTAAGTTTAACCCAAATCCTAAACTCACCCTTTGGTGTTGGGGCCCATTTCCCTCCGGATATTAAAAACTCATAATCAATATTATTACCATTATGGGCATATAATTTTTGATCAGATAGATCAACTTCAATCCAACGCTCATCACTTACCGCTCCTAACACAGCTCCTTCTTGAGAACTTAAAATATCTAAAGAAGGGGTCAACTCTGCCAATTTATAATCAACAACTTCATTATTAAAAATAGCTAGCTCTGGGGTAGGATTATATTTCCCAGTTTCTGAAGAATCTGGTGGACCACAACCACAAGACTCATCATCAATAATATCACGAGCTGAAAAGAATAAGACAAAAATAGACAAAGCTAATGACAATGGTATCAAAACCTTTAATGATCTCATTAGCCATAGTTTACTACAAAAGTTTTCTTGTTTCTAGGTTCAAAAGATGATAGAATCAAATCATCATTGCGGGATCGTCTAATGGCAGGACGCTTGATTCTGAATCAAGTAATCTTGGTTCGAGTCCAAGTCCCGCAGCTA
>CAZJJY010000045.1:0-3122 GCA_964546445.1 uncultured Gammaproteobacteria bacterium
ATTTCCTAGGTATTCGTTATCCTGAAAAGCTTTATTATCTTTCTTCCATTGATACAAAGGTTTTGTATTAAATGGAACCGGTAAAGTAAAAGACTTATTAGATTTTGCTCTTAGCTTAATTAGTCTTTCTCTATCCTTATTACTTATGGCAAACCAATAGTCAAAGAGAGGTACTATTCTTCTTTCATAAAAAAACAATTTTAGAGCTTCAATAGAAAAGAATATTTTAAAAGGAATGGCCGATTCATTTTTAGCTAATCTCCATTTAGCTTGAAATTCTATATTATGTTCATCTAATATCCAAAGCTGATTTTTTTTCTTCCTATTTGGTAAATATTGAGCAATATTAGTATGATCAATCCAAATAATATCAAAATTATCTTCTTCTAAGAGACTATTTATATAATTCTTTGCCTCTGAGCAAAAGTAACGATAAACGGTAAAAGGCAAAGAAGTAAAAAAATTACGTAAAACGTGTTTCTTAATTTTCTGATAACGTGCTGTTGTTAATGGCCAAACAAAAATTTTAGCTTCTTTACAAATTTTCTTAATATTTTTTACATTAATTAGATCTTTCTTATCAGAAGTAAAACAGACGAGATGGATATCGTGTTTTTTTGATAAAAGTTTTAATGTTTCTAGCGTCTTAATCTTCCCTCCTGTATCCGCGGGAGAAGGTAAAAGTTGAGTAATAAAAAGAATTTTCATTTTAAATCTTCGGTATAAGTAATTAGATTTTTGATCAATTTTTTCTGTTCTTTCTTATTTTCTAAAGAGTAATTTGATTTTAAATGAAGTTTTTTGTAATTAATAATTGCCTTTTTTAAATCATCTATTTTTTTAACTATAATAATCTTATTTTTCTTGGCCAAAGAACTTGTAAATAGCAACTGATGATCATTAACATGTTCCTTAAAAATCTTTAATCTTGGGACAACAATTGGTGCCTTTTTATTCAGTTGCCAAGATAGAAAAATACTGGCTAAACCTCCATGGGTAATAACTATATCTGCCTTTCTAAACCAACTTTTCATTTCTTTATAAGATAAAGAAGGGATCTTTTGAATATTTCCATTCTTTTCTTTATCTTTAGTCCCTTGAATTAAAAAAGAATCATTAATAAAATATTTATCTTTAGCAATTTCTAATACTTCTTTTATTAAACGTTTAAAAGGAAAACTACTTGTCCCTGTGGTGACAAAGATTTTCATAATGACTTCCCCCAATATTCTGCCTGTGGATAAAATTTCTTTTGTCTTTGGTGTTGAATTAAAAATTTATCAAATAATTTTAATTTATAAATAATCCGGCCAGACAAGGTCGGAAAATAAATAAGGTCATAAGTTTCCATAAATATAAGTTTTTTTCTTAAAAGCTTACCAATCATAAAAAATGGTGGAGCCACACCTGCCCCAGCACTGAAAATAATATCAGGCTTTTCTTTTAAAAGAATTTTTATGGCTAAGAATAGATTCAGAAAAAAATTAAAAATATTTCTGTGTTCAGGAAAGAAAAGAGGATAAATCTTTTTTTTAGAAACAAGTGATAAAACATCATTTTTATTAGGAGCAGCGAAAAAATGATCATATTTTGACCACCAGGGCTTTAATTGCCAAACCTGATAAAAATGCCCCCCTGCTGAACTTACTAAACAAATTTTCATCTTTTAAAGTCTGATACAGCTTATTGTATAATAAACTAACCCTACATTAAATATGAAACTAAAATGTCTTTATCCTTTTACTTATTTTGAAATTAATACTCAAGGGTGGGTTTATGTCTGCTGTCCCGCTTGGACTAAGGCAGGCCCAATCGGAAATATAAAAAAGAAATCATTTGAGGAAATTTGGAATAGCCCCAAAGCTCAAAAAATAAGAGGAAACATTTATCAAAATAATTTAAAAGAGATTTGCAACGAACAATATTGTCCTGTTTATCTTTCTTCTAAAAATTTAAGCTTAAAAAAATGGCAAAAAATAAACCCAGAAATAAAACCCATCCTTAAAGACCTTAAAAATAAAAAAACAAAACTATCTTCTGGCCCAATTAATGTCAACATCGCTGACTCTGGAAAATGCAATCTAAGATGTAAAATGTGTATCTCTAATCAGGATTTTAATCCCCCAGATGAAAAATTATCTAAAAGAATCTTTAATGATGTTTTGCCAAAACTTCTTAAAGACATTCGTATCTTAACTTTTTCAGGAAATGGTGAAGTCTTTTTTAGAAAAGAAAGTAGAGAATTCTTAGAAAATTTTAATCAAGAGAAATACCCTAAATTAGAATTTAACATTCTTTCTAACGGACTCTTACTAAATAAAAAAGCTTGGGAAAAAATAAAGCATAATAGGTTTAATGCTATTAGTATTTCTATTGATGCGGCTAATCCAGAAACTTATAAAAAGATAAGAGGTGGTAATTGGGATATATTACAAAATAATTTAAAACTTCTTGGTAAACTAAGAAAAGAAAATGAATTTAAATGGTTCCAAATTAACTTTGTTGTTATGAAAAGTAATTACAAAGAAATAAAAGATTTTGCTTTGATGGGTAAAAAATTAGGTTGTGATCAAGTTGTTTTCTCTAAAATCTTTGGCCACACTCCAGGATGTCTTGAAGAAAATATTAATCTCTTTCCTAATCCTAAAATATTCTTAAAAATTAAAGAAATATTAAAAGAACCTATTTTTAAAAACCATATTATTAACATCACTGAACTCAAAGTTTATAAAGAATATAAATTTAATAAAAAAGAAAAGATAAAAGATATCAAAAACAAAATAAAAAAGAGCTTGGTTGCTCCTCTTTTTAAAATCTATTATAAAATACCTCTTCGTTACCGACCGTTACGTTATCTCAAAAACCTTATTCGATAATTTCAGTAATAAAGGCTGCTTTTATCTCTACCTTAGGTAATTGAATCCAAAGATATTCCCCTATCTTTATTGATTGACCCTCTCTAAAATAAAACAATTCTCCTTTTTTAGCCGCTAAAATCTCTAATTTTAGAAAAATATCTCGTCTTAAAGGATTTTCATAAATTAGGCCAAGTTCGCCTACATTAGTGATTATTGTCATTTGTTTAGCATTCTCTATTCTCTTATCTAAAACTTCTACCAAAA
>CAZJJY010000046.1:0-2927 GCA_964546445.1 uncultured Gammaproteobacteria bacterium
GAAAATGATCAATCAATTGGTATTTTAGGTCCTAAAATTTATTTTGCTCCAGGTTATGAGTTTCATCAAGAGAAATACAAACCAACAGATGAAGGGAAAGTAATTTGGTATGCTGGTGGTTTGATTGATTGGCAAAATATATTAGCTTCTCATCGAGGTGTTGATGAGATTGATAAGGGGCAATATGAACAAAAAATAGAAACTGATTTTGTTTCAGGATGTGCGATGTTTGTGAGAAGAGAAGTTTTTGATAAAGTTGGACTCTTTGATGATAAATATTTTCTTTATTGGGAAGATGTTGATCTTTGTACAAGAGTTAAAAAAGCTAATTTTAAAGTTATGTTTTTCCCGCAGGCTAAAGTATGGCATGCTAATGCTGGTTCAAGTGAGGTAGGCGGTTCTTTGCATGATTATTATATGACTCGTAATAGAATGCTGTTTGGCTTAAGATATGGCTCTTTTAGAGTAAAGCATGCCTTAGGTAGAGAAAGTTTTAAACTTACTTTTAAAGGGACTCCTTGGCAAAAGAAAGCGATAAGAGATTTTTATTTAAGAAAGTTTGGTAAAGGTAGTTTTCTTAGTAAAAATGATAAAATTTAAACAAGATGGCAGAAGTTGTGAATAATAACAAAACTCAGAATTTTAAAGAAGCCTTAGGTAATGCTTGGGAAGGTTTTTGTTTTGCAATCAAGACACAAAAGAATTTTGTTTTCCATTTTAGTATTTCTGTTTTGGTGATAATTTTAGCTTTGTGGTTGGATATTTCTTTTGAAAAGTTTTTATTTTTAATAATAACAATAATATTTTGTTTAACGGTGGAATTAGGCAATACAGCTATTGAAAAAACAGTTGATCTAGTCACAGAGAAATGGAATCATAAGGCAAAGATTGCCAAAGATTTATCAGCTGGGATGATGCTTTTAGCATCTTTGGGATCATTGCTTGTTGGTGCTCTTATTTTATTACCGCCATTAATAGAAAAAATTATTGATTTTTTATGAATTTAAGAGAATGGATAGATGAAGAAAGAACAAGCTTGAGAAAAGATTTTTATTCTTATCCAAGAAGGAAAATTTTATTTTTAATTTTAGGTATTTTTGTTTTAGTTTTTTCTATCTTTAGGCTTTGGTTGGTAACTTCTTTTAAACAAGTCATTTTTTGGGACGATTTAATGGTCAATACAATCGCCAGTTTAAGGAGTCCTTTTTTAGATGTATTCTTTTATTTTTCTACTCATTTAGGCTCAATTTATTTTATTGCTATTTCGTTTTTGATTTTAACTTATTTTTTAATCAAAAAGAGGATGAAAAGAGCGGCCGTGGCAGTTTTTTTAACCTTAGTTGGAAGTGGTATTTTCATTTTTGTTTTCAAAGATATTTTTGGTCGTTCCAGACCTTTTGGTTGTTTCTCTGGTCGTGATTGTTTTTCTTTCCCTTCGGGTCACGTAACAATTTCTTTTTATTTTTACAGTATGCTTTTTTATCTTTTAACTCGTTTTTTAAAATTGAAAAGGATTACTGTTCTTTTGATCGGTTTGGTTTTATTTTCCTTAATCTCTTTAGTTGCCTTAAGTAGAATTTATCTTGGTTATCATTTTCCGACTGATGTTATGGGAGGATTTTTATTAGGTGGTGTTTTTATACTTTTGGCAGCTATTTTAGTTGATTTTCTTTATCAAAAAAAATGAAAAACAAAGTTTCAGTTATTATTATTGCTAGAAACGAAGAAAAAATGATTGAGGATTGTTTAAAGTCTATTGGTAATTGGGCTGATGAAATAGTCGTTATTGACACTGGTTCTACGGATAAAACTTTAGATATATGTAAAAAATATAATTGTAATATTTCTAGGACTTCTAAAGATAGTTTCTCTTATTGGAGAAATTTAGGAAAAGAAAAGGCATCTTTCGATTGGATTTTCTATTTAGACGCTGATGAAAGAATGACTGATGGTTTGAAAAAAGAAATGATGGATACTATTAATAATAGTAAACTTTTTGCTTATGTTATTCCTAGAAGAAATTTTTATTTAGGCAAAGAAGTTCGTTTTGGTGGTGCTTATCCGGATTATGTGAAGAGACTTTTTAGGAAAGATAAGCTTGAAAAATGGGTTGGTAAGTTGCATGAGCAACCCATTTTTGAAGGAGAGTTAGGGTATTTTAAGGAACCGATGATTCATATTACTCATCGTGATTTATCTTCAATGGTAAATAAGACTTCTAATTGGTCTAAAATTGAAGCTGATTTATTATTTAAAGCTAATCATCCACCAGTAGTCGGATGGCGTATCTTAAGAATTATGTTGACAGAGTTATGGTATAGGGTAATAAGGCTTAAAGGATGGCGTGATGGAACAGTTGGTTGGATCGAGGCAATTTTTCAGGTTTTCTCTCGTTTTATTACCTATGCTAGACTTTGGGAGATGCAAAACAAAAGAACAAAATGAAAAAAGCAGCTTTATTTGATCCATATTTAGATATATTAGGTGGAGGAGAACGTTATATGATGACGGTGGCCTATCATTTATCGAGACTTGGTTTTCAAACTGATATTTTTTGGCCAGATAAAAATATTAAAGATGATTTAGAAAAAAGATTAGGCTTGGATCTTGGCAATGTTAATTTCATTGATTTTAATCCAGAAAAAAAATCACTTTTTGAAAAATTAAGTTTTTTAAAAGATTATGACTTTGTTTTTTATCTTTCGGATGGAAGTATTCCTTTTTTATCAGGAAAGAAAAATATTTTACATTTCCAAGTTCCATTTCACGATATAGGTGGAAATAATTTTTTAAATAAGATTAAACTAAGAAAAATAAATAAAATTGTTTGTAATTCAAAATTTACTAAAAATGTAATTGATAAAGAATATAAGGTTGATTCAATTGTTGTTTATCCGCCAGTTGATATTGTTTCTTTTAAACCTCTT
>CAZJJY010000047.1:0-2709 GCA_964546445.1 uncultured Gammaproteobacteria bacterium
CCTTTATCGAGATTAATATCCAAAAGGGCAAATTCATTATCATAAGAAATATCTAATACCTTACCGTCAGCCAAAACTGTCCATTGAGGAAAGTAAAAGATAGGAATCCTTATCTGGCTCTCTTCAGTTTCTACTTTTGCCTTAAACTTCACCCAATCAGTACCTTTTTGATAGTTACTTATATTACCTTCTCCTTTTTCAAAAAATGGACTTTCAGGAGCTGGTCCTCCTGGAGGCATATCTGAATAAATAGGCAAATAATCAAAAATTGCATCTGTTTGCAGTTTTCTCCAATTTTTAGCTGAAAAAAGTTTTTGTTCGTCATTAATATTTAATGTCTTCTCTGGCTTAAAAAAGGAAATATTAAAAGCAAACAC
Source organism: uncultured Gammaproteobacteria bacterium (assembly GCA_964546445.1). Taxonomy (GTDB): domain Bacteria; phylum Patescibacteriota; class Microgenomatia; order PFEM01; family JAPLYW01; genus CAZJJY01. The sequence continues at coordinate 378 of CAZJJY010000047.1, forward strand.
CGTTACAATCATTAAAATCAACAAAAAGAGTGCTTGTTTTTTCTCTTTAATCAAAACAAATATCGCTCCTGAAAGCATCGATAGAGCAAAAGAAGACAAAGATAACAAGCGCCAAGGAAATTGTAAAGCGGATAAAACAAAAACTCTTTCCCAAATAAAGTTCGAACGCTGATGAGTCAAAAAAGCAGTTAATAAAAAGAAAGCAAAGAAAAAGAAAACCAACAGACTTTCTTTTCTCTTCTTAACAAAAAATAATCTCAAAAAGATAAGAAAAATTAAACCACCAACAACCCAATGAACTTGTCCTAAAGAAAAAGACATATCATCTCCAGGCCCCCAGAAAGAAGCCCCAAATCCCCAAAAACGACTAAAGAAAAGCTGGTTTAAATCAGCAAAATGAGCTAAATAATTAAAATAACCAATAAACATTGTTTCTATATGGACAAGATTTCTTTCAAACAAAACAGGAAGAGTAAAAAAGGCGGCCAATCCAACTCCTAAAAGACCAGATTTTAAAAGAGACCAGATTACCTTTTTAGGTTTTTTAAGATAAAAGACTAAAAAGAAAGCCCAAGCAATTAAAAAAGGAGTTATAAAAAAGGCCATTAAATTATGAGAAAGTAAAAGGAGACCAAAGAAAAAAGCTAAAGCAATAATAAAAATCTTTTTATTTTCTTTTACTATTTTAAAGACGGCCCAAAAAACAGCTGGAAAGAGAACTAAACCCAAAAATTCGTTTAAAGCCCCTCTCACATAAACATCTACCGCATGATAAGGAGCATAAAGATAAAAAACTGCTGTAGCCATACCACCATATTTACCCCAAAGCTCCCTTCCTAAAAGATAGGCAAAGATACTAGAGAAAAACAAGCCCAAAATAAACAATAATTTTATCGAATAAATATAACTAAAACCTAAAAGATGAAAAACTTGCCCTAAATAATAAGGCAGTGGTGGGTAGTAATTAAAAAGTGGATAACCATAACCATAACCCATATCTGGTACCCAACGACAAGGAATCTGTCCGTCTCGAAAACACAAATCCATTTGATAAAGACGACTTATCTGCAAATCATCATGCATAGAAAAATAACCGGAACCTAAAAGATACCAAAAGGAAGGAATGGCAATTAGAAATAAAAGAATTAACCAAGAGAAACGCCAATCAATTATTTTTTTCAAAAAATGTTTCATTATTTAAAGAAATCCTTATCTAAATTAAACAATAATAGTTTATCTTGAAAACCAGAAGGATTAATTGCCTTTGGGTATTCTTCTACTAAAACTAAACCATTTTCATCAGGTTTAAATTCTAAACGACTCTGATTAACAACTAAATAAACATCGTTATCAACCAGAGAGTTTATTAAACTTTGAGGAACTTCTTTCAAGGGATACCCTACTCCAATAACAGTGATATTAGGAGTCTTTTCAAGATAAATCTGTAAACCATCAGGCAAAGTACCAAAATAACCTTCTGTCCCAACAAAAACACTCCCTATTTTAGCTTTCTCCTTTAAAATTACTGAACTTTCTTTGATTCCTTGACCAGCTGGCCATTCTTCTAAATGTCCTGAACGAAGATTTCTAGGTAAATCAGCTTTCTCAGGATTAAAAAGTAAATCAAAATTAAAACTTAAAGGATAAACTAAAATTAACATTGAAAAAACTACCAACATCACTTTACTTGATTTACCCTTAAAAATTTCTTTAATCGCTTCAAATAATAATTTCCAACCGAAGGCACAAAAGATGATTAAAGGCCAAACAGTAAATAAAATATAACGAGGTGTAAAAACTTTAGCAAAGACAGATTGGGCTAAAAGAGGAACCAAAACCCAAACCAGTAAAAATAAAGTCACTCTTGTTTTTTTCCATAAACCTATAATAAGACCTAAACCAACAAAAGGAAAAAAAGTTTTATCTCCAAATAGTCTATTAAACCACTTAAATAAATCACCCAAATGAGGCCTTAAAGGATCTAATGGATGGGAGAGTATCTCTTTTACTGAGAAAATATAATCTTTATTACGAATGGCGATCATCTCAAAACCAGGCCCCAATCTAAGTAGAAAGTTATAAATACCAAAACCAATAATATATATAAAGGCTAATAAAGATAATGTTTTTAGATACTTTGTAAAATAAGATTCTTTTTTCTCTTTTTTAAATTTAAAGAAGAAAAATAAGGTTGGTATTAAAATAGCCGCAAAAATAGCTGGTGATTTAGTTAAGAGACCACCGGCCAATAAAAATCCTAAAATGAAAGAAAAACTAAGTCGAGGTTTTTCTATAAATAAAAGGCCAAAGTAAACAATCCAAATAATAAACA
>CAZJJY010000048.1:0-2566 GCA_964546445.1 uncultured Gammaproteobacteria bacterium
CTAAAATCTCTAATTTTAGAAAAATATCTCGTCTTAAAGGATTTTCATAAATTAAACCAAGTTCCCCCCTATTCGTGATTATTGATGTTTGTTCGGCATTTTCTATTTTCTTATCTAAAACTTCTACCAAAACTCTTCCCTGTGAATCTTTCATTTGTCCTCCAATTGGAATTCCTTTTGCCACTGAAGGTTTTTCACTTTCTATCTTTACCCAAACTGTTTTCTTCACCCATTCTCTTTCATCAGGAATACCTTCTATAAAGGTAATCAAACCACTAACCTTAGTTTGACCTAATTCTAAATCTATAGATTCCCCTACTTCTAAAGGTTTTTGATTAAAAAGAAATTGGTTCTTTCTATTATTAACTTTTACTTGAAGGTTTAAAACTATTTCTACTTCCTTTTTTGTTCCTCCCCATTCAAAAATACGCAAGTCAACGATTTCACCATTTTTTCTCCCCCAGGCATCAAAAGACTGGTCACCAACATCTAAGGAATCAGCTAACCAATAAGGTGGAGCCATTTGACCTTGCCAATACCATTGATCTGAAGATAACTTCATTTCTACTTTTACCCATTTATCTTCTTTAAAAAGAAAAGAAGAACCAAAAATTAAAGCTAAAATAACTATCCCTATAACTATCCAATCTAAAAGGGTAATCTTTTTAATTATTTTCCTTAATTTTTTCATCGCTTTTATTCTACCACCGAATTATAAATACTTAAAACATCATGACAACTTTTCTTTAGAGAAAAATTCTTTTGAGCATAATTAATACACTCCTCAGAAATTTTCTTTCTTTCTTTCTTAGAAAGATCTAAAAACCATTCAATTTTTTCAGCTAAAGCTAAAGAATTCTTAGGAGTAACTAAAAAACGTTTATCAAGATCTAAAAGCATATCAGGAATCCCTCCTACCCTCGTGGCTATAACTGGCAAGCCATAAAAAAGAGCTTCCATAATTGTTACTGGGTAAGCCTCAAATCCGGTCGAGGGGACAACCAGAAAATCAGATACCTTAAAAAATCTTTCTTTCTCTTGAAAACTTAACTTATGAAGAAAATGAACTTTTCCTTCTAGCCTTAAATCCTCATATAAACTAAATAAATCATTACAATACTGCCAATCTGAAACAGGCCCAGCAATAACCATTTTAAAATCAATATTCTTTTTATTTAAAATAGAGGCTGCCTTAAGTAAATAATCTAAACCTTTCTTTTTATCAAAACGCCCTAAAGAAAAAATCAAAGGAACCTTAGAAGAAAAACAAAGATCTTCTTTACTAACAAAAGATTTACTTTTTTTAATCTCTATCCCCGAAGGAATAATTTCAATCCTTTTACAACCCAGATGTTTAAAGTGACTTAAAAGTAATTCTTTTGATTTTTGACTTAAAACAATAATCAAAGATGATTTTCTTAAAACAAAACCCTCTGCTTTTTTATAGAAAAATAGTCTTGTGTTTATTTTTAATTTCTTAAATATAGATAAATTATTTTTTATTGTATTCCTTTCTTCAATATCCCAAGCCCCATGGAAGTGGAAAACTTTAGGAATATTCCAAGAAGAACGAGAAAGCATTATCCCTAGAGCTGGATGAGAATGATTAAAGGCAATTAAATCAATCTTTTGTTTTCCTATTAGCCTCCTAAAAACCCAAAAGCTTCTTAAAATCAAAGACAAATCTTCCAACCAACGTTTCTTTGTTAAAATAGGAAAACTAGCTTTTTTAACCTTAGAACCATTGAACATTTCTTTAAATGGAAATTCTTTTCTTCTATCCTCTGCTCCAAAAATAATAACCTTATGTCCTTTTTTTATTAATTCTTTACTTAAATTGTCAACAACACTGATAATCCCCCCCACTTCAAATTTCCCAATAACTAAAAGAATATTCATATTAATTAAGATAAACTATATAAAGCTAAAAATAACCAAAAATAATCGAAAATATTAGCAGCCGAAAAGAGCGGATAAAAACTAGCCAATCCTAAAAAAGCAAGACTAGCAAACAAGAATCCTATTTTATACAAATTATTATTTGTTCTTAATTTCAGAAAGAATTCCTTGTATTTATAAACTAAAAAGAATAAGAAAGATAAAAAGCCTAAAATACCCGTCTCTGCTAAAACTTTGGCAAAAATATTATGAGGAGGGACTGGATCTGAAGAGAACTTACTTGAAGAAAATTCTGTGACTAAAACCACCGGGAAATTCTCTAAGCCAATACCTAGCGGATATTTTTTACTTAAAGCTACTGACTTTTGAATTAAACCTAAACGATAATTACCACTCCCATACTCCTGAAAAGAAGAACTAAGTTGTAAAAACCTTGGGATAATTAAAAGAGGTAAAAAGACAGCTAATAATATAAATATCCAAATAAATCTCTTCATTTCTAAGACAATTTTCTTTTTGAACTTTAAAAACAAAAATAAAAATTCTATTAATAAAATTATAGAAACTACTCCCCAGGCAGCTCGACTAGCTGATAAAACAAGAGCAATAGAACCAAAAACAAAGGCAAGTGAATAAATTAAATCCATTATTTTATTCTTATATTTAG
>CAZJJY010000049.1:0-2522 GCA_964546445.1 uncultured Gammaproteobacteria bacterium
AACAGATTCTGGTCCAATTGCTGTGGGGCGTGATATGCGTCTTTCTTCTCCTGAATTATCCAAAGCTGTTATTAAGGGTATCACCATGCAGGGAAGAGATGTTGTTGATTTAGGTTTGATTACTACTGATATGATTTACTTTGCCGCTGGTAATTATTCTTTTGCTGGTGGAGTAATGGTTACTGGTTCTCATATCCCACCTCAGTACAATGGTTTTAAGCTCTGTAAAAAAAATGCTGTCCCTCTTAGTATAAAGGGGGATATACATAAAATGCGTGATGATATCTTGAAAGATAATTTTAAGAAAGTAGAAAAGAAAGGTACTGTTAATAAGAAAGATGTTTTGTCTGATTGGTTAGACCATGCTTTATCTTTTATTGATGTTAAAAAGATAAAGCCTTTAAAAGTTGTTGTCGATGCTAGTAATGGGATGGGGAGTATTTTATTTGAAGGACTTAAAAAAAAGTTACCTTTAGAAATAATTCCTCTTTATTTTGAATTAGATGGTTCTTTTCCAAATCATTTACCAGCTCCTTTGGTTCCTGAAAATTTAGAAGATGCACAAAAAAAAGTATTAGAAGAGAAAGCTGATTTGGGTTTGGTTTTTGATGGAGATGGAGATAGGGTTGTTTTAATTGATGAGAAAGGGGAATCCTTAAGGGGGACGATCTTGACAGCCATGATTGCCGAATCATTTTTGAATAAAAACAAGGGGGCAACAATTTTATATAATGCTATTTGTGGTTGGATTGTTCCTGAGGTAATTAAAAAAGGTGGAGGAAAGGGAATAAGAGTTACCGTTGGGCATGGTTTGATTAAGGAAAATATGAGAAAACATAATGCCTTATTCGCTGGAGAACATTCTGGGCATTACTTCTTTAAAGACAATTGGAATGCAGATAGTGCCTTGATCACGACCTTAATTGCCTTAGAAATTATTTGTTCTTCTAATAAAAAGCTTTCAGAAATAGTTGAAAGGTTTAATAAATATGAAGCGAGTGGAGAGATTAATTTTAAAGTTGATGATAAACAGAAAGCAATGGATGAAATAGAAAAAAGCTACAAAGATAAGGCAGAATCTATTGATAAACTTGATGGAGTTAGTATTTGGTTTAAAGATTGGTGGTTTAATTTACGTCCTTCTAATACAGAACCACTGTTGCGTTTAAATATTGAAGCCAAAACAGAAGGCTTACTTAAGAGCAGTCAAAAAGAATTGATCGATCTTATCCAAAGATATGGTACTTTGCTCGCGGGTGAGTAGGTTTTTAATGGTGACTTCTTTTTTCTTCATTTCGTTAGGTCCTAAAATAATTACAAAAGGAATGTTTTTCTTATCAGCATATTTTAGCTGTTTATCCAGTCTACCAGGAGTAAAATAAAATTCTGTTTTAATATTTTTATCCTGAAGTTTTTTAATCAAGTCAAGACATTCTCCATATAGGGAATTATCAAAGAGGGTTACTAAGACCTGGGTATTATTTTTTAAATTTTTGGGAATTTTATTTAGTTTTTCTAGAAGTTCTAGGATAACAGCATCACCAGTGGCAAAACCAATGCCAGAAAGCTCTTTCTCTTTGCCAATGATGTCTAAGAGGTTGTCATAACGTCCGCCACCTAAGATAGATCTAAACTCCTTATTTCTGTCACAAGCTTCAAAAACAGTACCGGTATAATAATCTAAGCCTCTGACAATGGTTGGGTCAAATTCAACATAATCTTCAACTTTATATTTTTTAAGATTTTCAAAAAGATCTTTTAATTCTTGAGATTCACTAAAATCTTTTTCTTGAAGTATTTTTATAATTTCATTGGTTTGTTCTTCATTGAGCTTTATTTCTTGAAGATATTTAAGCCAGTCTTTCTCATCCATTTTATCTTTTTTATCGATGGCTTTAAAAACTTCTTTTATTTTTTCATCTTTAATATTGATTCTCTTTAATTTCTCTTCTAAAAACTTACGGTTGTTTATCTTAACAACAACTTCTTTACTTGATAACCCTAATGATTTTAAGAATTCAACCGCAATGGCAATAATCTCTGCATCAGCCTTAAGGTTGTTAGGTCCGATCAAATCAATGTCCCATTGTAAGAACTCTCTGAAACGTCCTTTTTGAGGCTTTTCATATCTCCATCGATTACCAGTAGAATACCAGCGTAGGGGGAAAGTAAATTCTTGCTTCTTGCTACTGACCATTCGGGCTAGAGTAGGGGTTAGTTCCGGTCTTAAAGCAAGTGTTTTATCACTTCTGTCTTTTAGGATAAAAGTTTGTTTTTTAACTAGATCTTCACCTGATTTTTTAGCATATAATTCCAATGGTTCAAGTGATGGTCCCTCATATTTTTGATAACCATAGCGTTGCGAGACCTCTTCCATTTTGTTTATGAGCCAATTACGTATGGCTAAATCATCAGGATAGAAGTCTCTAAAGCCCTTTGGTGGTTGCAAATTTAACTTTGCCATAGCCTTTATTTTATCAGGATTTTTGTAGTAATTCCATTGACTATTTTTTATTCAGTAG
>CAZJJY010000050.1:0-2519 GCA_964546445.1 uncultured Gammaproteobacteria bacterium
ATTTTTAAATTTTCCTGTCCATTGGGATGAAAGTGTTTATTTTAGTGGTTCATTGGCAACTCTTAATAATAGGTTAAATCCATTTATTGAGTTTTGGTCTTATAAACCGCCTTTTATTTTTGAATTAACAGCTCTGTTTTATAAACTTTTTGGAATTTCTCGGTGGTTGCCGAGATTAATAGTAGCTTTACTTTCTTCTTTAAGTATTTTCCTAACTTATCAGCTAGGGAAAAAGATTTTTAACTATAAAGTTGGGTTTTGGGCTTCGGTTCTGCTCTTTTTAAATCCTTTGTTTTTTACTCAAAGTAATTTTTTTCATGCTGCTATTCCTTTAACAGCTTTGTTTTTAGTAACAATTTATTTTTATCTTCATAAGAAGTTAGGGTTTTACCTCCTTTCTGCCAGTCTTTTGGTTTTAACTAAAGAACCGGCGATTTTGATAATTATTTCTCTCGCCTGTTTTGATTTTTTAGTTAATTTCAGAAAGACTACTTTTGGAAAGCTTATCAGAAGAGAACTGGTGATTCTTTCTCCTTTGTTATTTTTTATAGCTTGGGTTTTATTAAACAAGCACTTTTTAGGTTGGTATCTTTGGCCATATAACACTTCTTATTTTAGTCTTTCTACCCGTCCTTATGGGAGGTCTCCTTTTAGCGACTTTTTTTCAGTTGCTTTTCAAGAACATTGTTCATGGTTTATTTTTGGTTTAATCTTTTTTGTCTCTTTTTTATCAATCCAAATAGTTTCTTTAAGAAAGAAAATATTTAATAAATGGTTCTTTTATTTTTTTAGTTTAGCAGTAATTTTCCCCTTTATTTTCTATTTTGGGGCCTTTTTACCACGTTATTATTTATTTACTTTCCCTGGTTTATTTCTAGCTTTTGTGTGGGTATTGGAAAAGGTTTTTAAAAGAGAAAAGATGAAAATTTTGGTTTTAACTGTTATTTGTTTTTTCTTTTTAGCGATTCCAATTCGTCACTTATTTTTTCCAAAAGAAGTCCCTGAATGGAGTGGAGAAAGGGATATGAGCTATTTAAAAATAATTCGGGTTATTAAAAATACTTCTGATTTTGTTCAAAAAGAATCAGAAGGTAATTTAATCATAACAAGATGGCCTATCACTTCCGCTTTTGATAACCCATTTTTCGGATATGTTGACTTTAGCCCCAAAAGAGTTGTTGTATATCGTGATTGTCAACAATTAGATGATTTTAATGTTGGTTCCTTATTGGTTCTTCCCCTTTTGAATATACCTATTTTTGACAAGACAGAAGATTTTGATTGTATAGAGATGAAGGGATTTAGATTAATCAAAGAGATAGAGTGGGTCAAAATTTACCAAAGAACAATTTAATGCGTAAAGAATTAAATCTAGCTAAAAATATTGTTTTTTCTAATTTTAATAGTTCGTTTTTTCCTTATAAATTAACTTTAGCTGTTACCTATAAATGTAATTCTAAATGCCATCTTTGTCATATTTGGGAAAAAGATTCAGAAAAAGAGATAGGGTTAGGGGAGATAAAGAAGTTTTTTCAGAAAAACAATCGTTTCAATTGGATTGATTTAACTGGGGGAGAACCTTTTTTAAGAATGGATTTAGTTAATATTTGCAAAATAATTATTAAGAATTGTCCTAATCTATATTTGCTTCATATTCCTACTAATGGTCTTTTACCTCAAAAAATAGAAAAAAATATTAAGGACATTTTGAAATTTAAACCTCATAATTTTATTATTTCTGTTGCTTTAGATGGTCCACCTTTGCTTCATGATAAATTAAGAGGGATTAAGGGTAATTACCCAAGAGCAGTAGAAACTTATAAAAGGCTTAAAAAAATCAAAGAAAAGAATTTTGAAGTTTTTTTTGGTATGACCTTATCTGGTTATAATTACAATTTTATTGAGAAGACTTATCAAAGTCTTAGAAAGGAAATAAAGAATTTAGAAAGAAATGATTTACATTTTAATATAGCTCATCACTCTTTTTATTATCGTAATTTAAAAATTAATCTGGGATTAAATAAAAAGATAACACTGAATTTAAGAAGTTTCATAGAGAAAAGAGAAAAGAAATTTTCAGGAGTACAATTCTTAGAGTCAAAATATCAAAGTTTAATCCCAAAATATCTTAAGACTGGGAGATCGCCACTCTCTTGTCAGGCTTTAAAGGCTTCTTTATTTATTGATCCTTATGGAGATGTTTACCCTTGTACTCTTTGGAATAAGAAAATTACTAATTTAAAAGATATTAATTATGATTTAAAAAATATTTGGTTGTCAGATAAGGTTAAAAACTTAAGGAAACAGATAGTGAATGATAAATGTTGTGGTTGTTGGACGCCATGCGAAGCTTACCAAACGATTCTAGGAAATCTTTCTAAAGCTTTTTAATAAGAAATATCTTAGAGTATTTAAGACTTATTATATTTTTGTTAAGATAAATTAATGCTCAAAAAAATTAAAAAAGAAATTTTTCGTAATCCACCTTTAATTTTGTTATCATTTGTTTTATTGGTGTT
>CAZJJY010000051.1:0-2405 GCA_964546445.1 uncultured Gammaproteobacteria bacterium
AGTTCTTTGAAAACAAAGATAATTCCGCTTAAGGTAATGTTGGAGTGGCAAGCCCCGGCAAGACCTTTTAGAAAAAAGAGCAAAGAAGCAATAACAACGATTGGAGCGATTTTAATTCTAATCGGCATAATTTTAATTTTCTTAAAAGAATGGTTTTTAATTGCCGTCATTATTGCTTTGGCCTTCTTTTTTTATATTTTAAGTACGGTAAAACCAGAAATTATCTTACATAAAATAACTAATAAAGGGATAACAACTGGGGATAAAGATTATTTTTATGATCAATTAATACGTTTTTGGTTTGATAAAGAAGTTGATCAGGAAATTCTTTTTATTGATGGATTTGAAAGATTTAACTTCCGCTTAATGTTGCTTTTAAATAGTAAAAGCAAGGAGCAATTAAAGAAAATACTTTCTGAATATCTTCCAGAAGAGAAACCTGAAGAAACTTGGGCTGATAGAGCTGGCTCTTGGGTCTCGCGTCAAATTCCTTTAGGAAAATAATTTGTACCCATAGCTCAGTTGGATTAGAGCGCGGCCCTGCGGAGGCCGAGGTCGAGTGTTCGAGTCACTCTGGGTACACTAAATAAAAATGGAGGAGTGGCAGAATGGCAATGCAATCGCCTCGAAAGCGATGGGTTTTTACCCTTGCAGGTTCGAATCCTGTCTCCTCCGCAGAAAGGAGATTAAAAAATATGAAAAAAACAAATAAAAAACTTTCAGCTGGCGGTATTGTCTTTAAAAAGAAGGGTAGAGAGGTTTATTGGTTAATAGTTAAGCCCAAAAAATCTAAGAAGTGGTGTCTCCCTAAAGGCTATTTAAGCGGAGCGGAGAGTACTGTTGCGGCTGCTAAAAGAGAAGTTAGGGAAGAGGCAGGAATAGAAAATCAACTTTTGGAAAAAGTGGGAGAAAAAAAGGATTTTTTCTATCAAGATAAACAAAAAATTCCTGAAACGGTTGTTTTTTACTTAATGGAATATCTTGCCGATACAGAAGAAAGTTTTAATGGGGAAACAGATAAGATTGTCTGGTTGCCTTTGAAAAAAGCTTTAACGAGGTTGGCTTTTGATAAAGAAAAAGAGCTTCTAAAAGAAGCTGTTGATCTTTTAAAACAATTAGAAAAACAGCAAAAAGAATAAGGCGATAGGGAGGAGTCGCATAGCGGCCTAGTGTCCGCGCTTGGAAAGCGCTGGGGGATGAAAGTCCCACGTGGGTTCGAATCCCACCTCCTCCGCTTAAAAATGAACAAGATTGTTAGATTTTTATTATTAGGAGATACAGTTATTTTTACCGGATTTGGTTTGTCCGCTCCTATTTTGGCTATTTTTATTGCCGATAATGTTATTGGGGGAAGTATTTTTACCGTTGGTATTGCCAGTGCCTTGTTCTTTATTGTCAAAGCCTTCATCCAAATTCCTTTTTCAAGATATATTGATTCTCATGATGATTCTAAAGCCTTAAGATGGCTTTTGGTGGGAACTTTTTTAATTGTTGTTGTTCCTTTTATCTATATGATTGCTAATCATATCTATTGGATTTTCTTGGCTCAAATTATCTTTGGAATTGGTCTTGGTTTTTATTCTCCATCTTGGCTGGGCCTTTGGTCAGTTCATCTAGATGAAGGGCATGAAAGTTTTGAATGGAGTACTCAGGCGGGAATAACCGGTTTAGGTTCAGCAGTAATGGCCTTAGTTGGAGCAGCCGTTGCTCAATACGTTGGTTTTAGGATTACTTTTCTTTTAGCCGGGATAGTTGTCTTTTTAGGTGGTTCTGTTTTGGTTGCCTTAAGCCATCAAAAGATAAGAGGAGGAAAACTGGTGACTGAATCTTGGCTTTATCATTTTAGAAGAAAAATTCTTAGACCAAGAAATTAATGCGTTTATTTTGCGGTAATACTGCGGTAATTATGGAAAAGGAGCAATAATGGATCAGTTAGAGGAAATAAAAAAAAGAATTGACATCGTTGATCTCATTAGTCAGTATATTAATCTAAAAAAAGCTGGTAGAAATTTTAAAGCAATTTGTCCTTTCCATCAAGAAAAAACCCCTTCTTTTGTTGTTTCTCCTGAACGTCAGATCTGGCATTGTTTTGGTAGCTGTGGTGAGGGTGGTGACATCTTTGGTTTTTTGATGAAAATGGAAAATTTAGATTTTTCAGAAGCGGTTAGAGAATTAGCCAAAAGAGCAGGAATAAAATTAACTCAATTTCATCCTAAAAAAGGAGAAAAAAGAAAACAGATTTGGTATGAGGTTAATCATTTGGCAGGTGAATTTTATCATTATCTTTTGACTGATCATTCAGCTGGTAAAAAGGCTCGAGATTATATTCTAGGAAGGGGAATAAGCAAAGAATCTTTAAAGTTTTTTAAGATAGGTTTTAGTCCTAATAGCTGGTCTAATTTGCA
>CAZJJY010000052.1:0-2392 GCA_964546445.1 uncultured Gammaproteobacteria bacterium
TTCTTATCTTAAAATAAGATCTTCAACTACTTCTGCGTAAAATAAGCCTTTTCTATAATTATACCTACAGCAAGAATAAAAATGTAAAACAATGGTTTATAACCAGTCACATCCTTAACCTCCTTTATCTATGTTCAATAAGGCACAAACAAGCCAAAATAATATTAAGAAAGCACAAACAATATCAAAAAAAACTTTTTTTATTTGATTTCTCTCTTCTTCCAATTAAATCACTCCCTTTTCATCTCATTTTTTATTATTTTTTAAATGTACAGAAGATAAGATAAGAACTTTAAATTTGATTTTTATAAAATAACTACACTTGCAAAATTTCCTATTTTTTCCCTAAGGACTTCAGGTCTAAAGTCTTTTATAGAAATTTTTTCACCTTTAGGGCCTTCTAAATCTAAAGAAGGATTATACGAGTCTTCATTTTCTACAACAGAACAAACTATCCTAAGAATAATACTGCCTTTTCTCTTTAAAACAACAGAGTATGAGCCACCATTTAAAGGTTCAGCTTTAGCCTTAATTTTTCTTTCCTCGGCTATCTCATTTAAAAGATTAACAAGGAAATTCTTGTAATTTATAAATGTTTTCTTTATAGCTTTATTCTTAGAAAATCTTTGATCTTTTGCTCTTCTCTTATTAAATTTCTCTGCTGCAGTAGTAGAATTCATGAAACCTCCTTAAGTCTAAATGATTTACAAATTGTCCTTACCTTATCTTTAAAAGTGCGTAGAAATATTATAACAATAAAAATAAAAATTTCAAGTTATGGGGTAGATTGTTTATTTTTACCAAAAAGCTGTATATCTATTTCCTTCTTATCTTTTTTTGTTAAAAGATCAATCTTTTCTTGTTTTAATCTATCTTTCAATTCTCTAGTAAGATTAAGGGAATCTTTAAAGACTTTTGTAATAATAGTAGGGGAGTCATCACCAGCAATCCTGTTAATGGAAAGTTCGTCACAATAAAGACAATGATGAATTAACATCAGTTCTCCTTGTTTTTTCTTACCATACTTGTCATAACCTTCTTGTTTAAAGGTTAACCCGATAGGTTCCATATCCCCATGGCATTGAGAACTCCTATCCCCTGATTTTTTAAAATCAACATGACTTGACCATAAACAAAAAGGGCAGTGATTACGAAAATGAGTACCAATGAAAGAATCTACAACAACAAATTTTTGGCAATGAGAACAATTAAAACCTTTTTGCATTTATAGTTTTATTAAAACATAACGCAAAATTAATTTAAAGCTTGCATTTAAAAAGGTAAATTAGCTAAAATGAAGTTATTATGGATAACCCTGTCCGCCAACTACCTCTAGGTAAAAACCCTCCCTTTGAAATCAACTGTTTTGTTGAAATCCCTAAAGGCTGTACTAATAAATATGAATATGATAAAAAAAATCATGTTTTTAGATTAGATAGGGTGTTATATGAAGCCGTTTATTATCCAGCTGAATATGGTTTTATACCTCACACCTTTAATAAAGAAGATGGTGACCCTTTAGATATTATGGTTCTTTCTACCTTCCCTACCTTTCCTGGATGTCTTATTTCTTGTAAACCAATTGGGGTACTACGGATGATTGATTCTAAAGAAGAAGATTATAAAATTATCGCCATTCCTGCTAATGATCCTAGATTTGAAGAGATAAATGATTTAGAGGACCTTTCTAGTCATACCAAAAAAATAATTAAAAACTTCTGGGAAAATTATGTTGAACTACAACCTAATAAAAAGATAAAGATAGAAGGATGGAGTGGTAAAGAAAAAGCTTACGAAATAATCAAAAAAGCCATCGATAATTACAAAAAGAAAAATAAATAGGCAAAATAAATATCCCCACACAACTAATTTCAATCTATAGGATTAATTAACAAAACCAATCTTAAATGTTATAATAGGTTACTCTGCGCCTGTAGCTCAATGGATTAGAGCGCGTGGCTTCGGACCATGAGGTTGGGGGTTCGAGTCCCTCCGGGCGCACATTTGGGCCGTTAGCTCAGTGGTAGAGCAGCTGCCTCTTAAGCAGTTTGTCGCAGGTTCGAATCCTGCACGGCTCACTAAAAAAACACTCTATTTTGGGTGTTTTTTGCCTTCTCTTGACAAACATATTAGAAACTGTCAGGATTAAACGGAGTCTGTCCTATGAGAAAGATATTTCTTTGTTTGCTATTTCTAGTATTTGCCCCTTTAACCTTAGTGGCAAGTTTTATAGTTTTGAATCAGGTCGCTCCAGAAAAAGAAGTTTTGGCTCAATCAACAACTAACAGCGGACAGTTTTATGCTGCCTTACCTCAAGAAACAGGAGAAGTATTAGGAGAAATCACCGTTGCTGATGCCAGACCAGTTATCATTGAGGCCTATCTTCAAAAAC
>CAZJJY010000053.1:0-2248 GCA_964546445.1 uncultured Gammaproteobacteria bacterium
TTGGCTGGTGAACAAGGTCGGGAAGTTTTTGCTGTTCCAGGTCCAGTAACTTCTAAAAACTCTTTTACCCCTTCCTTACTTATTAAAATGGGTGCTAAGCTAGTTTGGGATGTCAATGATATCCTAGAAGAATTAAACCTTAAAAAAAGATAGAAAATGTTTTATTATCTTTATTAAAGATGAAAGATCTAATAATAGTTGAGTCACCAACAAAGGCGAATACCCTAACCAAATTCTTAGGAAAAGACTATAAAGTCATTTCGACCATGGGCCATATTAGGGATCTTCCTTCAAGTAAATTAGGGATAGAGATTGTTAAAAAAAGCAATAAGACCTATGATTTTATACCCCAATATACTCCTTTAGTTAAAAAAACAGCCGTTATTAAAAAATTAAAAGAAGAGGTTGAAAAAGCTAAGAAAGTTTACTTAGCTTCTGATCCAGATCGTGAAGGAGAAGCCATTGCCTATCATGTGGCCGCAATTTGCTCTAAGAAAGGAGAGAAAGATCCTAAGTTTTCAAGAATAACCTTTCATGAGATTACTAAAAAAGCCATTAAGGAAGCCTTAGGCAAGGCCGGTAAGATTAATCTTGAATTAGTTAATGCTCAACAAACAAGAAGATTACTTGATAGGTTGGTTGGTTACAAGCTTTCACCTTTATTATGGCGCAAGATAAGAAGAGGTTTATCAGCTGGGAGAGTTCAATCAGTGGCCGTGAGGTTGATTGTCGAAAAGGAAAGAGAAAGAGAAAAGTTTATTTCAGAAGAATATTGGGATATTTTTGCTCATCTTAGTAAAACTATTGGAGGAAAAAAGAAAGACGCCCCAACTTTCTTTGCTAAATTAGTCAAGAAAAACGGAGACGTTTTTAAGATCAGTGAAGGGGCTCAATCAGAAAAGGCGGTCAAAGATTTAGAAAAGGCTAACTATGAAGTAGCCGAAGTAGAAAGAAAAGAAGCTTTACAAAATCCTCCGGCTCCTTTTACTACTTCCACTTTACAACAGACGGCTTCTCGTCGTTTAGGCTTTTCTGGTAAAAGAACGATGAGAGCGGCCCAGTCTTTATATGAAAAAGGTCTTATTACCTATCATAGGACTGATTCTTTTAGTTTATCCATACAAGCAGTTGGCAAGATAAGAGATTATATTAAGCGAGAGAAAGGGGAAGATTATCTTCCTGAAAGTCCAAGGATCTACAAAACCAAATCTAAGGTAGCTCAAGAAGCTCATGAAGCTGTTAGGCCAACTAATGTTAGTAGCAAACCAGAAGAAGGCAAGATAGGCAGAGATGAATATCGTCTTTATAGATTAATATGGCAAAGAGCCGTTGCTTCCCAAATGAAATCAGCTATTTGGGATCAGGCTAAGATTAATATTCAGGCAGCTAGTCCAAAAGATCTTTATGGTTTTTTAGTTGAAGGCAAGGTTATAAAATTTGATGGTTGGCTTTCTTTATACGGATCTAAAGAAAAAGAAGAGGAACTACCTGATCTTAAAAAAGGTGATGATTTAGATTTAATTAAAATTGAAAATGAACAGAAGTTTACTTTACCTCCAGCCCGATATACAGAAGCAAGTTTAGTGAAGGCTCTGGAAGGAAAAGGAATAGGAAGACCGTCTACTTATGTGCCAATCATTTCCACCATTCAAACAAGACAGTATGTAGAAAAGGAAGAAAGAAAATTTAAACCAACATCATTAGGGGAGGTCGTTAATGATTTTTTAGTTAAATATTTTCCTAATACTTTTGATTATCAATTTACAGCCAAGATGGAAGATGAATTGGATGATATTGCCAATGGTAAGAGAGAGTGGGTTTCGTTAATGAATGAGTTCTATGTTCCTTTTGAAAAGAAACTTGAAACTGTGGCTGAGGTAGCTGAGAGAGTTCAGGTTCCAACAGAAGCGACTGGAGAGAATTGTCCTGAATGTAAAGATGGACAGTTAGTTATAAGAGTCGGTCGTTTCGGAAAATTTATTTCTTGTTCTAAATTTCCTGATTGTAAATATACGGCTCCTTTCGTGGAAAAATTAGAAGGGTTTAAATGTGCTGATTGTGGTGGGGATGTCGTTATCAAAAAAACTAAAAGGGGTAAACAATTTTACGGATGTTCTAATTACCCTAAGTGTAAATGGGCTTCTTGGAACAAGCCTAAAAAATAAAATTTCTTAGTGATAAGTTAGCAAGATTTCTCCCTGGATATTTCTAGGCCAACCTTTCCTGTTTGTGGATTTATTTTCATTGT
>CAZJJY010000054.1:0-2246 GCA_964546445.1 uncultured Gammaproteobacteria bacterium
TTTGAAGGGTCATTTCCCCCCCAATTATTGTCATAAATAAGAAAATACGGAGTTTTGACAGGAGAATAAATTTTTGTTCCTACAGGTATGTTAGATACTTCTAGACAGCTATTATTATTATCCCAAAACACACCTGTCGATTTATAAACATCATCGAGCCGTACAAGTTCCATTTCTTTTATCTTTATCCCTTTAGCTAATTCTAAATCGATAGGAAAAGCATATCTAAATTCTTTCTCTTCTTCCATTATCTTTTTCTGTAACACTTTAATAACTTCTGGCCTTAAACCAATGAAAGATTCCATAACTCCATTTATTTCCACGGCATCTTTAATAAAAACTCCTGCTTTTTCCCCAATTTCCAGGTTATAAGGATTGACTTCTTGGGCAAAGAAAGTATTGGACCTTTCATCATACCTTAAACCTTCAATCACCTGCTTTTCTACAATCTGTTCTTCTAAGACAGGTACTTCTTCACAGGCGGCCATGGAAAGAATAAGAGGAATGGCTGGTACGGGAGCAAGAACTTTTAATACTCTCTGAAGATTTGAAGGTTTCTTACTGGAATCTATTGAAGTCGAGACCTTTTCAACTTTTTTACCTATGTCTTCTAGATTTTCTCTTTCTATCTTTTCTCTAAACTTCATCTCACCCCTGCCTTCCTTGAAAAAGGTTCCTGAAAGACCGCCGATTATTTCTGAGTTTTTTGACATTTTTGTTTCTGACATTTTTAGGCAGGCTATTTAATAAACATCTCTTTTGATAATTCTATAAAATCTCCTTCTTTGTCGTGAATCCATAAAGATAAATTAGTCATACTTCGAAAACCTAAACCACCTTCTTTGGCTTTGGCAATAACCTGTCCCTGTTCGATTATATCACCCTCATTGACTAAAACATCACCAAAAATCATATAACTAGCGTAAAATCGACTGTCTTCCCGATCAAGTATAATTTCATCAAAAGCATTATCGTTAGGAAAAGGTTTTTGGTTTCTAAAAATTTCTCTAATTTTTCCTTTAAAAATTGCCTTCATTGGCTCTTCTGGCTCTAAAAAGAAAGATAAAACCTGAGGATTTTCTTTATCGATTAAGGCTTCTTCGAAATACTTTTCATTAACCGGGCGAACTAAAACTTTTTTATCTTCAACCGGCATTTCTCTTAATTCAGGATAATCACCAAGATAAGTGGAAGTTTCTCTTTTAACTAAAGGAGTCGGCGACGGGTTTAGCTCAGTTTTTAATTTTTGAAGAGGGCCCCTCCCAAAAATAACAAAAATAGAAAACCCAATAGAAATTAAAGCTAAAATAGAAAGCCCTATTTTAATTTTTTTACTCATAAATTAACTCGTTTTCCCTTATTATAACATTAAATATTAAATGTAACAGCTTGTCAATTTTGTTTTTCTTCGGCCCACTCAAGCCCCATCTTGCAATCAAATGCCTCTGGAGTATATTCTAAACAAGATTTAAAAACAGATTCCGCTTTTTCAAATTCCTTTTTCTCTAAATAAGAATTGCCTAATTCAATCCAAAAAGGTGGCCATTCTGGTGCGATATCAGTAATCTTTTCCAAAAATCCTGCTGAACGGAAAAGCCTTAAATAATATTCATAAAAACAAAGAAAATATTTACTATCAAGTTTTAGTAGTTCATTAACGAAAGGTTTAGATATATCGGTATCAACATCTAGAAAAGGTAAAGGATCTAAATGACAAATAACCCAAGGATCTATTTTGATAGCCATCTCTATCAACAACTTCCACAAAGTCAATAAACAGCTTAGAGCCGTCATCTGAATTTAGCACAAATTCATATGTTCCCGCTGTTGTAATAAGAATACGTCCCCGCCAGCGTACTGCAAACATATCGACAAAATCGCCACCTAGGTTTGTTCCGTCAGTTGTTATCCAGGGGCTTCCTCCTGGTATGTCAAAGTTGATATTATCATCAACGATAGTGTAATTGGGAGTTAGCAAAGAATAATCAGGGCATTTACCGATTCCTGACCCAATGGCATAATATTCTCCTACCAGTCCTCTTTCGTTGGTAATATTGCAATCAGAGCACAGATAAGAATAATCATCAATTACTGTTTCATAGTTAGAACCATTATATGCATCGATGGTAATATACCATTTTTGGTCTGTGTCAACGAGAGTCAAGGGGGTAAAAGTAACAACCTGTGACAATGACGCTCCAATTGTAACCCCTGTTGATGGGAACTCGTTAGAAGCACCTGCCCCT
>CAZJJY010000055.1:0-2210 GCA_964546445.1 uncultured Gammaproteobacteria bacterium
CCTAAATATATCATAGTATATCACCACACTTTCTTAATTACCTCATCATCTCTTAGAAGATAAATGATATACTTTGGGCTACTTTGTAATACCTATTTAGCTAATTATGCGGTAATTAACCTCAATGAAAAGGCTTATGAAAATACAGATGCGGTAATTAATTTAGCCCTTATGCACCTAATCTAACTACATCAAACACTCTAAAATTGCCATCTTGACAGAACCTAGATTTCTTTATTATAGTAGTAAGAGAAGGATAATTTAGTATAATCTAGTATAATTTAAACCTAACAAAATTTGCGGTAAATAATTAACCGCGAAAAGAAATAAAAAAATGATCAAATACAGTCAAAATTACACTTTAGAAAAACACAGTCACTTCACCGAAGTAGCTGAAGCGGGTTTTGCCCTTTTAATTTTCTCTGGCCTTTTCCTTTGGCTCTTTATCTAACTATGAATCTGCCTGAACTTTTTAAAAACTATCTTAAGACTCAAAAAGTATCCTCAGTAACGATAAAAAATTATGTTGCTGATATTAATAATTTCTTTAACTGGCTAGAGAAAAAAACTCAAATTAAATATCAAGTCGCTGGAACAGCTGTCCTCGGACTTTTTACTAAAGAAACAATTGAAGAATACAAAAATGACCAAGATGCTCCCCTTTCTACAATTAACCGTCGTTTGTCTGCTTTAAGGAAATTCGGATCATTTATTCAAGCTCAGGGTTGGATCAATAATAATCCTGCTTTAGAAATAACCAATTCTGAAAACCAAAAAATTAGAAAAGAAATTCCAAAGGATATCTTAATCGACTTTAAACAAGATTTAGAGAAAGAAAATATAAGTGCGGTAACGATTAAAAACTACCTGTCTGATCTAAGACATTTCCTTAGCTGGTTAAAAGAAGCATAAAACGCCTTGTGCGGGCCACAAACAAATCTGGGGGGAACCAAAATTTGTTTCTAGATGTTTTTTCAAACAACTAAGTAACCCGCAAATTAATTATAACACTAAAAAGCAAGTTAAATAGAGAAAATATGAACAAAATAAAAACATTAAAATCAAAAAATGTCCCCGCTCAATGGCGGGGCGCGATTAAGTATTTGTAATACATAAAAAACAGATTGTCAAATCAAATATGAAACTTAAAACAAGTATTTTAAATAAAATAAATAAAAAAACTTTGGTTGAATATAAAAAATATCTTGAAGATCAGTTAGATTTATCTTCTTCTACAACTAAAAGACGCCTCTCATCAGTCAGAAAGTTTATTAATTGGGCTGATAACAAAAGTTATCTTCAAGTTAATCCCCTAGTAAAAGAAACAGAAATAGTCATTACTCAAGAACAATTCTCTCTTAAAAAACCCTTTGTTAATGCCTACCAAGCATATCATAGTTTTACACCTACCAAATATCTACACTGGGCTTTATTAATCATCTTTTGCGCTGCTTTAGGCTTTGGAGCCTATGAACAGTTTTTTAAACAAGTTGAAACTCCCCTTGCCTATCCTAGTGCTTTAACCAGACCAAATAGATTTCTTTCTTTTCAAGGTCGATTAACTGATTCTTCTGATAATCCTATTACCACTGCTACCAACATTACTTTTAAACTTTATGATGATCCTAGCGCTGGAAGTACTCTTTGGAATTCAGATACCTGTGCCATTACTCCTGACCAAGATGGTATTTTTTCTATTCTTTTAGGAACAACCTCAGGAACTGGTTATACCTGTTCATCAGCGACAGAAATAGCGGCGACTGTTTTTTCCGAAAATCAAAATATTTACCTTGGGGTAAAAGTGACTTCGGATAATGAAATGACACCGAGAATTCAAATTGCCACCGTTGGTTATGCTCTTAATGCTGAAACGTTACAGGGATATCCTCCTGGAACCACCGCTAGTATGATCCCCTATATCAATTCCTCAGGTAATGTTGTCATCGCCGCAGCTTCCCCTCTCTTACAAGCATCATCAGGAACTTTTGCCGTTGAAGGACAAACAGGTGTTACTATCCAAGCAGGTACAGGACAAAATGGAAGTATTGCCTTAGCTCCTAAAGGAACAGGCACTGTTACCATTACCTCTGAAGCAGAAACTGGAAACCTCCTAAACAACCAAAGCGGAGCTAACTTTGGTAACACTGGAGGAAAAGAAGCCAATAATATCTACTATGGCTACCTAGGCAATGATTCTACCAATGCTAATC
>CAZJJY010000056.1:0-2173 GCA_964546445.1 uncultured Gammaproteobacteria bacterium
CTTGAGACCAAAAAGAATAAAAACTAATAGTTCCCATAAAAAAGAATTTATCTTTCTTTGAAAATTAACGGCTCGCTTAAGATAATAACCAATAACTAAATCAGCGTCTGTTTTCTTCTGAGTTTCGATAAGCTTATCTATTTCAGAAAAATCAAACTGCCCATCAGCATCAATAAAAGCAATCCAAGGGAAACGAGCATTATACATTCCTGATTTTAGAGCCGCTCCGTAACCTCTATTAGGAGAATGATGAATAACCTTAATCTTTTTATTATTAGCAGCTAATCTATCAGCAATCTCTCCGGTCTTATCTTTTGAACCATCATTAACAATGATCATCTCGTAATCCCTAGCTATTTTTTGTAAAACCTTATCTGTTTTTTCTACCGTAGATTTTAGGCTTTTTTCTTCGTTATAAGCAGGAAAAAAGACTGAAAGTTGATCAATTAACTTCATATCAAAAAGTATATCATAAAATTAACGATTTATGCTATTATATAGTTGATGCAAAAAAAATGGCGTAATCTCTTAATTATTGCTGCTGTTTCCTTGTTTAGTACCTTATTACTTTGGCTTCCTTTCTTTTTAAAACTTCCTAGTTTTTGGAAAATTGCTCTTCCTCAAGAAGGAATGGCTACGATTATGAAAAACTTTGATGGACTCTACTATGTAGTCACCAGTAAGTCTTTCTATAACCCAGAATTTATCACCTCCAATTTTTCTTTTAATCTACCGGCTATTTATTACTCCGCTCATTTCCCCTTGTATCCTTTCTTAATTAGATTATTTAGTTATCCTCTAGGCTATCTTTGGTCGATGATTTCCATACCTTTAATAGCCAGTGTTCTTTCTGGTTTTGTTTTTTACTTTTTTGTCAAAGAATTCAAATATTCAAAGTATCCTCTCTGGTTAACAATTGTTTTTCTTTTATTTCCAGCTAGATGGCTAATTGTTCGTTCAGTAGGGTCACCAGAACCACTTTTAATTTTGTTTCTGATAACCGCTTTTTACTTCTTTAAGAAAAAAAATTATTGGCTAGCTGGTCTTTTCGGTGGATTAGCCCAACTTACTAAACCACCTGGATTCTTAATCTTCGGAGCCTTTGCCACCTATCTTATTTACGAAAATTGGCAGGGAATCAAAACACACTTCTTTAATCAGATAATAAAAATAGTTAAAAAGGCTTATCCTTTATTAATTATCCCTTTAACCTTGGTTGGAATATTCACCTTATATAAATTCAGCTATGGTAATTTCTGGGCTTATTTTCAATCAGGAGATAATATCCATCTTTTCTGGCCTCCTTTACAAATCTTTAATGCCACCTCATATTGGGTAGGAACATTTTGGCTAGAAGAAATAATTTATGTTTATTTCTTAGGAGCTTTGGGAGTTGTTTATCTCTTCAAACAAAAGAGAATCGATCTAGCTATTTTTACAACTTTATTTTTTATCACTACCCTATTCATTTCTCATCGAGACATCGCCAGATATAGTCTTCCCCTTATGCCATTTTTAATAATTGCCTTTGAACCACTCTTAGTTAAAAAAGAATTCAAGATTGCTTTCGCCGTAATTATTCTTCCTATTTTCCTTTACGCTATTAATTTCATCGCCAATAACACCGCTCCAATTGCTGATTGGGCTCCATTTTTATAAAAAAGAATTAGCCAACTTTTTGTTGAAATTTACGTAAGAAGGGAATTTTCCAAGTTTTCCAAATAAAGATATTATACATAGAATAATTATAGGGAATAACAAAGAAACCAACGGCAATTATTAAATAAATTTGGCGATACTGATCTCCGAAAAATTTAGATAAAATACCCACAACCAAAGCCTGAATTAAAATTGCCCCTAAGGAAGTTAAATTAAATTGACCAAACTTCCAAATAATCTTTTTAAAACCAGTAATTTTATTTTTACCACCAAAGGTCCAAATGTTATTTAAGGTAAAGTTAGAAACAATTGCTATTTCTGCCCCTAGAGCAGCTGCTAAGGCTGGAACTAAGCCTAATCTATAAAAACCTTCTAAACCTAAAGCATTAAGTGCATAACCAATAAAACCAACTGTTCCAAACTTCATAAATCTTAATGTCTTTGGATCTTTTAATCTAATAACAATAATGGCTACAAACGTCCCAAGAACTGTACTGAAAGGCATTTTTGTTTC
>CAZJJY010000057.1:0-1986 GCA_964546445.1 uncultured Gammaproteobacteria bacterium
TTGTTTTTTGTGAAATCCTTGAAAAAGATTTCTTTTTTAATCCCAGCGGGGCTGTTTTTAATTCTTTCTTTATATACTTATCATAGTGCACGAGTAGTAGCTATCTTTTTAACTTTAGCTTTGGTTTTGTTTTATTGGAAAAATATTTTTCAGAAAAAAAATATAAAATTAGTTTCGACAATTATTATTGTAGGCTTTTTGTTTTTAATTCCTTTAATAATTAGTTTTGTTGGTCCGGCTGGAACGGCTCGGTTTTCTGGTGTTGGTCTTTTTGCTGATAGTGGTCCTTTATGGCGAGTTAACGAATTACGGGTTGAACATGGTAGTGTGGCAAGCTTAAGTACTCGCTTAATTCATAATCGTTTTATTGGTTATGGTGTAGCTTTTTTAGAAAACTATTTTGATCATTTTGAAGGCAATTTCCTTTTTATCTCAGGAGATGTTATTCCTCGAAGTAGAGTTCCTGAAACAGGGCAACTTTATTTATTTGAAATACCATTATTTTTACTTGGTCTTTATTTTCTTATTAGAGATAAGCTAAAGGGTAAAATAGTTCTGTTTATTTGGCTTTTCATGGGGCCTGTGGCAGCCGCTTTAACCTTTCAGACGCCACATGCCTTACGTTCTCATAACATGGTTATTCCTTTGGCTATTATCTCTGCCTATGGTCTTTATAATCTCTTTTCTTGGTTAAAAAAACAAAAGAAAGTATTTATTGTTTTTGGTAGTTTATTAATAGCAATTCTAATTTCTTGGAATGTCGGTCGTTATTTACATCAGTATTATGTTCATTATCCAAAAACATATCCTTTTGCTTGGGAAGAGGGTTTTGATGAATTAACAAGTTATGTAGGGGAGAATGAAGATAAATACGAAAAGATTTATGTTACTGATAAATATGATCAGCCATATATAATATTTTTATTTTATCTAAAGTATCCACCTTCTTTATTTCAAAGGGAAGTTCAGCTAACCCCACCTGATAAGTTTGGTTTTTCGACGGTTAGAGATTTTGGTAAATTTCATTTCGAAAAAATTGATTGGCCAACTTTGAAAGATAAAAAAGGAAGTTTGGTTATTGGGACTGATGAAGAAATACCTAAATCTGCTAAAATAGTAAAGACGATTTATTACGGAGTAACAAACTCTGTTTATTTTAAAAATAATAAACCTGCTTTTAAAATTGTCGAAACAGAGAATTAATTTTTATGGAAAAAAGAAAAATCTCAATTGCCATTATTACCTATAATGAAGAAAAAAATATTAAAGATTGTTTAGAATCAGTTAAGTGGGCTGATGAAATTGTAGTTGTCGATGGTTCTTCTAAAGATAAGACACGTCAAATAGCTAAAGAGCTAAAAGCAAGAGTTATTAAAACCACTAATAAGCTCTTTTTTGATACCAATAAAAATATTGCCATTAAAGCTTGTCGAGGTGATTGGATTTTTTTACTAGATGCTGATGAGAGAATAAGTCCAGAATTAGCTAAGGAGATTGTTGAGAAAATTAATAGTTGGGAAACAGGTAATCCTGTTGCCTATTGGGTAAAAAGAAAAAATTATTTTTTGGGCCGTTTCTTTAAGAAAGGTGGCCAATATCCTGATCCAGTGGTTCGTCTTTTCAAAAAAGGTCAGGCTTTTATGCCTAAAGACACAGTTCATAAGCAATTAGAAATAAAAGGAAAAACAGGATGGTTAGAGAATGATTTGATTCATTTGGCAACACCGGAATTTTCTCGCTATCTTTTAAGGGAAAGACGCTATGCTTTTTTGGAAGGATTACAGATGAAAGATAATAAAATTTCTTTAAATCCTTTTAATTTTATTAAGTATCTTCTTTTTCGTCCTTTAAAAACTTTCTTTTTAATTTTTATTCGTTGCAAAGGCTTTATTGATGGATGGCAGGGTTTTGTTTTCGCCTTTTTCTCTGGCCTTCATCATGCTTGGTCTTTTATTAATTATTTAAAGATAAGAATTTTTAAAAAGA
>CAZJJY010000058.1:0-1969 GCA_964546445.1 uncultured Gammaproteobacteria bacterium
CTAAACATTAAACATTATGAACACTGAAAACGTAAACCAAACTGTAGAAGAAATAATTGAGATAAATAAGCCAAGTCCCCACCACTGATATTGAACAAGCAGTGGTTTATGGGCAATAATTGAAACAGGAGCAAAATTCAAAACTGATTTTAACTTACCCCAAAACTCAAAAGGAACTTGAGCTGTTTGAATAAAACTTCCCGATAATAAAGCCACAAAAAGTTGATAAATAGAAGCCACCATTGGTTCTAAAAAATTATAAGGAGAGATACTCATTCTATCTCCAGCAAAAAAATGAAGGTAAATATTGTTTGAAAGCATAAAATCATGACGCAAATCAAACAAGATTAAAGGAGCACCAAATAAAAATAATAAAAACAGAGAAAGAAAAATTAAAGACTTTCTTTTAAGTTTTACTAATCCCCAAATAAAAGCAAAAACCCATATTGGGAACAGGGCGGCTGAACCATAATGAAGGTTGATGACATAACCATAAACTAAAGAAGAAAAAACCAAAAACTTTTCTTTTTTTGTTTTAAATAGCTTATATAATAAATAAAGAAAAAGTAAGATAAAAAATGGCTGAGTATTAGGGTTCCAAGCTCGATGAGAAAGTTCAACAATTAAGGGCGAAGTTGCATATAAAGCAGCTATTATCAAAGCTGGAATTCGACCGAAAAATTCTCTTACTACCCACCAAAGAAGTAAAACAGTCAAAACACCTATTAGGGCTGTATAAACGTCAACACCAACCGGATTTAAACCCGAAAGCCATAATATAGGAACTAAAGTATAGTAATAAAAAGGAGGCAGATAAACCCCCCTCATAGAGCTTTGAGGGCCTAATAAGGTGAATTTATGATCAACTAGAATACGTTTAACAATTAGATCATCTCTAGCTTGATCATAGGTAAAAAAATGAAGTTCATTAATTTTATAAAAACGTAAAAAAGAAGCCAAAATTATAATTAAGGCTAAAAATAAAAGCTCTATTTTATTAGCTTTTAAAAATTCAATTATTCTCTTTTTCATTTATTTTTAACAGCTTGCTTATAAACCCTTAAAGTTTCTTTGGCTGTTTTTTCCCAAGAAAATTTATCTATCTGTTCAAAGCCTTTCTTAACCAAAGCATCTTTTTCTTTAATAGCCTTAACTATGCCATGAGAAATACTTTCAACTTCCAAAGGCTCAACTAAAACAGCCGCATCACCGGCTACTTCAGGCATACTTGAAATATTAGAAGTAACCACTGGACAACCACAAACCATAGCTTCTAATATTGGCAATCCAAAACCTTCATAAAGTGAAGGAAAAACAAAACAACTAGCTGAAGAATACAAAGATGATAATTCATGCTCTCGATCAATAAAACCGGTAAAGATAATATCTTTAGGTCTTTTACCCATCATCTTTTTAATATCCTGATCCCAACCAAGTTTTCCTGCTAAAACCAGTTGCATATCAGGAATTATTTTTTTAACCTCGTTAAAAGCTAAAATAACTCTTTTAAGATTTTTCCTAGGTTCTAAGGTAGCTACTGATAGAAGAAAGTCATTTTTAATCTTATATTTCTTTTTAACATCAGCAATGAGTTTGTTATTCTGTACCTTTTTAATATCTTTTGGCAAAGCTTCATAAACTACTTTAACTTTTTTGGGAGAAATTCCTAAGATATCAACAATATCATTCTTGGTAGCTTTTGAGATAGCAATAATCAAATCTACGTCCTTTTTAACCCATTCAAAACGACCTTTCATCGTCGAAGCTATTTTAGGATGAGCTGTACTAGGATATTTTAAAAAGCCAAAATCATGAATTGTTGTCACTTTAGCTGAATTACTTGGAGGCTGAGTCCAATCAGAAGAATGAAAAACATCAACTTTACCAATCAAACTATCAACAGGTAAAATATGCAATTTATTCCATAATATATCAGCTAATTTTGGTGGAATAAAAAAAACCCTACCTG
>CAZJJY010000059.1:0-1876 GCA_964546445.1 uncultured Gammaproteobacteria bacterium
TCTTCATAACCTGAAGCACTAATGACAATCTGATAATCTCCAGGAACTAAGTCATCAATAGTTAGAGGAGCAAAGCCTTTAGGTTCTCCTTCAAGCTTAACAACAGCCCGATCTGGAATAGAGACAACGGCAATAGAAGACATATCTTTTCTGCCTGTTTTTTCTAAACTTAGGATCTCTCCAGAAGATAAAGCTTCAGTTGAACCAAAATCCCTATTAATAACGGTCAAAATACCAGGCAATAAATCAACCTTAGTTTCCCAATCACTTAATCCATCAACGGTAGATTCAGGCACGATTTTAATCGTATGTTCACCAGATTGAATATTATCATTAAAAAATGGGCTTACACCAACCTGATTCCCATCAACGAAAACAGTTGCTCGAGGGGAAGTGGTAATCTGAAGTGCTCCGGGACCTTGTTTATTAAAAAATTTACTTTTGACGATTAATCCAACTAAAACTAAAACCAAAACGCCAACAACGATCATTAACCATTTACTTTTCATAAGTGGAATTATGATAGCATAGTTTGTCAAAGAGGGCAAGAAAATGTTAGAATCAAACCTGTCTTGGGTGCGGTGGCGAAGTGGAAACGCCGGGGTCTGCAAAACCTCTATGCGCGGGTTCGATTCCCGCCCGCACCTCAAAATTAGAAGTTAGGAAACTCTTTCTTAGATTCTGAATATTTATCTTCTGCTTCTTTTATTTGAGCTTCTAATCCCTGCCAGTTTTGATAAATAGCCTGTTCTTCCGGGGATAAACCCTCTTTAGACTGAATAACAGTCAACTTATCACGAAGTATTTTAAGAGTACTTCCAATTGTTAGCTCTTTACCATTAAATTCTTGGCTAAGATCAAAATCCCTAAGAATCTTACTTAAATCATTTAATTGTGACCATCTATCTACTTGTTCTTCACGATCTTTTTGTAGTCTTTCTAACCCCTCATCTAATTTTTTCTTTTCAGATTTTAAATTATCCATCCCAACCTGCCATCTACCCTTACTAACCTTACGACTTTGCCTATCTTTCTCTCCTATTTGTTTAGAATTATCATCTATCTTATTTTTTATTTCTTTTATTTGTTTATCTGTCTGATTTATACTGTCCTTTAGTTCTGGAGAACGAAAGGACTCCTCTACATCATCAATTTTAATCACTTCTCCCAAATATTCATTAAGATTCTTTTCAACTTCATCTAGATTACCAAGTGATTTCTCAGCCTTTTCTTTTCTCTCTTCAATATTTCTCTTTTTATTTTCAATAGCCCTGGTCTTATTTTTTTTCTCAAATAAACCTTTCTCCACCTCAAGCCAATCAAGATCTATCTTAGATGAAACCTTTATACTTATTCCTTCAATCTTTTCTTCTAACTCTCTCTTAGCTTCATTAAGGTCTTTTTTACGAAGGATTTCTTTAACTTCCTCTTGTGGTTTAAAAAGATAATCAGCTTTAGGCTTAAGAAAGATACTTTCAAGTTCAATACTTTTTTCTGTCTTTCCTTTTTCACTTTTAATGTAGTTAGAAAGTTCCTTAGTTATATTCTTCTTCAAATCAGTAAACAGATTAAGCATTCTTTCCGTGTCTTTATTCAAGTCAATGGCATTAATTACTTTATCTTTTAAATGAGAATAATCTGAACTAACCATTTCCTTTCCTTCCTGACATAAATCCTCTGTCCTCGAAAACCATTCATCAATATCTTCTAGGAGATAATTTGAAAAGAAACTATGTTTTAAAATATAATCTGCGTTTGGTGATTCAAAATAACGCCAACAAGCCTTTTTAAGTCCGGAGTTTTTTTCAATTTCCTCAGCTAATATATTAGGTAAGTTTTTCTTTAGATTTTTAAGTTCCTCTACCTTACTATCTAA
>CAZJJY010000060.1:0-1843 GCA_964546445.1 uncultured Gammaproteobacteria bacterium
AAAGAAATAGGCTTATCTGTTGTTAATGGAACCTTAAATGGAGTTGAAACGACTTTGGTTGTTCAAATGTTTGGGACGCCAACTCCATCACCTGCAGCCCAAAAACAGACGACACCGGAAGTTGCTTTAGCTCCTGTAGCAGTACCAACGTCAATACCAGAAATAGGACAAAAAGAAATAACACCTTTATCAAATATAGTTTTAGCTCAAGAAAAAGGGGAAGTTAATAGCCCACCTCTGCTTTCCCCATTTATGTTAACAAAAACGATTGCTATATTTTTATTAGGTCTTATCTTGGGAGCCTTAATCCTTGATGCCGTTTTAGTTTGGCAAAGAAGGATTGTTCGTTTATCCGGGAAGAATTTAGCTCATTTAATCTTTATTGCCGCTTTGTTATTATCAGCTATATTAACAACACCAGGAGCAATACTTTAAAATGAAAGATTTAAAACATTATTTATCATTACTTGCTTTTTTATCAATCGGATTTGGTCTTTTTTGGATTTTTAATTTTAATCGTCAAATTCAAATTTTAATTACCATCTGTTTAGGTTTTGTCTATGTTATTTGGGGAGTTGTTCATCATGGTTTGAAGAAGGATTTCCATTGGCGAATTTTATGGGAATATGTAATTGTAGCTGTTGCTGCTTGCGTGATCGTAATCTCTCTTTTATTAAGAGCTTAGCTTCCAAATTCAACCTAATTAAGGTATAATAAGTACTGAAATTGAGTAATTTATGCGGTCTAAAGATACATTTATAAGTCCAACTAATGGGGAAATGCCTATCGATGAGATGGTCGATCGGTTAGTGAGTTTTATGAGGCAAGAAAAGGATAATTTTTATAGTTTAGTTATAGGAACAGACTCCAAATCAGGGAAGCCAAATATTAAAGATAAAATTGGCTTTGTAACCGCCATTGTTATCTATAGAAAAGGAAAAGGTGGTTGTTATTTTTGGCAGAGAAATAAAATAGATAATATTGGTTCTTTGAGAGATAAAATTTATACAGAGACACTCCTTTCCATAAAAATGGCTGAAAAGCTAGTTCCTCAGTTTACAAAGAGACTTAATGGGGAAAGATACAAACTAGAAATTCATATCGATGTTGGTGATGCTGGTCCTACAAGGGAAATGATTAAAGAAGTTGTCGGAATGGTTAATGGTAATGGATTTACGGCTAAAACAAAGCCAGAATCATATGGAGCATTTGTGATAGCAGATAAACATACATAGTTTAATTAGTTAAATTAATCTTTAAGAAGGTCCGGCCTTCTTTTTTTTGTTTTTTCAAGAGCTTTTTTCTCTCTCCATTCATCAATTTTTTTATGATTTCCTGAAAGAAGAATCTCAGGCACTTTCCAACCTTTAAAATCAGATGGGCGAGTGTATTGAGGATATTCTAAAAGGCCTTTAAAAGAAAATGATTCTATTTGTGAAGCTTCTTTTTTACTTAAAACTCCAGGAAGTAATCTTGTAACATTGTCAATTATTACCATGTTTGGTAGCTCGCCACCTGTTAAAATATAATCACCAATAGATATTTCTTCATTGATTAATTTTTCTCTTATTCTTTCATCAACTCCTTCATAATGACCACAAACAAAAATTAAATGCTTCTCTTTACTTAATTTTTCAGCTTTCTTTTGTTTGAAAACTTTTCCTTGAGGAGTTAATAAAATAACTTTGCTTTCTTTTTTCTTAAGTTCTTTTATGGCTTTATAAATAGGTTCTATCATTAAAACCATACCAACACCTCCGCCAAAAGAATGGCCATCAACAGTCTTGTATTTATCTTTAGTCCATTTTCTTAAATTATGAATTTTTATTTTTAAAAGATCCTT
>CAZJJY010000061.1:0-1728 GCA_964546445.1 uncultured Gammaproteobacteria bacterium
GTTTATGGGATTTTTATCTTTTTCTTCGGTTCTGATTTTTGGGATAAGATAGGAATAGGGGATGAGCCTTTCTTTTTCTTTATTTCTGTTATTATTGCTCCTTTGGGTTTTTTAACAGGTTTAATTGGAACTTTAGTTATTTTGATAAAAAACAAGACTAAAAAGAGATAAAAGACAGCCTTGAAAAGAAATTGTTATTTACTTAAATGATTTTTTGTTGTGTTATACTAAATTATGTCCAAGAAAAGTTGGAAGTTTAAACTACTTCTTATCTTCATTCTAATTTTCGTGGGTTTTTTAGTTTGGTTTTATTTTTGGTTCACCAATACTTTAGTTCTTCGTAATCAAGCCCAAAAAGTAGTTAATCAAGCGGAGAATTACCAAGTTTTAGAAGATTATATTGATCAGGAATATATTCGTTGTCAGGAATTTATTGCCCAAAAAGAAGGAGATTTTGGTAGTTTTGAATATTGTAAGAGTTTTATTAAGTGGGTAAACGAAGCTCCATTACTTGACTAATTTCTCCCATATTTGTCTTGAACCCTAATAACATCTTCTTCATTTGAAGGATTATTTGAATTAAGATGTTCCCAAATTTCAGCAATTAAGCCGTAATTATTTTCTAGAGCAATAGCACGATGTCTTTTTTTAGCTGGTATTTTAGCTATTTCTCCTTGGTTTTTAGTTTCTATTTGTTCTTCAGAAGGAATATTATTAGTATTATTCAAAAGAATCCCTACTGGATTTAAGAATTTCCAAATTTCATTTCTTCTTTGATGATATTGCCAAGAAAAGCTTTCCTTGGGAGAAATAAGTAGAATCTTAGGGCTAATATCTAGTTTTATTTCTTCTTTTACTTTAGGAAAAAATAAAGATAAGAATAAGTTTGTTTTTTCAGGTTTGATGTGCCAAAAAGCCCCCCAAGGACGTTCTAAATCTTTTGTGCTTATTTCTAGACCTAAGTTTTTCAACCAATTTTCAACTTTTTTTATGGTTTCTTGTTTAGAAATATTGGTAAGCTGGGGAATATTTAGTTCTTCCATACTTTTTATTATAACATGGGTATTGCAGGGAGGAAGAAATAAATATAATATATAAAGAAATTAGCATGGAAAGAAAAGTAAATTTAATTTTGGTGAGACATGGAGAAACAAAAGATAATGTCCGTGATATTTTAATAGGGCACAATGATAGTCCTCTTACTAACTCTGGTAAGAAAATAACTAAAAAAGTGGCAAAGGATCTTAAAAAAGAAAAAATAGATTGTTTTTATTGTTCCCCTCTAGGGAGAGCTATTGAAACAGCCCAGATAATTTTAAAAGATTTAGACTATCTAAGTCTCAATATAGAACCTTTTTTGATCGAAAGGGATTTTGGAATTTTAAGCGGTAGACGTAAAGGTGAGACGTTTAAATATAATTCAAAAATTCTTAAGGCAGATATAGTTGATCGTTTTTTAGAAGCGAAAGGCTTGGAAACATTTCCTCAGTTATTTGAAAGAGCTCATAAGCTAATAGAAAAGATGGAAAGAAGACATCCTTTTAAAGTTATTCTTTTAGTAACTCATGGAAGTATTGGGAAGATGATTAGAGCTGCTTATTATGGTTGGGATTGGCAAAAAGGCTTAGAGGCTCCTTATCTTGCCCGTGATACTATTTTAAAATTAAAGAAAGAAAAATGAAAAAAGATTATTTAATTTTTGACTTTGATGGGACCATAGCGGATACT
>CAZJJY010000062.1:0-1705 GCA_964546445.1 uncultured Gammaproteobacteria bacterium
ATGGGCATAATTTTAATTTTACTTTTAGGTTTTGTTTTAAGATTGGTTTATATAAATCAGTCTTTTTGGCTTGATGAATCAGTTCAGGCTTTAACCTCTTTAAGTCCTTTTTTAAACCTTTTTTCAGAATTGAAAGGTGATTTTCATCCACCGCTTTATCATTTTTTAATGTGGGGTTGGGCTCATTTGTTTGGTAACAGTGAATTTGTAATGAGATTACCTTCGGTAGTTTTTGGGACAGCGACAATTTATGTTGTTTATTTAATTGCCAAGCAATTAGTTAATAAAAAGAGTAAATTGATAAACTTTTTACCTCTTGTGGCTGCTTTATTTTTAGCTACAGCTCCTTTCCATATTTATTATTCACAAGAAGCCAGAACTTATGCTCTAACGGCTTTTTCTACAAGTTTGTCTATTTATTGGTTTTTAAGATTAATGAATTCGCGCTTAAGTGAAGGAAAGATAACGTGGGCCTATATTTTATCGACAGTCTTTATGCTTTACTCTGATTACTACGGTTTGTTTGTTTTCTTTTTTCAAATAATAGCCGGTGTTTTAATCTTAAGGAAAAGAACAATGGAATTAATCCGTAATTTTATTATTACTTTTGTTTTCTTTTTACCAGCCTTGTTTTTACTAGCGATCCAATTAAAAACAGGCATTGGAGCCAATGCCATTCTTCCAGGGTGGGGAGAATTAGTCAATCTAAGTTTCTTTAAAGCCTTACCTTTAACTTTTGTTAAATTTTCTATCGGGAGAATAACAATCTTTAATAAAAAAATATATGCCCTTGTGGCAATTATTCTCTTTGGTTTATATAGTCTTTTGATGATTAATGGTTTTCTTAAAAAGAAAAAGAAAATAATGGGAAAAAATAATTCTATTCTTTTAATTCTTTTTTGGTTCTTAATTCCGGTTTTTTTAGCTTGGATAGTTTCTTTTTTAATTCCTAACTATCAACCCTTTCGGTTACTTTTAGTTTTACCAGCTTTTTATCTTCTTTTGGCCATTGGTATTTCTAGTATTATGAAACCATTTTTACGAAATATAGCTTTAGTATTAGTGCTTTTAGTCAATTTGATTTCCTTAGGGGTTTATTATAAGAATCCTTATTTTCATCGAGAGGATTGGCGAGGATTAGTAAATTATATTGAAGAGACTGCTCAAAAAAAAGAGTATGTCCTTTTGCCCTCCCATACTTCTCATTGGCCTTATAAATATTACAGTCAAGATAAGGTGGGTTTAATATCTGTCGCTGAAGGGATAAGAACAGTTAATGAAAAAGATTTTGAAAAGATATTTTTAGAAGATATAGATGGCTTTTATTACATTTATTACTTAGCTGATCTTTTTGATCCTCAGGATTTAGTTATAAATTGGCTTGATGAGGGTAATTTTGTTAAAATAGAGGAGGTTAGTTTTAATCAGCTTAAACTAGAAATATGGCAGAAAGAGAATATATAGAACGAAGCTCTCTTAACCTAAAAGAAAAAAAAGATAAGTTTTTCTATGTTAACTTAGGTCCTGGATCAAACCTTTGGGATAAAGATCCTGATGAGGGCGGAGCGATTAAGGGAATTGTTCCTGAAAAGGCAAATTTAGGAGTTTTATTTAACCTTAAAAGTAAGGGATTTTTTATTTCTGGAATGATTAAGGATATCGAAGATATAGAAAACAGAGAGACAAAGGAAATAGATGTAGGATT
>CAZJJY010000063.1:0-1576 GCA_964546445.1 uncultured Gammaproteobacteria bacterium
GATTTTGCCGTTTTAATTTTTCTGTTATACTTTAATTAATTATGCGTTATTCAAAACTCTTTGGAAAAACTTTAAAAGTAGTTCCTAAAGATGCCACCCTTTTAAGCCATAAGCTTTTATACCAGGCTGGATTTATTCGTGAATTAGCTGCAGGAAGATATATGTTTACTTCTTTAGGTTGGCGAACAATAGAAAATATCATCAAAGTAATCGATAAAGAAATGATGATTATTGATTCTCAACGTGTTTCTACTCCTACTTTGCATCCTATTAAACTTTGGGAAGTAACTCATCGAGATGAGGCTTTTGGTGAGTCTTTGATGAGAATTAAAGATAGGCGAGGATCTGAGTTTGCCGTTGGGGCAACTCATGAAGCAGTCATGGTAGAATTTGTTAAAAAGTTTAGCCCTACTTGGAAGGATTTACCAATTATAATTCATCAATTTAGTTTAAAATTTCGTGATGAATTAAGAGCTCGAGGAGGGTTAATAAGATTAAGAGAGTTTTTAATGAAAGATGCTTATTCTTTTGCCACTGACGAGGAACAATTCATGAAAACCTATGATGATCAGTACAAATCTTATTTAAAAATTGGTAATAAATTGGGACTTGAAGTTATCCCAGTTGAAGCAGATGCGGGAGCTTTAGGTGGAGATTTTTGTCATGAGTTTATGGTTCTTAATGACAAAGGAGAAGATACATTTGTTGTTTGTAATAAATGTAATTATGCGGCTAATGTTGAAAAGGCAAAAGGAAAGTTAACTCTTAAAAATTCAAAAGAAAAAGAAGAATCTTTATCAGAAGTAAAAGTCAAAAGAGGCTTAAATATGGAAGAAATGGCTAAATTTTATAAGGCTCCTTTGTGGAGACTATTAAAAACAGTTATCTTTTTTGTTAAAGAGGAAGCGGTGGCCATTCTTATCCGTGGGGATTTAGATATTAATGAAATAAAGTTAGCAAAGATTTTAAAAACAAACGATTTTAGAATTCCTGAAGTTGAAGAATTAAAAAAATTAAGAACAGTTCGTGGTTTTGTTTCTCCTGTTGGCTTAAAAGTTTCTCAATTTTTTGTTGATAAATCAGTTTTGACGGTTAAAAATTTGATAACTGGAGCCAATAAATTAAATGTTGATCTTAAAAACTTTAATTTCCCAAGAGATTTAAAAAATGGACAAGTAATTGATATTGCCTTAGTGAAAGATGGTTTTTTATGTGGAAAATGTGGTAAGGGAGAACTTAAAGAAAAAAGAGCGATCGAGTTTGGTCACTGTTTTAAATATGATAATTTTTATACCAAAGCTCTGGATGGTACCTATGTTGATAAAAACAATAAAGAAAAGCTGATGTGGATGGGGGCATATGGAATTGGTATTGATCGGGCTATGGCATTGGTTGTCGAAGCTCATCATGATGAAAAAGGCATTATTTGGCCAGAGAATATAGCTCCTTTTAAAGCCTATCTTATTTGTCTTGATGAGAAAGAAACTAAGATGGCTGATGATGTTTACCAAAAGTTAGAAGAAGAGGGAATTGAAGTTTTGTATGATGATAGAAAGGATATTTTCGCTGGGATAAA